>DATBKW010000090.1:0-15306 GCA_036555665.1 Solirubrobacteraceae bacterium | reverse complement strand
GCGCGAGGCCTCGGGCAGCTCGTAGACCTTGGAGCGGTAGACCTTGCCGCGGTTGGAGAAGAAGAGCAGGAAGTCGTGCGACGAGCACACGAAGAGGTGCTCGATGTAGTCGCCGTCCTTCATGTCCATCCCGGTCACGCCCACGCCGCCGCGGTGCTGCTTGCGGTAGGTGGCCAGCGGCAGCGACTTGATGTAGCCGGACTTCGTGATGGTGATGACCATCTGCTGGTCGGCGATGAGGTCCTCGATGTCGATCTCGTCCTCGCTCGCCGTGATCTCCGTGCGCCGCTCGTCGGCGAAGCGCTCGGCGATCTCCCCCAGCTCCTCCTTGATCAGCCCCATCACACGGCCCTCGTCGCCGAGGATCTCGCGCAGCTCCTTGATGCGCTCGAGCACGTCGGCGTGCTCGGAGCGGATCGACTCCGACTCGAGCGCGGTCAACTGCGACAGTCGCAGATCGAGGATCGCCGTCGCCTGGATCTGCGTCAGCGAGAAGCGCGACATGAGCTCCTGGCGCGCGCTCTCGCGATCGCGCGAGGCGCGGATGAGCTCGATCACCGCGTCGAGGTTGTCGATCGCGATGAGCAGGCCCTCGAGGATGTGGGCCCGCGCCTCCTTCTGCGCGAGCTCGTACTTCGTGCGCCGGACGATGACCTCGCGCTGGTGCGCGACATAGGCGGCGATGACCTCGCGCAACGACAGCGTCCGCGGCACGCGGTCGACGAGCGCGACCATGTTGACGCCGAACGTCGTCTGCATCGCCGTGTGCTTGTAGAGCTGGTTGAGCACGACCTTGGGGATCGCGTCGCGCTTGAGCTCGATGACGAGCCGCATGCCGTTGCGGTCGGTCTCGTCGCGCAGGTCGGTGATGTCGGGGACCTTCTTGTCGTGGACGAGGTCGGCGATCTTCTGGATCAGGCCGCCGTCGCCGCCCTTCTTCACCGTGAAGGGCAGCTCGGTGACGATGATCGCCTCCTTGCCCTGCCCGATGGGCTCGATGTGGGCGCGCGCCTGGACGCGAACTCGGCCGCGGCCGGTCTCGTAGGCGTCGCGGATGCCCTGCCTGCCGAGGATGAGGCCGCCGGTCGGGAAGTCGGGGCCCTTGATGTGGCGCATGAGACCTTCGACCGAGATCGACGGGTCGTCGATGAAGGCGATGACCGCGTCCGTCACCTCGCGCAGGTTGTGGGGCGGGATGTTCGTCGCCATCCCGACCGCGATGCCCGACGAGCCGTTGACGAGAAGGTTCGGGAAGCGCGCCGGCAGGACGGTCGCGATCTGGTAGCGCCCGTCGTAGTTGGCTTCGAAGTCGACCGTGTCCTGGTCGAGGTCGCGCAGCATCTCCATCGCCAGGCGCGTCAGGCGCGCCTCGGTGTAGCGCATGGCGGCGGGCGGATCGTCGTCGATCGAACCGAAGTTGCCCTGCCCGTCGACGAGCGGGTAGCGCATCGAGAAGTCCTGCGCGAGCCGCACGAGCGTGTCGTAGATCGGCGAGTCGCCGTGCGGGTGGTACCGGCCCATCACGTCGCCGACGACGCTGGCGCACTTGACGTAGCCGCGGGCCGGCGTCAGCCCACTCTCGTTCATCGAGAACAAGACGCGCCGGTGCACCGGCTTCAGGCCGTCGCGCACGTCGGGCAGCGCGCGCGACACGATGACCGACATCGCGTAGTCGAGATACGCGCTGCGCATCTCGTCTTCGAGCGCGCGCGGTTCGATGTTGCCGCCGCCGATGATCTCCGTGCCGGCCATTGGCTAGGCCACCTTCCTTCCTAAACGTCCACGGTCGCCGCGAGCGCGTTGTCCTCGATGAACTTGCGCCGGAACTCGACGACCTCGCCCATCAGCATCGAGAAGATGCGATCGGCGGCCGCGGCGTCCTCCATCGTCACCTGCGCCAGGGTCCGCGTCTCGGGGTCCATCGTCGTCTCGCGCAGCTGCTCGGCGTTCATCTCGCCAAGGCCCTTGAAGCGCTGGACGTTGATGCCGCGGCGCGCGACCTCGAGCACCGCCTCGCGCAGCGCCTCGAAGGACAGCGCCTCCTCGGTCTTGTCGCCGAGGGTCACGGTGAAGGGCGGCTCGCCGGCCAGCTCGACCAGCGCGGCGTGGACCTTCATGAACGTCTTGTACTCGTGCGAGTCGAAGAGGGCGCGCTTGATGCGGTGCGTCTGCGCCAAGCCGGTGCGAGTCTCGATCGCGCGCACGCGCATGACGTCGTCGCCCTCGTCGACGAGCTCGGTCGTGTGGACCGCTCCGTCCTTGGCCGCGCGCTTGATGATCGCCAGCGCCTCGTCGGCCGTCGCGGCCTGCTCGTCGAGCAGCGAGCTCTCCTCGAGGAAGCGCACGGTGTCGTGGCCGTGCTCGGCGCGCAGCGCGCTGGCCCAGCCCTCGTACTGCTTGCGCAGACGCGTGTACTTCTGCCAGCGCGCGTCGGTGAGCTTGAACGGCGTGCCGTTGCCGTCGAGGATCTCGAACCGCTCGAACTTGTCGGCGAGCAGAATCTCCTCGAGCTCTGAGTCCTTCTCGACGTAGCGCTCGTTACGGCCCTGCTTGAGCTTGTAGAGCGGCGGCTTGGCGATGTAGACGTAGCCGGCCTCGATGAGCTCCTGCATCTCGCGGAAGAGCAGCGTCAGCACGAGCGTGCGGATGTGGGCGCCGTCGACGTCGGCGTCGGTCATGAGGATGACCTTGTGGTAGCGGGCGCGCTCGAGGTCGAACTCGTCGCGCACGCCGGTGCCGATCGCGGTGATGAGCGCCTGGATTTCCTGGTTCTGCAGGACCTTGTCGATCCGCGCGCGCTCGACGTTGAGGATCTTGCCGCGCAGCGGCAGGACGGCCTGGGTGTTGCGGTCGCGCCCCTGCTTGGCCGAGCCTCCCGCCGAGTCGCCCTCGACGATGAAGATCTCGCTCAGCGCCGGGTCCTTGACCGAACAGTCGGCCAGCTTGCCCGGCAGGCGCGAGTTCTCCAGCGCGCTCTTGCGCCGCGTGAGGTCGCGCGCCTTGCGCGCCGCCGCGCGGGCCTGTGCGGCCTGCACGGCCTTGCGCAGGACCTGGTTGGCCTCCGACGGGTTCTCCTCGAGGAACTCGGCCAGCCGCGCGTTGACGATCGAGCGGACGAAGCCCTCCATGCCGGGGTTGCCGAGCTTGGTCTTCGTCTGGCCCTCGAACTGCGGGTCGGCCAGCTTGGCCGAGATCACCGCGGTGAGCCCCTCGCGCACGTCCTCGCCGGAGAGGTTGTCGTCCTTCTCCTTGAGCAGGCCCTTCTCGCGCGCGTAGCGGTTGAGGACGTAGGTCAGCGCGCTGCGGAAGCCCGACAGGTGCGAGCCGCCCTCGTGCGTGTTGATGTTGTTGGCGAACGAGAAGACGGACTCCTGGTAGGAGCCGTTCCACTGCATCGCGACCTCGACCGAGCCCTCCTCGGACTCGCCCTCGAAGAAGATGACCTTCTTCTGGATCGGGTCCTTGTTCTCGTTGAGGAACTTGACGAAGTCCTCGATGCCGCCGTCGTACTGGAACTCGACCTTGTGGCCGCCCGAGCGCTCGTCGGTCAGCGAGATGCGCAGGCCGCGGGTGAGGAAGGCCGTCTCGCGCAGACGCTGCTCGAGGATCGAGAAGTCGTGGTCCAGCGACTCGAAGACCTCGTCGTCGGGCAGCCAGCTGATCGTCGTGCCGGTCTCCTTGGTCGCCTCGCCCTTGCGCAGGTCGTACTGGGGCTTGCCGCGCTCGTACTCCTGGGTCCACACGTGGCCGTCGCGGCGGATCTCGACGATCAGCGACTCGCTCAGCGCGTTGACGACCGACACGCCGACGCCGTGCAGGCCGCCGGAGACCTTGTAGCCGCCGCCGTCGCCGAACTTGCCGCCGGCGTGCAGGACGGTGAGCACGACCTCGACCGCGGGTCGCTGCTCCTTCTCCATCGTCCCGACGGGGATGCCGGCGCCGTCGTCGACGACGGTGACCGAGTTGTCGGGGTGGATGGTGACGTCCACCCGCGTGGCACGGCCGGCGAGGGCCTCGTCGACGGAGTTGTCGACGACCTCATAGACGAGGTGATGCAGACCACGCAGGCCGGTCGACCCGATGTACATGCCGGGGCGTTTGCGGACCGCCTCGAGGCCCTCCAGAACTGTGATGTCCTGGGCGTCGTAGGCGGCCGGCTTCCGCCGGCCGTTCGTGGGTTCTGAGTCCTGCGCCAACGTGCCTCCGTAGACGTGAAGAACCCCGGTCTCGGGCTAGTCGCCACCCGGCCGGGGCTCGAGCAACTGGTTGACAGAAGAATAGCACACGGGACCCCCGGATCCGCGCCCTGCACTGTCACGAAATTGCTGCAAATCGCGGCAAAATGCGCTCAGAACGGTCGCCCTTCGGACACACGGCGCGGCGGCCATGCTCACCGGTCGTCCAGGTCGCCGCATTGCACTCGGTAACCGAGGTAGCGATGCTGCGCCGATGAGGACCGCGGCGCGCTGGCGCCAGAGGGCACGGTGGCCCGTTGTGATGGCGCTCGCGGGGATCGCCGCGCCCGCATCCGCGCACGCCTCGTTCGCCCCGGAGGGCTCGCCGTACGCGGTCGGCGCCGCACAGCCCTACGGCGTTGTGGCCGCGGACTTCAACCGCGACGGCCGCACCGATGTGGCGACCGTCAACGGCACCGGAAGCAACCTGTCCGTCTTCCTGCGCGGCGCGGGCGGCTTCGCGGCCGAGCCGGGCTCGCCGTTCCCGGTCGGAGGAGGTCCCGGCTACGGCGTCGCCGCCGACTTCAACGGCGACAGCCTTCCGGACGTCGCCACGCAGAACTTCAGCGGCGGAACCGTCAGCGTGATGATTCGCCAGCCGGGCGGGGGGTTCGCGCCCGAGACGCCGCTCACCGTCGGCAGCACCGGGTCCGTGACCGCCGCGGACTTCAACGGCGACGGGCGTCCGGACATCGCGGCCGTGAGCTACAACGGCTCGACCCTCAGCGTCTTCCTGCGCAACGCGGCCAACACCGGCTTCGCCCTGGAGGGTACGGCGATCCCCACGGGCGGCACCACGCCGCGCGATCTCGTGGCCGCCGACTTCAACGGCGACGGGCGCCCGGACATCGCGATTTCCAATCTCGGCAGCGGAACGGTGTCCGTCTTCGTGCGCAACGCGACCAACACGGGCTTCACCCCGGAGGGCGCCGCGATCCCGGTCGGCAGCTCCCCCGAGGGCATCGACGCCGGCGACTTCAACGGCGACGGCCTGGCGGACATCGCCGTGGCCGTACTCGGGACGAACACGGTGAACGTGCTCATCCGCCAGCCCGGGGGCGGCTTCGCCGCCGAGACGCCGATCCCGGTGGGCGCGGGCGCGCTCGGCCTCGCGATCGCCGACTTCAACGCCGACGGACGACCCGACCTCGCGGCGACCAGCAACACGGCCGGCACGGTCACGGTCCTTCTGCGCCAGGCGGCCGGCGGCTTTGTCGCCGACGGTGGGCCGATCTCCGCGCCGCATGCCAACGGGGTCGCGGCGGCCGACTTCAACGGCGACGGCAAGCCGGACCTCGCGGTCTCCGACGACACGGCGAACGCGCTGGCCGTGCTGCTCAACACAACCGCAGGCGCCACACCGCTGCCGGCCCCGGCGCCGAGCGCGCCGCCACCTCCCGTTCCCGGCAAGTCGGTCGTCGTGAAGGTCGTGTCCGGCAAGGTGCGCGTCAAGCGGCCGGGACACGGCTACGTGACGCTCACCGGCGCGGCCAACATCCCTGTCGGGTCGATCGTCGACACCCGTAAGGGCCGGGTGGCGCTGACCTCGGCGGCCGATACCGGCGGCAAGAAGCTGCAGACCGCGCAGTTCTACGACGGCATCTTCCAGATCAAGCAGTCCGTCCCGAAGAAGAAGCCCAAGAAGGCGAAGGCCCTCATCACGGAGCTCGTGCTCCGCGACGAGATCGCGCGCTCGCAATGCGCGCCGCTCAAGCGCGCGCGCTCGGCCGTCGTCGACAAGAAGAAGGGGCCCAAGGGCGTGCTCGGCAAGCTCTGGGGCAACGGCAAGGGCAAGTTCCGCACGACGGGCAAGTACAGCTCGGCGACGGTCCGTGGCACGATCTGGCTCACCCAGGATGAGTGCGACGGGACGCTGACCAGGGTCCGCCGCGGCGTCGTCAGCGTCAACGACTTCAAGCGCCACAAGACGCTGAACGTCAAGGCGGGCCGCAGCTATCTGGCTCGCGCGGTCAAGCGCCGGTAGAGCTTACGACCAGCCCCGGGCCGGTGCCGCCGAGCACCGCAGCGCGCGCAGCGCGTCGGCGCCGAGCGCGGCGTTGAGGCGGCCCACGAGCTCGGGCCCCATGAGGTCGAGCTCCTGGGCCCAGACCGCCGACGAGCAGGTCACCGTCAGCACGCCGGCGCGCTCGCCGGTGGGGTCGGCCTGGGCGGCGATCGCCTCGCCCACCGCCGACGGCCACACGCGCTGGACCTCGGCCAGCGTCGTCTGCGGCGCGAGCCGATCGGCGAGCGCCGCTATCGCGTGCGACAGTGGGCGCGGGTCGTGGCGCCTCACGCCGCCACTTCGTCCTCGACGACCACGCCGCCTTCCACGCGCAGACGCACGACATCGGGCTCGTCGGCCCCGGGGACGTGCGCGAGGTCGGTCGTCGTGACCACCGCCTGTCCGACGCGCAGACGCTCGACCAGGCACTCGCGGCGCGTGGCGTCGAGCTCGCTCATGACGTCGTCGAGCAGCAGCAGCGGTGGCTCCCCGCGCTCCTTCTCCAGCGCCGTCCGCTCGGCGAGCAGGAGCGCCAGCAGCGCGAGACGCTGCTCGCCCTGCGAGCCGTAGACGCGCAGCTCGCGCCCGTCGCGCAGCAGCGCGAGGTCGTCGCGGTGTGGCCCGTGCGTGGTGAAGCCGCGTTCGAGATCGGCGTCCACGCGCTCGGCCAGCTCCGCCGCAAGCTCCTCCGGCCCGGCGGCGCGGGAGCGCGGGCGGTAGCGCAGTTCGGGCTCGCCGTCGAGGCCCAGTTCCTCCGCAGCCGCGACGAAGCGCTCGGCCAGCAGCTCAACCGCCGCCGCGCGATCGTCGCGCAGGGCGATGCCATGGCGCGCGAGCTCGAGGTCCCACGCGGCCAGCGCCGTACGCGCGCCGCCGGCGCGCACGCGCGCCAGCAACGCGTTGCGCTGGGCGAGCGCCTGCCCGTAGGCGCGCCGCGTCGCGGCGCGCACCGGCCACAGTGCGGCGACGAGCTGGTCGAGGTGCGAGCGGCGCAGCGCCGGCGGCCCCTTGACCAGTTCCAGGCGATCGGGCAGGAACACGCTGACCAGCGGGCGGTGTGGTGCATCGAGCAGGCGCTCGGCCGGCGCCCCGTCGACCTTGAAGCGCTTGGCCTCGCCGGGCTGGAAACCGACGCTGAGCTCGTGCTCGCCGTCCCGGTCATGCCCGCGCACCTCCACGCGCGCGGCCGGAGCATCGAAGCGCACGACCTCCCGCTCGTTGGTCGTCCGGCACGAGCGGCCGGTGCATCCGAAGTACAGCGCCTCCAGCAGGTTCGTCTTCCCGGCGCCGTTGGGGCCGTGCACCACGGTGAGCCGCTCCCCAAGGTCGACCTCGGCCGACGCGTAGGTCCGGAAGTCGCGCAGGTGGACGCGCG
The DNA here is from genome assembly GCA_036555665.1 of Solirubrobacteraceae bacterium. Lineage (GTDB taxonomy): Bacteria > Actinomycetota > Thermoleophilia > Solirubrobacterales > Solirubrobacteraceae > JAOPZW01. The sequence continues at coordinate 7,691 of DATBKW010000090.1, read as the reverse complement.
TCACCACCACCGCCGGCTCACCGGTCCGGACCGCATCGCCGCCTCACACGTTCAACCGCCATCGCCTCACACGTTCAGGCGGATGGGCATGATCAGGTAGAGGAAGCCGCTGCCGTCGGCGGACTCCAGCAGCCCCGGGCGCAGCGGGCTGATGAGCTTGACCACGACGTCGTCGGAGCCCGCGCTCTCCAGGCCGGCGATGAGGAATTCCGGGTTGAAGCCGATTTCGAATGGTTCGCCGGCGAACGGCACTGGGAGCGGCTCGCTGGCCTCGCCGACATCGGGCGTCTGGGCCGACACGCGCACCTCGCCCTCGCTGAACGACAGCCGCAGCGGCGCGTTCTTCTGCGCCATGAGGCTGATGCGCCGCACGACCTCGAGGAGCTCCTCGCGGTTAATCGTCAGCTCGTGCTCGTAGGCCTCCGGCAGGAGCTGGCGGTAGTTCGGGAACTGACCATCGATCAGGCGCGACGACAGCGCCAGCCCGTCGACCTCGAAGACGACCTGGTTGGCGCGCACGCCGATGCGGATGTCGTCAATGTCTTCGCGCACGAGGCGGCCGAGCTCCTCCAGCGCGCGGGCGGGCACGTTGGCCTCGAAGCCCTCGGGCAGGGCCGCCTCCAGGTGCGTCTCCTTGACGCTGAGCCTGTAGGAGTCGGTGGCGACCATCCGCAGCTCCTCACCGGTGGCGGACACGAGGATGCCGGTGAGGATCGGGCGCGTCTCGTCGCGCGAGGCCGACCGCGCGACACGCGCGATCGTCTCGGTGAAGGCCGGAGCCGGCATGGTCACGATCTGGTCGCCGCCCGGCTCGGGCAGGGGCGGAAAGTCCTCGGCGCGCAGGATGCGAATGTGAAAGCGCGCCGGGCCGGCGACGACCTCCACGTCCTGCTCGGTGGGCCGCAGCTCGAGCGACACGTCGCCGCTGGGCAACTGCCGTACGACGTCGAGCAGAAGCCGGGCGGGGAGCACGACGGTGCCCGGGCGCTCGACCGTCGCTTCGAGGGGGACGCGCAGGCCGACCTCCATGTCGGTCGCGCGCAGTTGCACCGACTCGTCGGCTGCGATCTGCACCCCCGAGAGAGCCTGGACGGCGCTGCGCGTCGACGCCACGCGCGAGACGACCTGGAGCTGTGCGAGAAGCTCCTGCGATGACGTCGACAACTTCACGATGGCCACCTTTTCATTGAGGTTGAAGTCATAGGGGTTGTTGAGATGTGCACCGCTGCAGAAACGCCCGCACGGTGCGGCCTGGACGTGCACATCGCGTGGTGGGAAACCCGGCGGAGTGTGTCAGTCATGGCGGAGGGATCCGCTTGCGGTCAGTCGTTCGGTCAGGCCCCGAACGACCTCCAAGGCGTCGGGGTCCTCGGCGAGGCGGGCCGCTGTGCGGCGGCATGCGTGCAGAACGGTCGTGTGGTTGCGGCCGCCGAAGCTTCTGCCGATGGCCGGCAGCGTCTCGGCGGTGTGCTCGCGCGCGAGGTACATGGCGAGTTGTCGCGGCCAGGCGAACCGTGCGGCGCGGTTGTGGGAGAGAAGGTCGCCGCGGGTGAGGCCGAAGGCCTCGGCGGTGATGTCCTGGATCTGCTCGACGGTCAGGCGCTCGGTCGCGCGGGAGGCTGATGCCGGGTAGAGGTCGCGGAGCACCTCGCCGGCGAGCGCGGTCGTGATGGGCCGGGAGGTCAGCGAGGCGAAGGCGACGACGCGGATGAGCGCGCCCTCGAGCGCGCGGACGTTGTGGGGGGCGCGCTCGGCCAGGAGGTCGAGGACGCCGTCGTCGGCCAACTCAACGCCGTCGTGCTGGGCGCGCTTGCGCAGGACGGCGAGGCGGGTCGGGAGGTCGGGCGGAGCGATGGCCGTGACCAGGCCGGCCTCGAATCGCTCGCGCAGGCGATCCTCGAGCGCTCCGAGGTCGCCCGGCAGGCGGTCGGACGTGAGGACCAGCTGGCTGCCGGTGTCGTGCAGCGTGTTGAAGGTGTGGAAGAACTCCTCTTCGGTCTTGGCCTTGGATGCGAGGAACTGGACGTCGTCGATGAGCAGGACGTCCGCGTGGCGGTAGCGGCCCTTGAAGCGGTGCATGTCGTTGCGATGCAGCGCGGCAAGGAACTCGTTGGTGAAGGTCTCGACGGTCGTGTAGCGCACCGACAGCCCGCCGCCGTAGGCGAGCACGTAGTTGCCGATCGAATGCAGCAGGTGGGTCTTGCCCACGCCGGGTGGCCCGTAGATGAAGAGCGGGTTGTAGGCCTGGCCGGGGAGCTCGGCGACGGTGAGCGCCGCGGCGTGGGCGAAGCGGTTGGCATCGCCCATCACGAACTGCTCGAAGGTGAACTTCGGGTTCAGACCGTCGTCGGGAAGGTCGCCCGCACCCGCACGGTCGGCCTTATGGCCACGTGCACGTCCGGGCGTCGCGGCGCCGCGGACGTCGACCGTGACCTCGGGGCCGAGGACGGCGGCCGCGCCGACCTGAAGGACGCGCGCGAAGCGCTCGGCGACCCAGGCCCTGACCTCGTGCGGCGCCTCGACGACCAGCACGTCGCCCTCGATGGCGACGGCGCGCAGCGGGGCCAGCCAGATGTCATAGATGTCCGCCGGGACCGTCTGGCGCAGTTCGTCCTCAACGGCGCTCCAGATGTGCTCGGGGTCTTCGGTCACGGCAGGGACGGTCGGCTCCTCGGCAGGTAGCGTCCGGCGGGGCAAATCGAGAGGAGGCCGCCCGGGGGCGACCGGCGCGGCGACTATAGCAACGGGTCGCGGGCCCGAGACCGGGCCTCGAGGGGGTGGACGGGCGCACGTCGCAAATCGCGAACAAAACCGTCCGAGGGCAATGCACAGGCCTGTGCATGAGGTGTGGACCGGGATGTCGACGGCCCGCGCGCGCTAGACTGGCGCGCCGGTCATCGACCACTTCGTCTGCCATGAAGCGCACCTATCAGCCCAAGAAGCGCAAGCGCGCCCGCACCCACGGGTTCCGCGCCCGCATGCGTACGCGCGCCGGCCGCCTCACGCTCAAGCGCCGGCGGGCGAAGGGGCGCAAGCGGCTGACCGTCTGACCGCGGTGGAGCGCTTGCCGCGACCGCCCGCCCGGCGCCCGAAGCGCGGGCGCCTCTCGCGCAGCGCGGAGTTCGAGCGCGTGTATCGCCAGGGCAGGTCGGTCGGCAACCGCTTCCTGGTGCTCTACAGCTTCCCCCGCTCGTCGGCCGGTGAGCCGGCCGACGGCACGCGCCTGGGCGTGTCGGTTTCGCGCAAGGTCGGCGGCGCCGTCGAGCGCAACAAGGTCAAGCGCCTGCTGCGCGAGGCCTTCGGCACACTGGCCGAGCGCCTGCCCGACGATCAGGACGTGGTCGTCGTCGCGCGCCCCGAGGTGCGCGAGTTGGCCGAGCGCGACGGGCTCGACGGCGTCAGGCGCGAGTTGGCCGAGCTCGTCGACAAGACCGCGTCGGGGGCGGAGGGCGGTCAGCCGTGATGCGCCGCCTCGTTCTGGCCCCGATCGTCGCCTACCAGCGCGTGGTCTCGCCGGCGCTGCCGCGGCGCTGCAAGTACGAGCCGACCTGCTCCGCCTATGCCGTTCAGGCGATCCGTGACTACGGCATACTGCGGGGGCTGGTGCTGGCGGCGTGGCGATTGCTGCGCTGCAACCCGTTCAGCCACGGCGGCTTTGATCCCGTGGAGGCCCAGCGCCTGTTCCGCCGCCGCGAACCGAACCGATGACCACCCTCCCGATCGCCAACATCGTCCAGCCGCTGATCGATGTCTTCGACAGCATCCTGGTCTTCTTCCACGACTCGGTCGGCTTCTCGTGGGGGTTCTCGATCATCGCGCTGACCATCGTGGTCCGCGCGGCCCTGATTCCGCTGACGCTCAAGCAGTTCAAGTCGATGCAGGCGCTGCAGCGCCTCGCGCCCGAGATCAAGCAGCTGCAGGAGAAATACAAGGACGACAAGCAGCGGCTGAATCAGGAGATGATGAAGTTCTACCAGGAGAACAAGGTCAACCCGTTCGGGTCGTGCCTTCCCCTGGTGCTGCAGCTCCCGGTCTTCTTCTCGCTGTTCTACATGCTGCGGAAGGACCTGAAGCTGGACATCTGCCCGGGCATCGTCCAGTACGCAGCCGAGAACCACACGACGGTCACGGCGACGACCTGCAACCAGGTCGATCCCGGCAGCGCGGGGTTCCTGTTCATCCCGGACCTGACCGCGGCGGCGACGGGCGCAGTCCTGGTCGTGCTGCTCGTGCTCTACGTCGGCTCGCAGCTGCTGTCCAGCGTGCTGATGTCGGTCACGGCGGACCGCAACCAGCGCATGATCATGATCGCGCTGCCGTTCGTGTTCGTGCCGTTCATCCTCCACTTCCCCGCCGGCCTGATCGTGTACTGGATCACGACGAACCTCTGGACGGTCGGCCAGCAGTACGTGATCAGGCGAACAGCCGGGTTGCCCGTGCGGGGCGCGCCCGTGCCGTCGGGCACGGCCGCCGCGACTGCGAATCCGGTGCGCAAGAAACCGGACAAGGCGAAGGACGACGACTCGGACAAGGCCGAGGCGAAGGGCGGCGAGCGCGCCGACAGCGCGCCGGCCGAGCGCCGGACCACGGCTCCGCCGCGGCCGCCCCGGCAGCGGCGCAAGAAGAAGACGGGGAGGCGGCGCTGATGAGCGACGTGGCGGAGGCGACGGTCCACGAGGTGCTCGAGGAGGTCGTGTCGGCCCTCGGTCTCAAGGGCTCGATCGAGGTCGAGAGCGAGGGCGAGGTCGTCACCGGCACGGTCCACGGCGACGATCTGGGCCTGTTCATCGGCCGCCACGGCCAGACCATCGACGCTGTGCAGCACATCGCCTTCCGCATCGCGCTGGCCCGCGGCGCCGGCGACGAAGGCGACCTGCGCGTCGTCATCGACGCCGAGGGCTATCGCGCCCGCCGGGCCGAGGCACTGCACCGTCTCGCCGATCACGCCGCCGACGATGCGCGCCGGTACGGCCGGCCGGTGGCGATGGACGCCATGACGGCGAGCGAGCGCAAGCTCGTGCACGAGTACCTGCGTGGTCGCGGCGACGTCGAGACCTACAGCGAGGGCGACGAGCCTGATCGCCACCTGGTCGTCGCGCCGCTCGTGTCCTAGCGCGGAGGTTTCACGATTGACGGTGCCCTTCGAGGTCGCCGCGCGGCTGGGCGAGTTGGCGTCTCGTTACGGACTGCCCGCGGGAGCCGTGGAGCAGCTTGGGATGCTTCTGGAACTCGTCGCCGCGGAGCCAAGCGCGATCACGAGCGTCCGCTCGCCCGCGGCGGCCGTCGACGTCCACATCGCGGACTCGCTCGTCGCGCTCGAGTTGGACGCGGTTCGGTCCGCGCGCCGGATCGCGGATCTCGGCTCTGGCGGAGGCTTTCCGGGGCTGGTGCTCGCAGTGGCGCTGCCGGAGGCGCGGGTGGCCCTGGTGGAGAGCGTGGCGCGCAAATGCGCGTTCATCGGGCGGGCCGCGGAGTCGCTCGGCCTTCGCAACGTCGAGGTCGTCGGTTCGCGGGCGGAGGCGTGGCCGGCGGGACTCGGCGCCCACGATCTCGTGACCGCCCGGGCGCTTGCTTCCCTGCCCGTGCTCGTCGAGTATGCGGCGCCGCTCCTGGAAGTCGGGGGGCACCTGGTTGCGTGGAAGGGGCGCGTCGAGCCAGGCGAGATCGCGGACGGCGCGGCGGCAGCGGAGGCTCTCGGCATGAGCGAGCCCGTCGCCACGCCCGTCGTGCCCTTCTCGGGCGCGCGCGAGCGCTATCTCTACCTCAGCTGGAAGGTGCGGCAAACGCCGCCTGACTACCCGCGGCGACCAGGAATGGCCCGCAAACGACCGATTCAAGCCTCAAGGAGAAGGTGAAGCTGCTTCGGCGGCGAACGAATGCCCAGAGCCTCCGACCGGTGCTGTCGCTAGCTTGCTTGACGCCATGGGAACGGTGTACGCGATCGCGAATCAGAAGGGCGGCGTCGGCAAGACGACCACCGCGGTGAACGTGGCCGCGTGCATCGCCGAGGCGGGATACGCGACGCTCCTGGTCGACATCGACCCGCAGGCCAACGCCACCGTCGGCCTCGGCCTGCCCAAGGACCTCGAACCCAGCGTCTACGACGTGCTCTGCGGGGACGCGAGCGCCGAGGCCGCGCGGGTGGAAAGCAGCATCGACAACCTCTCGGTGCTCCCTTCTCATCCGGATCTGGCGGGTGCCAACGTCGAGCTGCCGCGCGAAGCGGGGTCCGAGCAACGGCTGCGCGCCGCGCTGGCTCCGCTGCGCGATCAGTTCGCGTACACGCTGCTGGACTGCCCTCCGTCGCTCGGCCCGCTCACCGTCAACGCGCTCGTGGCGGCCGACCGCGTGATCGTGCCCGTGCAGGCCGAGTACTACGCGCTCGAGGGTCTCGCCGGCCTGCTCGACACGCTCGGCCTGATCCAGCGTGAGCTCAATCCGCGCCTGGCGGTCGCAGGGATGCTGCTGACGATGCACGACGGCCGCACGCGGCTGGCGCGCGACGTCGAGCGCGAGGTCCGCGAGCACTTCCCGCAGCTCGTCTTCGACACGGTCATCCCGCGCAGCGTGCGCGTCGGCGAGGCGCCCAGCTTCGGGCGGCCCGTGATCCACCACGACCCGGGTTCGAGCGGGGCGGAGGCCTATTTCGAGTTGGCCAAGGAGGTAGCCGCCCGTGGCTGAGCGGCGCCGTGATCGCCGCCCGGCGGCGTCCTCGGCCGCTCGCGTGCCCATGCCCGTCACGCTCCCTGCGTCCTTGCCGGGTGGCGCCACGACGCCGCTCGGGAGCGTGGAGGTGTCCGCATGAGCGGGGCGCAGCGTCGCGGCATGGGCCGCGGTCTCGCGGCGATCCTGTCGGTGTCCGAGGCCGGCGAGCGCGACGGCGCGGAGCTGCGCGAGCTGGCCGTCGAGCTCGTATCGCCCAATCCCGACCAGCCGCGCAAGCGCTTCGACGAAGAGGCGCTGCAGGCGCTCGCGGAGTCGATCAGCGAGCGCGGGGTCGTACAGCCCGTGCTGGTGCGCCCACGGGCAGGAGGCACCTACGAGCTCGTCGCCGGCGAGCGGCGCTGGCGCGCCGCGAAGCTCGCGGGCCTCGAGATCCTGCCGGCGCTCGTCCAGCAGCGCGACGACGCGCAATCGCTCGAGGTCGCGCTCATCGAGAACATGGCGCGCGAGGACCTCAACCCGATCGAGGCCGCACGCGCCGTCGCCGCGCTCGTCGAGGAGCTCGGGCTCACGCGCGAGGAGGTCGGCCGTCGCGTCGGCCGCAGCCGCGTGGCGGTCTCGAACCTCCTGCGCCTGCTCGATCTCCCCGACGAGGCGCTCGCCCTGGTCGAGGATGGCTCGCTCACCGAGGGCCACGGCCGCGCGCTGCTGCTCGCTGACGATCACGCCGACCGCCGTCGGCTGGCACGCGCCGCCGTCGACGGCGGCTGGTCGGTCCGCGTCCTCGAGCACCGCGCCCGCGAGGCCAACGCCCCATCTCGCGCCGCCACGCGCGGCCGTGCGGCGGTCCACCCAGACCAGGAGGCCGCCTGCACGCGCATCGCCGATGCCCTCTCGGCGGCCCTCGGCACCGACGTCCGCGTCCGCCCCCGCGGCACGGGCTACAAGGTCGAGATCGGCTTCGACGACGCCGACGAAGCGCTGACCCTGGCGCGTCGCCTGCGCCCGCGAGCGGTCGCCTGAGACGC
>DATBKW010000089.1:0-12192 GCA_036555665.1 Solirubrobacteraceae bacterium | reverse complement strand
CCACAGCCCGCCGTTCGGGATCAACGACGAGCCCGACGATCCAGCGCACGTCGGGCTCGTCGGCCTACGGGAGTACATCGAGCGCGAGCATCCCGCGATGCTGCTGCACGGGCACACCTACCCGCCGCTGCCGGTCGAGCGCTTCGGCGAGACGCAGGTGCGCCACGTGCGCGGTCATCGCTTCGTCACGCTGCCCAGCGCGGCGAGCGCCTGGTAGAGCTCGCGCGACGAGGCCTCGCCCTGCTCGAGGCCGGCGAGCCGGAAGGACTCGTTGGCCGCGTGGTAGGCGTCCTCCTCGACGCTGAAGCCGGTGACCACGGTCGGGATGCCGCGGGCGGCGAACTCGGCGACGACCGGTATCGAGCCGCCGCTGCGCACGAGCGCGGCCGGCACGCCGCACGCGCGCTCGAGCGCCTGCGCCGCGAGCGCCACCGCCGGCGTGTCGGGCGGGAACAGCGCGGGGTCGCCGCACTGGAACGTGATCGTCACCTCGGCGCCGTCGGGCGCCGCCTCGCGCAGCAGGCGCTCCAGCGCGGCGCGTATCCCGTCGGCGCGCTGCCCTGGGGCCAGCCGCTGGGACAGCGTCGCCCGGGCCAGCGCCGGGACAATGGTCCGCGGCTCGCCCGCATGTAGGGCATTGACGTCGAGCGAGGCGTCGGCGCCGTTGCGCTCGTAGTACTCGTCGCCGGCGCCGGGGTACAGCGGGCGCGCGCCGACCTCGGCGATCAGGGCGTCGCCCGCCGGCAGCGTGGCCCACGACTCGCGCTCGGCCTGTGACGGCGCGGCGATGCCGGCGCGCAGCTCCTCGCGCAGCCGGCCGTCCGGCCCGGGCAGGACGGCGGCGAGCATCGCGTGCAGGACGTGCAGCGCGTTGAGCACGCTGCCGCCGTAGACGCCCGAGTGCACGTCGCGCACGGCCGTGCGGACCTCGAGGTCGACGTGGACGATGCCGCGCAGCCCGACCGTGACGGCCGGCGTGCGCTCGTCGATCATCCCCGAGTCGTAGACGATCGCGCAGTCGGCGCGGCGCTCGTCGGCGCGCACCCACTCGGCGACGGCCTCTCCCCCGGCCTCCTCCTCGCCCTCGACGAGAACCCGCACGTTGACCGGCAGCGCGCCGTCGGCCGCCAGCGCGCACGCGACGTGCAGCAGCGGCAGGAAGTTGCCCTTGTCGTCGGCGGCGCCGCGCGCGTAGACGCGCCCGTCGCGGATCGACGGCTCGAAGGGGGGTGAGTCCCACGCCGCGAGATCGCCGGTGCCCTGCACGTCGTAGTGACCGTAGATGAGCACGGTCGGGGCGCCGGGGCTCGCGGCGCGCAGCTCGCCGACGGCCAGCGGGTTGCCCGCGGTGGACAGCACCTGCCCCTCGCCGCCCGCGGCGACGACCCGCTGCACCACCCAGGCCGCGGCCCGCTCGAGGTCGCCCGGATCGCCGCCGCCGGTGGAGATCGAGGGGATCGAGAGCCACTCCAGGAGGTCGTCGAGCAGGCGCTGGTCCATCCGCCGGACCCTAGCCACAGCGCGAACGTCCGCGACGTAACAACAGGGTTGTTACGTGATGGACGTTCGGAGCTGCGGGTAAGCAGCAGCGCATGGGGATCTCAGGGATGGGCGACAAAGTCGTCGTGGTGACCGGCGCTTCGGCCGGCGTGGGCAGAGCCGCGGCGCGGGCCTTCGGGAAACTCGGCGCGACGGTCGGGCTCGTCGCGCGCGGCGAGGACGGCCTGAACGCCGCGGCGCGCGAGATCGAGGACGCGGGCGGCCGCGCGCTCGCCCTGCCGACCGACGTTGCGCACGCCGACCAGGTGCACGCCGCCGCCGACCGCGCCGAGGCCGAGCTGGGCCCGATCGACGTCTGGGTCAACGACGCGATGGCGAGCATCTTCGCCCCCGTCCGGGAGATCGAGCCCGACGAGCTGCGCCGCGTCACCGAGGTGACCTACCTCGGCCAGGCCTACGGCGCCATGGCCGCGCTCAAGCACATGCTCCCGCGCGACCGCGGCACGATCGTTCAGGTCGGCTCGGCGCTCGCCTACCGCGGGATTCCGCTCCAGGCCGCGTACTGCGCCGCCAAGCACGCGGTGCGCGGCTTCACCGACTCGCTGCGCACCGAGCTGATGCACGAGGGCCGCAACGTGCGCGTCATCAGCGTCCACCTGCCCGGAATGAACACCACGCAGTTCGAGATGGTCCGCCTGCGCATGCCGCGGCGCCCGCGCCCCGTGCCGCCCGTCTACCAGCCCGAGGTCGCCGCGCGGGCGATCGTCTGGGCCGCCCAGAACCCGCACCGGCGCGAGCTGTGGGTCGGCGGCTCGACGGTGATGACGATCGTCGGCAACCGGCTGGCGCCGTGGCTGGCCGACCGCTATCTGGCTCGCACCGGCTTCGACAGCCAGCAGACCGACCAGCCCGCCGGCGCCCAGCGCCTGCAGACCGACTACGTCGACGCGCCGCTGCCCGGCGATCACGGCAGCCACGGCACCTTCGACGACGAGGCCACGGAACGCAGCCCGCAGCTCTGGCTCGCCGAGCACCGCCGCGCGCTGACCGCCGCCGCCGCGGCCGCCGGCGTGGCCGCCCTTGCCCGCCGGTGACCGCCGGCCCGCGCATCGAGGACTACGCGCTTGTGGCCGACGGGCACACCGCCGCGCTGATCCACCGCGACGGCTCGGTCGACTGGTTCTGCCCGCAGCGCCTGGACGCGGGCAGCGTCTTCGGGCGCCTGCTGGACCTCGAGCGCGGCGGGTATCTCGCGCTCGCGCCGTGCGAGCCCGACGGCGACCCCGAGCGCTACTACCTCGAGGGCACGCTCGTGCTGTGCACCACCTGGACCGCGCGCGGCGGGCGGGCACGGGTGCTCGACCTGCTCGCGATCGACCCCGACGACCCGGCCTCGCCGCAGCGCCAGCTCGTCCGCGTCGTGGAGGGCATCGAGGGCGAGGTCGAATTCGAGGCCCACGTCGCCCCCCGCTTCGACTACGGCGAGGCCACGCCGTGGCTGTACGACGCCCCGGACGGGACGCATTACGCGCTGGCCGGCGACGACGCGCTGATCGTCGCCTGCGCGGACCGGCTCGAGCGCCACGACCGCTACGAGCTCAGCGGCCGCTTCACGGTCGCCGCCGGCGAGCGCATGCGCCTCGAGATCCGCGACATCGCGCCGGAGGACCTCGATGACGACGAGCCGCCGCGACCCTCGTCGCGGGCGGACCTCGACCGGCGCCTGGACGAGACGGTCGCCTACTGGCGCGAGTGGTCGGCACAGGCGCGGCTGCCGGAGATCGACCGCGAGGGTGTGCTGCGCTCGGCGCTCGTGCTCAAGGCGCTGATGAACCCGCGCACCGGTGCGATCGCAGCGGCGGCCACGACCTCGCTGCCCGAGTCCGGCGACGGGCGCACCTGGGACTATCGCTACGCCTGGGTGCGCGACGCGGTCTTCGGCGTGCGCTCGCTGGCCGAGCTGGGCTTCGATGATGCCGCCGACGCCTTCCGGCGCTTCGTGCAGCGCTCGTCGGCCGGCCACGCCGACGAGCTGCACATCGTCTACGGCCTCGGCGGCGAGCGGCGGATGCCCGAGATCGAGGTCGAGAGCCTGCGCGGCTGGCGCGGCATCGGGCCGGTGCGCGTCGGCAACTCCGCGGGGACCCAGCGCCAGCACGACGTCCTCGGCCAGCTCCTCGACCTCGCCTGGCATTGGCACGAGCGCGGGCATTCGCCGGACGACGACCTGTGGACGCTCATCTGCGAGCTGGTCGAGCGCGCCGCGCGCGACTGGCGCCTGCCCGATCGCGGGCTGTGGGAATGGCGCGGCGGGCCGCGCCACTTCACGCACTCCAAGGTGATGTGCTGGGTGGCGCTGGACCGCGGCGTCCGCCTCGCGCAGGACATCGGACGCGACGCGCCGGTCGAGCGCTGGGGCGCCGCGCGCGACGAGGTGCGCGCCGAGATCGAGGCGCGCGCCTACGATTCGCGCCGGGGCGTCTTCACCCAGGCCTTCGGCGACCTCGAGCTCGACGCGGCGCTGCTGCGCATGGTCGCAGCGGGCTTCCTCGACCCGACCGACGAGCGGATGGTGCGCACCGCCGACGCGATCGCCGCGCAGCTCGGCGAGGACGGCCTCGTGCGCCGCTACCGCGTCGACGACGGCCAGCCGGGCCGCGAGGGGACCTTTCTGCCCTGCGCCTTCTGGCTGGCCGAGTGCCTGGCGTCCCAGGGGCGCACCACCGAGGCGCGCGAGCGCTTCGAGCGCGCGCTACGCACCCGCAACGACGTCGGGCTGTTCGCCGAGGAGTTCGACGTCGAGGCCGGCGAGGCCCGCGGCAACGTCCCGCAGGCGCTGACGCACTTCTCGCACATCCTCGCCGCGCTGGCGATCGACAGCGCCTGAGGTTGCTTTCCAACGCCGCGCGCCTTGCCCTCTCTCGCGGGACCTACCTTTCGGGTAGTGACAATCGAGCGTCAGCCTGTCAGCGATCCGGTGTTCGGCTGCACCGTGCATCGGCGGGGGACGACGTCGGCGATCGAGCTCGCGGGCGAGCTCGACCTCGCGGCGCGGCCGACGCTCGAGGAAGCGATCGATGCTGCGCTGGAGCCCGGCCCGGTCGGGACGGTCGTGATCGACTTCACGCGGGTGGTGTTCGCCGACTCCACCACGCTGGCCTGGCTGATGGCCGCCGACGCCCGGATGCACGAGGCGGGTGGGCGGCTCGTCGCGGTCGCCCATCCGGGACCGGTGCTCGATCTGCTGCGCCTGACCGGGTTGGATCGTCGCCTGACGCTGGTAGACAACGGGCCGATGCGGTAGACCTGCATCGTGGAGCCCGACGCTCCTTCGCCTACGCCTGCCCTTGCCTCCGTGGCGGACGGCGTGCTGGTCGTAGGGGCATCGGCCGGAGGCGTCGAGGCGCTCGTGACCTTCGTGCGCGCGCTCCCCGCCGATACGCGCCAGGCGGTCTGCGTGGTCCTGCACGTCTCGCCGGCCGGGACGAGCGCGATGCCGCACATCCTCGGCCGGGCGGCGCGCCTGCCGGTGCACAGCCCGACCGACGGCGATCCGCTGCTGGGCGGCCACATCTACGTCGCTCCGCCTGACCACCACCTCGAGGTCGAGCCCGGCCGCGTGCGCCTCACCCAGGCCCCGCGCGAGAACGGGCACCGCCCGGCGATCGACGCGACGATGCGCAGCGCCGCCGAGGCCTACGACGGCACCGTGGTCGGCTTCGTGCTCTCGGGCTCGCGCGACGACGGCACTGCGGGCCTGCTGGCCATCAAGCGCCGTGGCGGCGCCGCCGTCGTCCAGGATCCCGCGGAGGCGCTGTATCCCGGCATGCCGACGAGTGCGATCGCCCACGTGCGGGTCGATGCCGTGCTGCCGCTGGCGCAGATGGCCGGCTGGCTCGCGCGACACCAGCCCGTCGGCCACCCGCCCCCAGGAGGCGTGCGCATGATGGAGGATCCGAAGACCCCCTCGATCGCCGACGCGCCGCGCGAGGACGCAACCGGCACGCGGTTCACCTGCCCGGACTGCGGCGGCGTGCTGTTCGAGCAGGAGGAGGGCGGGCTCAGGCGCTTTCGCTGCAGCGTGGGCCACGTCTTCTCCATCGAGAGCCTCGCCGCCGGCCAGGCGCACGAGCTCGAGGGCGCCCTGTGGACCGCGGTCCGCGCCCTGGAGGACCGCGCCGAGCTCCTGCGCAAGATGTCGGCCCGGGCCGACGAGAGCAGCCAACAGCGCTCAGCACGTAACTTCGAAGCTCAGGCGGCGGACGCCGAGCGCCGCGCGGGCCTGGTACGCGACGCCATCGAGCACGCGCGCGCAGCCACGCCCGGGGGCGAGGCCGAGGCCGCCTCATGACTGAGGGATAGGTGTCGTCATGGCCGCCACCTCCGCGGGCCTCGACGTCCTCCTGGACTACCTGAAGCGCACCCGCGGCTTCGACTTCACGGGCTACAAGCGCACGAGCCTGGAGCGCCGCATCAGTAAGCGCATGCAGGAGGTCGACAACGGGTCTTACCAGGACTACCTCGACTACCTCGAGGTCCACCCGGACGAGTTCGCCCTCCTCTTCAACACGATCCTCATCAACGTCACCGGCTTCTTCCGCGATGCGCCCGCCTGGGACTACCTCTCCAGCGATGTCATCCCGCGCCTCCTGAATTCGGTCGGCGACAGCAGCCCGCTGCGCGTGTGGTGCGCGGGCTGCGCCTCGGGCGAGGAGACATACACGATGGCGATGGTGCTCGCCGAGGCCCTCGGCGAGGGGCGCTACCTGGATCGCGTGAAGATCTATGGCACGGACGTCGACGAGGAAGCGCTCAACGAAGCGCGCCACGCCACGTACCCCGCGAAGTCGCTCGAGGCGGTCCCGGACGAGCTGCGCGAGCGCTACTTCGAGCGCGTCGAACAGCGCTACGCCTTCCGCAACGACCTCCGGCGGACGGTGATCTTCGGCCGCAACGACCTCGTCCAGGACGCGCCGATCTCGCGCATCGACCTGCTGACGTGCCGCAACACGCTCATGTACTTCAACGCGGAGACGCAGGAGGCGATCCTCAACCGCTTTCACTTCGCGCTGAAGAACGAGGGCTACCTGTACCTCGGCAAGTCGGAGATGCTGATCACGCACTCCGAGCTGTTCAAGCCCGTCAGCCTCAAGCGCCGCGTGTTCTCCAAGGTGATGCGCCCCACGCTGCGCGACCGCCTGCTGTACACCGTCGCTCCCGAGCACCTGCAGGCCACCGGCGAGCTCACCAGCGCCGTCCGCGAGAGCGCTGTCGACACCGCGCCCGTCGCGCAGATCGCGCTCGACGCAGATGCCAATGTCGTGCTGGTCAACCAGCACGCGCGGACCCTGTTCGCCCTGTCGACCGCCGACGTCGGGCGGCCGCTGAAGGACCTGGAGCTGTCCTACCGCCCGGTCGAGCTGCGCGCCAACCTCGAGATGGCGCACGCCGAGCGCCGCACGATCGCGCTCTCGCACGTGTCGATGACGGTGTCCGGCGGCGAGGCCCGCGAGCTCGAGGTCCACATCATCCCGCTCTACGCGGGCGAACGCCTGCTCGGCACGTCGATCACCTACGCGGACGTCACCGTCCAGCGGCGCCTCCAGAACGAGCTCGAGGGCTCCAAACGCGAGCTCGAGAACGCCTACGAGGAGCTGCAGTCGACGGTCGAGGAGCTCGAGACGACCAACGAGGAGCTGCAGTCCACCAACGAAGAGCTCGAGACGACCAACGAGGAGCTGCAGTCCACCAACGAAGAGCTCGAGACGATGAACGAGGAGCTGCAGTCCACCAACGAAGAGCTCGAGACGATCAACGACGAGCTGCGCCAGCGCACGCTCGAGCTCAACGAGGTCAACGCGTTCCTCGAGGCGATCCTGACGAGCATGGGGGTGGCGGTCGCCGTCCTCGACAGCAACCTCACCGTGCAGGTCTGGAACGCGTACTCCGTCGACCTTTGGGGCGTACGCATGGACGAGGCGGAGGGCGAGAACCTGCTCGACCTCGACCTCGGGCTGAAGGTCGACGAGCTCGCGGACCCACTCCGCGAGGTCATCGGCGACGGCCGGCACCGCGTGGAGCTGATGCTGGAGGCGACCAATCGCCGCGGCCGAGCGATCGACTGCCGGGTGGTTGTGCTGCCACTCAGCGTCGACGGCGACGAGGTTTCGGGCGCGATCCTCCTGATGGAAGAGATCAGCCGGCCTGAGCCCTCGAACTGAGGCGCCTCGCGCGCGCGCTCGCCGCGCGCTGCCGCGTGGCTTCACAGCGCTCGAGCAGCGCGACGCTGTGAGCGCGCTGTTCGGCGCTGGCGATGCGGACGCGCTCGATGCGCTCGGCGAGGAACGTCGAGTCGGGCACGTGGACGACGAGCGACGCCCTGGGCCGGCCGGCAGCGGGCGTACGCACGGCGGCCATCCGGCGGTGCGACGGGCCATTCGTCGAGGGTGCCGACGGGTTGGAGTCCGCGCGCAGCACCCAGGCGCCGTCGTCCCGGCGCACGATCGCGCCGTCGCGGGCGAGCTCGCTCAAGGCGAGCGTCACCGTTGGCCGGCGGGCGCCGACGAGGTGGCCGAGCGCGCCGTGCGTGAGCTCGAGCGGCAGCAGGACACCGTTGGGCCCCATCCGCCCCCAGCGCTCGGCGAGGTGCCACAGCAGGGCGCGGATGCGCAGCTCGACGCGCGGGAGCTGCGAGATCGCGCGCTGCTCGGCCGCGCGGGCCGCCTGGCGCGCCGCGCGCTCGATCAGGCGCGAGCTCAGGACCGGCCACGCGTGCAGTCCGGGAAGCACCCGGTCGTCGAGAATCGCGACGAGCGCGCCGCCGGTGACGTGCCAGTGCTCGCCGGTGGCCAACAGCGGCTCGCCGGTGTGGCCGATGGCCACGATGTCACCGGGGCCGATGAGGTCGGCGGTCAGGGTTCCGGCGAGGTGGAGCTCGCGGACGATGAGGCCCTTGCAGACGATCAGGCCGAACGCACGGCGCATCTCCGGCGCGAGCGTCTCCGGGCGCCACGACCCGGCGCCGAGGCGGACCGTGGCCACGCCCACGCGGTCACGCGCGCGCGCGGCGACCGCGCTGCCCAGCACCTCGGCCAGGTCGCGATCGAGATCGAGCAGCCGTTCCCATCGGACATCGGCCTGTTCGGGGGTTTCCCCCATGTGCCACTTGTACCACTGCGGGCACTAATGCCGGGCGAGCTCGTCGGCCGTGCCGGGCGTGCGCGCGCACTCCCGCAGCCTGGCGATGCTGCTGCGCAGGATGCGCGAGACCTGCATCTGGCTGAGGCCCACGTGCTCGCCGATCTCCCGTTGAGTCAGGTCGCGCTCGAACCGCAGGCGCACCACCAGGCGATCGCGCGGGGGCAGTCCGGCGAGCAGCGCGCGCAGCATCACGCGCTGCTCGGCCTGCCCGAAGCCGTGCTCGCTCACGCCGATCGCGTCGCCGATCGTGGTGCCGCTGTCGTCGTCCTCGCGGCGCGGGGCGTCGAGCGAGCCGGCTCGGTGGGCGTGGCTGGCCTGCAGCGCCTCGAGCACCTCCTCGTCGCCGATGTCGAGATACTGCGCGACCTCGTCGACCGTCGGCTTGCGCGACAGGTCGCGCTCGAGCGTCCCGATCGCGCGGTCGACGACGAGCGTCAGCTCCTGCAGGTCGCGGGGCACGTGGACCGTCCACGTGCGATCGCGGTAGTAGCGCTTGATCTCGCCGACGATCGTCGGCACGGCATACGACGAGAACGCGCGCCCGCGGTCGACGTCGAAGCCGTCGATCGCCTTGACCAGGCCCAGGCACGCGACCTGGAAGATGTCGTCGAACGCCTCGCCGTGGCGCAGGTAGCGCGCCGCGAGGCTGCGCGCCAACGGCATGAAGCGCTCGACGAGCAGCTCGCGGTCGACCGCGTCGTGCCGGTCGACGCAACGTTCGAACAGCTCGCGATCCTCCCGCAGGCGGCGCACATTCGCCGCGTGCACGGACCCCGCCGTTTCAGGGTCGGGCATCGCTGGAGCTGCCGGTTGACCTGGGCCCACTTCCATCGACGTTCCCGGCGTATCGCTCCCGACACCGAGGCACCAGGCCGATGTTGCAAAGCAACTGCTGTCAGCTCGCCGCGGTCTGCCGCTGGAAGCCGAGCAGCACTTCGACCCCGACGCCGCGCCGGCTGCGGATCTCGCAGAAGTCGGCGGCCGAGGCGAGGATCCCGAGTCCCATGCCCGGCCCGCGATGCTCGGCCTGCGCCGCGATGCCGCCACCGTCATCGGCGACCGTCACGCGGATCTCGTCGTCGTCGGACTCGACCTCGACGCTCATCGGCCCCGGCTCGTCCTGGTAGGCGTGCAGGACGACGTTCGTCAGCGCTTCGGAGACGGCCAGCTCCAGATGCTCGAGCGCCCTCCCGTCGAGCCCGTGCTCGGCGGCCGCCGCCGAGGCCGCGCGGCGCATCCGGCCGACTTCGTCGGCGAGCGCCGGCGCCGTCCACCGCACGCGCGGGAGGTCCATGTCGTCGGTTTCCCCGGCCCTTGCCGTCAGCACACGCTCGCTTGCGGGTAGTGCCGATCCATGTCCACGCCGAATGTCTCCGTCTTCATGCTGCAGCGCCTCCACGCCTGGGGCGTGCGTCGCATCTACGGCTATCCGGGCGACGGCACGAACGGACTGAATCTCGCCTTCCACGAGATGGGCGACCAAGTCGAGTTCGTCCAGGTCCGCCACGAGGAGCTGGCCGCCTTCGCCGCGTGCGCGCACGCCAAGCTCACCGGGGAGGTCGGGGTCTGCATGGCGACCTCGGGGCCCGGCGCCGTCCACCTGCTCAACGGCCTCTACGACGCCAAGCTCGACAACGCGGCTGTCGTCGCCATCGTCGGCCAGCAGAAGCGGATGTCGCTCGGCGGCGACTTCCAGCAGGAGGTCGACCTGCGCGCGCTGTACAAGGATGTCGCCGGCGAGTACATCGGCGAGTGCAACGACCCGCGCCAGGCCGCGACGCTGATCGACCGCGCGGTGCGCATCGCGCGCTCACAGCGCACGGTCACCGCCGTGATCGTGCCCTCCGACGTGCAGGAGATGGAGTACGAGGAGCCGCCGCGCGAGCACGGCGCGATCTACGCCGGCGAGCCGGGCTTCCACGATCCGGTCATCCGTCCCGGCGACGACGACCTGCGCCGGGCCGCCGAGGTGCTCAACGCCGGCTCGAAGGTGGCAATCCTCATCGGCCAGGGCGCCAAGCACGCCACCAACGAGGTCATCGAGGTGGCCGAGCTGCTGGGCGCCGGCGTGGCCAAGGCGCTCAACGGGCGCGCCGCCGTGCCCGACGACCTGCCCTTCGTCACCGGCTCGATCGGCCTCTTGGGAACCAAGCCCTCCGCCGACATGATGGACGGCTGCGACACCCTGCTCATGGTCGGCACGGCGTTCCCCTACTCGGAATGGCTGCCCAAGCCCGGCCAGGCGCGGGGCGTGCAGATCGACATCGACGCGCGCAAGCTCGGCATCCGCTACCCGGTCGAGGTGGCGATGATGGGCGACGCCGCGGAGACCCTGCGCGCGCTGCTGCCCCAGCTCCAGCGTAAGGAGGACCGCGCCTGGCGCCAGGAGATCGAGGACGGCGTCGGTCACTGGTGGCGCCTGCTGGACGAGCGCGCGCACATCGAGGCCGATCCGGTCAACCCGCAGCTCGTCTTCCACGAGCTCTCCGGCCGCCTGCCCGATCGCGCGATCGTGCTCGCCGACTCGGGCTCGGCGACGAACTGGTGGGCGCGCCACCTGCGCCTGCGCAGAGGGATGGACGCGGCGCTGAGCGGGACGCTGGCGACGATGTGCCCGGCGGTGCCCTACGCGCTGGCGGCCAAGCTGGCCTTCCCGCAGCGCCCGGTCATCGCGTGCATGGGCGATGGCGCCATGCAGATGATCGGCATCAACGGCCTCATCGACCTGGCCAAGTACCGCGACCGCTGGTCGGGCCCGCTCGTCGTCGTGGTCCTCAACAACGGCGACCTCAACCAGGTCACCTGGGAGCAGCGGGTGCTGGCGGGCGACGCCAAGATGGAGACGACCCAGAACCTGCCGCCGTTCGACTTCGCCGCCTACGCGCGCCAGCTCGGGCTGGAGGGCATCCGCGTCGAGACGCCCGACGGCGTCGGGCCCGCGTGGGACCGCGCGCTGGCCGCCGACGGGCCCGTGGTCATCGACGTGGTCACCGATCCGGAGGTGCCGCCGCTGCCGCCGCACATCCGCATGGAGCACGCGCAGGGCTTCGCCCGCGCGTTGTTCCACGGCGACCCCGAGAGCGGGCGGATCGTGCGCCAGTCGATCCGCGAGAAGGTCAAGGACCTCGTCACCCGGTAGATGAACCGCGTCGCAGGCATCGAGGCCGAGGCGCGCACCTACCCGACCGACAGCCCCGAGTCCGACGGGACGTTGGAGTGGGACTCGACCACCATGGTCCTCGTGCGCGTGCGCGCGGACGGCGCGACCGGGATCGGCTACACGTACGCCGACGGCTCCGTCGCCGGGTTGATCGAGTCCGTCCTCGCCGGCGCCGTCGAAGGCCGCGACGCGCTGGCCACGGCGGAATGCTGGCAGGCGATGCACGCGGCGCTGCGCAACGCCGGCCAGGCCGGCGCGGGCGCGATGGCGCTGTCGGCCGTCGACCTCGCGCTGCACGACCTGCGTGGACGGCTGCTCGACGCGCCGGTCCA
>DATBKW010000088.1:0-5602 GCA_036555665.1 Solirubrobacteraceae bacterium | reverse complement strand
GTCCAAGCAGCAGCGCGAGCTCGCGCGGGCGCGGGTCGCCCACCGCGCCGGTGCGGCCGCCATCACCTGCCTGCTCTGCGTCGGGATCTGGGCGGCGGCCGGCGCCAGCGGCTCGTTCTGGCCGATCTGGGTGATCCTGGTGGCCGTGGTCGCAGTGGCGCGCAACGCTTGGCGCGAGCTCGGGCCCGGCCGCTAGTCGTCGCGCCGAGGATGCATTTCTGTCGCCGTAGGACATAGACTGCGCGCGCCTTCCGGGGGACCGATCGAGGAGAAAGCACGCCGCATGCACGAGCCAGGCCCAGACGACATCGAGCCGGTTGCCCACGAGACCCGTGATCGCATCATCACGGGCACGGTCACAGTCGTGCCCTTCCTCGCCCTCGGCATCGTCGCCTGGCAGGTGTGGGCCAGCCTGCTGCACTGGAGCGACATCGCGGTGTTCGCAATCCTCTACTGCGTCACCGCGCTCAGTGTGACCGTGGGCTTCCACCGGCTGTTCACCCACCGCTCGTTCAAGACGACCCGTTGGATGCGGGGCGTGCTCGCCGCCGGGGGCTCGGCAGCGATCGAGGGGCCGGTCATCTCCTGGGTGGCCGACCACCGCAAGCACCACGCGTTCGCCGACGTGGAGGGCGACCCGCACAGCCCGCACGTCGATCACGGAGTCGGCTGGAAGGGCGCGCTGCGCGGCCTCGCCCACGCCCACGTCGGGTGGCTGTTCATCCACACCCACCGTGGCGCGCGCAAGCGCTATGCGCCGGATCTCATCGCCGATCCTGTGGTCAGCTGGGTCGACCGCACGTTCGTCGTCTGGGCGCTCGGCGGGCTCGCCGCCGCCTTCGGCCTCGGTTGGCTGATCGGCGGCACGCTGACCGCTGCGCTCACCGGGCTGCTCTGGGGCGGCGCGGTGCGCATGCTCGTCGTGCACCACGTGACCTACTCGATCAACTCGCTGTGCCACTTCTTCGGGCGCAAGCGCTTCGACACCGGCGACGAGTCGCGCAACCTCGCGTGGTTGTCGGTCCTGTCGATGGGCGAGGCGTGGCACAACAACCATCACGCCTTTCCAACCTCGGCGGCGCACGGGCTGCGCTGGTACGAGCTCGACGTCTCCGGGCTCGTCATCCGCGGCCTTGAGCGCGTCGGCCTGGCGTGGGACGTCGTCCGCATCGACCCCGCGCGCCAGGAGCGCAAGCTGCTGGCCGAAAACACGTAGGCGTGGCGTTCGCACGGACGGCTCCGATCCGCGCGGCGCTGGCAGAGGCGCTCCCCGAACGCCCGTTCAGCATCGCCTTCTGGGACGGCAGCGAGGTGCCGGCAACCGTGCCGGGGCCGCGCTTCAGCATCCGCTCGCCGCGCGCGGCGGCCCACGTGCTCTACCACCCGTTCGAGCTCGGCCTCGGGCGGGCGTACGTCTCGGGCGAGATCGAGGTCGACGACCTCGATGCCGTCGTGGACATCGTGCGCGAGTGGCAGCCGCCGGAGTTCGATCGCGCGACCAAGGCGCGGCTGGCGCTCGCGGCGATCCAGGCCGCCGGCGTGGAGAAGCCGCCGCCGCGGCCCGAGGCCGAGCTGGTCCCGAACGGGCGCCGCTACTCGATCACGCGCGACCGCCGCTCGGTGCGCCACCACTACGACCTGCCGCCGGAATTCTTCGCGCTGTTCCTCGACGACTCGATGACCTACAGCTGCGCGATCTTCTCGCGCGGGGCCACGACCCTCGAGGAAGCCCAGGAGACGAAACTCGAGCTGGTCTGCACAAAGCTCGGCCTCGAGGAGGGCGAGCGAATCCTCGACGTCGGTTGCGGCTGGGGCAGCTTCGCCCTGCACGCGGCACAGCGCCACGGCGTCCACGTCACCGGCATCACGCTGTCGGCGCCGCAGGCCGAGATCGCCCGGCGCCGCGCGGCCGAGGCCGGGCTGGCTGACCGCATCGACATTCGCGTGCAGGACTGGCGTGACCTGAGCGGCGAGCAGTTCGACGCGATCGCCTCGATCGGGATGGTCGAGCACGTCGGCGAGGACTCGATCGACGCCTACGCGCAGCGCCTGCGCGAGCTGCTCAAGCCCGGCGGGCGCCTGCTCAACCACGGCATCGCGCGGCTGGAGCTCGGCGACCCGCGCGGGGGGCCGTTCACGCAGCGCTACGTCTTCCCCGACGGCGCGCCGCTGCACATATCGCGGATCCTGCTGGCCTGCGAGCGCGCGGGCTTCGTGACCGACCACGTCGAGGGCTTCGCGAGCGACTACGCCGAGACGCTGCGCCAGTGGTACACGCGCCTGGACGATCACCTCGACGAGGCCGTGCGCCTGGCGGGGCCAGAGCGCGTGCGCGTCTGGCGGCTCTACATGCGCGCGGCGCGGTGGGGCTTTCTCAACCGCTTCACCTCGATCTATCAGGTCCGCGCGACCTAGCCGGGTCGCCGTCGTAGAGGCATTTCCGGCCGCTACTCCGGGTACAGCCGGAAGATGGCACGCGGGAAGAACAACTCGCGCTCGCGCCAGAACGTGCCCGATTACTCGATCGTCGACCCCGATGAGATCGAGAAGGCGTCGGCATCGATCTCGAGCAGGTCGAGGGCACGGGCAGCGAGGGCCGTGTGACCGTCAACGACGTTCGCGCCACACAGGAGGCGTGATGGAGCGAGAGCCCGACGTCGAGATGGCAGCATCGGTCCGGGCCCGCGAGCTGCGCTTCGAGTGCAAGCCCGAGGTCCGTGTCGGCGCCCGCGCAAACGCGCAGGCGTCCGCCGAGTTGGTCTCGGAGCGCGAGAACCTGCCCGACGAGGTCGAGCCCGGCGAGACCTACCGCAACGTCACCGTTCGCTGGCGCCTGGCAGCGCGCCTGGACGATCCCGACCCCAGCTAAGGAGAGATCCATGGCACAGTCCAAATCAGCATCCAAGCCGAGCGCCTCGCGCTCGAAGGGCACGAGCGGCGGCAGCAGCAACGGGCGCGCGAGCAATCGCAGCGCAAGCAGTCGGAGCGCGAGCAGTCGCAGCGCGAGCGGGCGCAGCACCAACGGCGCAAGCGCCGCGCGCAAGAAGCCGAGCACCACCCGGGCGAGCAGCGCAAGCAGCCGCAGCGCGAGCAATCGCTCCACGCGGAGCAGCGCCGGCAGCGGCCAGAATGGCCTGGTTCGCTCCGGTACCAAGGCCGCCAACGGCATCGCCGACACCGCACGCAAGGTCCGCGGCCCGGCGCTCGCGGCCGGCGCCACTGCTGCCGCGATCGGTGGCGCGGCGCTGCTCAAGCGTCAGCTCACGCCCAAGCGCCGAAAGGTCCTCGGCGTGTCGGTCCCCGTCGCTTCCGGTGGGCTCGACCTCGCCGATTGGATCTCCAGCGCGGGCAAGCGCGTCGCCAAGACGAGCAAGGAGCTGGGCAAGCTGTCCGAGGACGTCGAGCAGCTCGGCAAGAGCGCGCAGAAGGTCGGCGACTCGCTCTCCTGACCCGTCGAACGTCCCGGACGTCACAACAGAGTTGTTACGTCACGGACGTTCGCGCTGCGTGGCGCCGCGCTGTGCGCGCAGGCGTTCGGTCGCCTCGAGGTCGAGCGCCAGCCCTTCGGGGTCCTCGTCGGGATCGCCGACGACGACGACGCCGTAATCGCGCGCGGCGCCCTCGACGGTGACGTAGCCGTCGCGCACGTCGCGCTTGACGTGCGCGGGGTCGCGCTCGAAGGGGTCGCCCCAGCCGCCCGCGCTCGTGTTGACGTAGCGCAGGATCGCGCCGGGCGGCGTGGAGTGGCCGGCCTGGTCGAACGGATAGACGTAGCTCCCGCCGGGGTCGAGGACGTTGGTCTGCGGGTCGACGACGCCCGCCAGCGGCCTCGCGGCGGCGTAGGCCTCGGGCCCGGTGCCCGGCGCGCCGTCGAACCCGTCGGCCGGCGGGTCGAAGACCCACACGCCGCCCGCGCGCCCATCGCGCCCGCCCTCGACGCCGAAGCCCGCCACGCGCTTGGCGCGCAGCGACATCAGGTGGTGCTCGGTCGGCCCCAGCCACATCGTGTCGCGCAGCACCGACGCGCCGCCACGGTGGCGGCCCGCGCCGGCGCTGTCGGGTATCGGCTCGTGGCGGACCATGACGACCGGCACCTCGGCTTCGATCTGCTCGACCGCCACGCCGATGCCGTTGGCCTGATACGACAGCATCTGCGTGTCGCCGTCGCCGTGGCGTGTGCCGCCGAACGGACCGACCTCGCCGCCGCACTGCGCGGCCGACACCCACGGCGTGCCGTCGGGGCGGGCCCCGAAGGCATTGTGGATGTCGGTGCCACCGCGGTCGCCCGCGATCGCGCGCGGGCCCGCACAGCCGGCCAGCGCGCGCAGCAGCGCGGAGATCATCACCTGGCTCTGCTCGTAGTAGGCGAAGACGGCGCCGTCGGGTGGCAGGGCGCTGACCACCGTGCCCTCCGGCAGCACGATGTCCACGTTGCGGTACAGCCCCGAGGTGAAGGCGCCGCGCGGGTCGAGCAGGTACTTCAGAGCGACGCCGACGGTCGTCTTGACGTCGAGCGCCGTGGCGTTGATGCACGTCCGCGCCTGGCGCGAGGTGCCGCTGAAGTCGACCTCCAGGCGCTCGCCGCGCTTGGTGATCGCCACCTGGACGCGGTACTCCTCGCTCTCGTCGACACCGTCGCAATCGGCCATGTCCCAGCCCTCCCAGCGCCCGTCGGGCAGCTCGGCCAGCGCGGCGGCGATGCGCTCGGCGTTGGCGTCGCACACGTAGTCGATCGTGCCGAGCATCGACTTCGCCCCGTAGCGCTCAGCGCTCTCGATCAGCAGCCGCTCGCCGAGCTGCAGCCCGGCGCAGACGCTCTGCATGTCGGGAAAGAGGATCTCGCCGAAGCGGACGTTGTCGAAGATCAGGCTCCACGTCTCGGGCACCGGCTCCCCGGCGCGGTAGAGCGGGCGCGGCGAGAGGACGAGGCCGTTCTCGTACACCGTGCGCTTCGTGCAGCTGAAGCCGCCGGGCACGGCCCCGCCCATGTCAAGTTGGTGGGCCTTGAGGTTGACGAAGGCCAGCAGCTCGCCGTCGTGGAAGACGGGGCGGATGAAGAGCATGTCGTTGACGTGCGTGCCCGTGCGGTACGGGTCGTTGGCGACGATGACGTCGCCCGGCCCGAGCCGCTCAGGCCCGTACTCCTCGATCGTGTTGCGCACCGAGTCGGTCATCGTGCCCGTGAAGAGCACGATGCTGTTGCTCATGGCGGGCGTGGCGTAGTCGCTGCCCGGCGGGCCGGCGATGGTGCCGGCGAAGTCGTAGAAATCGCGCAGGATCGGCGAGAAGGCGGCCGTGAGCAGGCGGCTGCACATGTGCTCCACGACGTAGCTGAAGCGGTTGGCCAGCACCGTCGCGGTGAAGCGATCGCAGCCGTAGCGCGCGGCGAAGGCGGCGTCGTCGAGGTCTCTGATCATGGCTGCGCCTCGATGACGATCTCGCCGAAGCGCCCGACGGTCGCGGTCTGGCCGGGCATCACCACCGTGGTGGAAAGCGGCTCGCGGATGATCGCGGGGCCACGAACGGCAGCGCCGAGGCCGAGCGCCTCACGCTGGTAGGCGGCGGCGTGCAGCGGCTCGGCCTCGAGGTGGCGCAGCTCGAC
>DATBKW010000087.1:0-9280 GCA_036555665.1 Solirubrobacteraceae bacterium | reverse complement strand
GCTGAGCTTTCCCCGATGACAGCCGGCGACACTGCGCTGCGACGCACTCTCGCGTCGATCCCGCCCGCCTCCGGCGCGGTCGTCATGGGCACCGGGATCGTGTCGATCGCCCTGTCGCTCGACGGTCGCGAGACGCTGTCGCGGATCCTGCTCGTGATCGACGTGGTGGTCTGGGTGGTGCTCGGCCTGCTCCTGGTGGCGCGGATGGCCGTCAACCGCGAACGCGCTTGGAGGGAGTCGCGGTCGCCGGCGGCACTCACCGGGGTCGCGGGCACCGCAGTCCTGGGCACGCGTCTGACCTTGCTCGGCTGGGGGTGGGCCGGGATCGGGCTGCTGGCGCTCGCGTTCGGGCTGTGGCTCCTGTTGCTCGCGCCGGTCCTCCGGAATTGGAAGACGCCGACCATCGGCGTCTCGTTCGTGCTCACGGTCTCGACGGAGTCGCTCGCCGTGCTCTCAGCGACGCTCGCTGCCAACGAGCATGCGGCCTGGCTCGTCGAGGTGGCGCTGGCACCGTTCCTGCTCGGTCTTGCCTTCTACGTCCTCGTCGTCGCGCGCTTCGACCTACGTCAGCTTCTCGTCGGTCGCGGCGATCACTGGATCACGGGCGGGGCCCTGGCCATCTCGGCGCTCGCTGCCGGCCGGATCACGCTCAGCGCGCAGAGCCTCGGGGCGCTCGGCGGACACACCGGGGCGCTCGAAGATGTTTCCGTCGGACTCTGGATCGCGGCGATCGCCTGGCTGCCCGTGCTCGTTGCCACCGAAGCGCTGCGGCCGCGGCTCGGCTACGACGTCCGCCGCTGGGCGACGGTCTTTCCCGTAGGGATGTACGCCGCCTGCAGCTTCGTCGTCGGCGCTGCCGCCGGCGTGGCACTGATCACCGACTTCGCGCGCGTCTGGGTCTGGGTGGCGGTGGCCCTCTGGGCAGTGGTGTTTGCGGCGATGATCGAGCCTCTCATCCGGGTCGGCCGCGGCGAGCATCCGCCCCTCGATGCGACGCGGATGGCCGAAATCGCTCCGAGTAGCGGGGGGTGACCCGCGCCCATTCCACTGCGTGCGCCGGGCCTTGGCGTCACGATGGTCGCATGCAGATCACCCGCAACTCGCTCGACACCAACCCCGGGCCCGGCGACTGGTTCACCGGCGCGGTCTATGTCGACACGATCGCGACGCCGTCGCCTCCCTCGCGCGTCGGCGCCGCCTGCGTGCACTTCACCCCTGGCGCACGGACCGCGTGGCACACCCACCCCTTCGGCCAGAACATCTACGTCACCGAGGGCATCGGCCTCTGCCAGCGCCGCGGCGGCGCGATCGAGGTCATCCGCCCCGGAGACCGCGTGTTCTTCGAGCCCGGCGAGGACCATTGGCACGGCGCGGCCCCCAACCGCTTCATGACCCACGTCGCCATGCACGAGGCCGACGACGGCGGCAGTCCGGTCACCTGGGGGGAGCACGTCAGCGACGAGGAGTACGGCGCGGCGCCCGCGATCGAGTAAGACGCGCCCGCGCAGCGGCGCGAACGGGGGCATGGAGAACCGTTTCGATGCCAGGGGTCGGCGCGTGCGCCGGCTCGCCATCCCCGCGATCGTGGCGATCGCGCTGCTCAGCGCGACGCCGGCGCTCGCCACATCAAAGGCCCACCACGGGACCAAGACCGGCACGCTCAACGCACGCCAGGTCGCCTTCCACGACGCCATGCGCAAGCTCTGGGAGGACCACATCACGTGGACGCGGCTTGCGATCGTGAGCTTCGCCGCCGGCCTGCCCGACCTGCAGCCCACCGAGGCCCGGCTGCTCGCCAACCAGACCGACATCGGCAACGCGATCAAGCCCTACTACGGCCGCGCGGCCGGCAACAAGCTGACCGCCCTGCTCAAGGAGCACATCACCGGTGCGGTCGCGCTGCTGCAGGCGGCCAAGTCGGGCGACAGCGCCGCGATCACCAAGGCCAGCAACGCGTGGTACGCCAACGCCAACGAGATCGCGGACTTCCTGAACAAGGCCAACCCGCACAACTGGCGCCGGGCCGAGATGCGGGCGATGATGAAGACGCACCTCGACCAGACGCTCAAGGAGGCCCAGGACCGCCTACAGGGCAACTTCGCGGCCGACATCCGCGACTACGAGTCGGTCCATCGACACATCCTCGAGATGGCCGACGAGCTCAGCGAGGGGATCATGCGCCAGTTCCCGAACCGCTTCTGATCGCAGGCTGCACGTGGGCGGAGGGGCCGGTCCTCGCTAGGCTCCGCCGCCCATGGCGCCTCGCGCGGCTCTCGTCACCGGCGGGTCCAGCGGCATCGGCAAGGCGCTCGCACGCGCCCTCGGCCAGGAGGGCTTCGGGCTGACGATCGCCGGACGCGACGAGGCGAAGCTCGCGGCCGCGGCGGGCGAGCTGCGGGCCGAGGGCTTCGCCGTCGAGCCGGTGGCCGCGGACGTCGCCGACGAGGAGGCGGTCGCGCGGCTGGTCGAGGCTCACGGGGGCGCCCATGGCCGCATGGACGCACTCGTCAACGCGGCCGCCTACAGCGCCGGCGGCGTGCCGTTGGCCCGCATGCCGACGGAGATGCTCGACCGCCACCTCGAGGTCGACCTGCGCGCGATGTTCCTGACCATCCGCGCCGCCCTGCCGATGCTGACCGCGGCCGGCACCGAGCACGGCAAGGCGCTCGTCGTCAACGTCTCCTCGCTGGCGGCCAAGGGCGGCACGCCGGGCATGACGTTCTATGCCGCGGCGAAAGCCGGCGTCAACGCGCTGACCGAGTCCGCGCAGGCCGAGGCGCGCGACGCGGGCATCCAGTTCACGATCTTCTCGCCGGGTTTCACCGCGACGCCGATGGCGACGTGGACCGAGCAGGCGGGCGTCGCGCCGGAGGAGATGGTCCAGCCCGCCGACCTCGGCGAGGCACTGCGCTTCCTGTTGCGCACGTCGCCGACCTGCCTGGTGCGCGAGATCGAGTTCACGCCGCCCGCGCAGCGCTCGATCATCGAGCGGCTGGCGGCATGGCGCAGCCGCTCCGCCTCGTGAAACTTCAGACCGCGGCCAGCAGCCGCTCGAGGTCGGATTCGTCGTTCCACGCGCCAACGGACGCGCGCACGTAGTCCGTACCCGGGAGGAAGCGCACGATGACGCCCTCGGCGGCCAGGCGGTCGCGCGTGGCCTCAGCCTCGTCGTCCTCCCAGGAGACCAGGGTGGTGGGCCCGCGCGGCGCGACGGTCTTGCCGACGCGGGCCAGCCGCTCGGCGAGGTAGGCGGCGAGGTCCGCGGCGTGCCGGTGAACGGCGGCCCAGCCGCCGGCCGCGAGGACGTCGTGGGCAGCGACCGCGGCGGCGACCGTCTCGGCTGAGAGCACGGGTGTGTCGTAGCGGCGGGCGTCGGGCTGGGGCACGGCGTCGAGACCGAGGCTCGCGTCGGCGAGGTTGATGTACGTCGTTCCGATTGGCGCGAGCCGCTCGCGCCAGGCCGGCGACACCCACAGCATCCCGGTGCCGACCGGCCCGCACAGCCACTTCTGGCCCGAGCCGGCGTAGAACGCGCAGCCCAGCTCGCCCACGTCGACGGGGACGGCGCCGACGCCCTGCGCGCCGTCGAGCAGCACCGGGATGTCGAGCGCGGCGAGCCCCTCGGGGCGCACCGCGCCGGTGACCCAGCTGACGTGCGAGCAGGCCACGAGCTTGGTGCGCGCCCCGACGGCATCGGCGAGGTCGGCGAACGCGACGGCCCGGACGTCGACGCCGCGCCGTGCTCGCAGCGACGTCAGGGGGCCGAGCAGCCCGGGATGCTCGTCGGGCGCGGTGAGGACCTCGTCGCCCGGGCCGAGGTCGAGCCCGGCGAGCACGCGCACGATGCCGTCGCTGGTACAGGTGGTCAGCGCGACGTCCTCCACCCGTGCCCCGAGCGCCGCCGCGTACCCGGCGCGCAGCCGGTCGCGCAGGGCCAGCAGGGTCTCCATGTACTCGCGCGCGCGACCCTCCGCGGCGGCGCTGTCGAGCACTTCCAGACCGGCCCGGACGGCGGCGTGCGGCAGCGGCCCGCAGGTGCCGGCGTTGAGGTAGGCACGGTCGGCGAGGACCGGGAACTCGGCCCGCAGGGCGGCGGCGTCCATGGCCCGCAGGCTACTTGTGGGTCGGCTCGCGTAGCATCGGCAGCGATGAGGGTCACGCTTCCCGACGGCTCGCCACTCGAGCTTTCCGACGGCGCCACCGGCGCCGACGCCGCCGCGGCCATCGGCGCCGGCCTGGCCCGTGCCGCGCTGGCCGTCAAGCAGAACGGCAGCCTGCGCGACCTCTCCCGGCCGCTCGAGCCCGATGAGCCGATCGAGATCGTCACCGACCGTAGCGGGCAGGACGCGTTGGACCTCATCCGCCACGACGCAGCCCACGTCCTGGCGACCGCGGTGATGGAGCTCTATCCCGGCGTGAAGGTCTCGATCGGCCCGCCGATCGAGAACGGCTTCTATTACGACTTCGATTTCCCCGACGGCGTCACCGTCTCCGACAGCGACTTCGAGGCGATCGAGGCGAGGATGCGCGAGCACATCGCCGCCGACGAGCCGTTCACGCGCGAGGACGTGCCGGTCGCCGAGGCGCTCGAGCGCTTCAGGGCCGAAGGCCAGGACTACAAGGTCGAGCTCATCGAGGACCTGATCCGCGACGAAGGCGTCGAGACGGTCTCGCTCTACACCAACGGCCCCTTCACCGACCTGTGCCGCGGGCCGCACGCGCCGTCGACCAAGCGCATCGGCGCCATCAAGCTGCAGTCGGTCGCCGGCGCCTACTGGCGCGGCGACGCCGAGCGTCAGATGCTCACGCGCATCTACGGCACCGCGTTCTTCAAGCAGGCCGAGCTCGAGGCGTTCCTCGAGCAGCTCGAGCTGGCCCGCGCGCGCGACCACCGCAAGCTCGGCCGCGAGCTCGGGCTGTTCACCTTCTCGCCGCTGTCACCGGGGGCGGCCTTCTGGCTGCCGAAAGGCACCGCGGTGTTCAACGCGCTCGTCGCGCTCAACCGCCGCATGCAGCAGGAGCGCGGCTACGTCGAGGTGAAGACGCCGCAGCTCTACGAGTCGCACCTGTGGGAGACCTCGGGCCACTGGGGCAAGTACAAGGAGAACATCTTCGTCGCCGAGTACGAGGACCGCGAGTTCGGGCTGAAGCCGATGAACTGCCCCGGCCACTGCGCGCTGTTCGGCATGCAGCAGTGGTCCTACCGCGACCTGCCCGTGCGCTACGCCGAGCCGGGGCTGCTGCATCGCCGCGAGCCGAGCGGCACCCTGCACGGCCTCATGCGGGTGCGCCACTTCATCCAGGACGACGCCCACATCTTCTGCACCGAGGAGCAGATCCAGGACGAGGTCACGCAGATGCTGGCCTTCGCCTACGAGATCTACGGGATGTTCGACTTCCCGGTGCACGCCGAGCTGTCCACGCGACCCGACGACCGGCTGGGCGACGACGCGCTCTGGGACCACGCCGAGGGGTCGCTGGCCAAGGCGCTCGAGAACAACGGCATCGAGTACCGGATCGGCGAGGGCGAAGGCGTCTTCTACGGCCCGAAGATCGATCTACACATGACCGACTCGCTCGGCCGCTCCTGGCAGCTGGGCACCATCCAGCTCGACTACACCCTGCCCGAGCGCTTCGAGCTGACCTACACCGGCGCCGACAACGCCGAGCACCGCCCCGCGATGCTGCACCGCGCGCTGTTCGGCTCGTTCGAGCGCTTCATCGGCATCCTCCTCGAGCACACCGCCGGCGAGCTGCCGCTGTGGCTGGCGCCCGTGCAGGCGATCGCGCTGCCGATCGCCGACCGCCACGAGCAGGCCGCGGGGCGCGCGGTCACCGCCCTGCGCGCGGCGGGCCTGCGCGCCGAGCTCGACGACCGCACCGAGTCGATCGGGCGCAAGATCCGCGACGCCGAGGTGCAGAAGATCCCCTACATGCTCATCGTCGGCGACCGCGAGGCCGAGCAGGGCACGGTCGCGGTGCGCCGCCACGGCGAGGGCGACGAGGGCAGCGTGCCGCTCGAGGAGTTCGTGGCGCGGCTGTCGGCCGAGGTCGGCTAGAGCGGCTAGCTAGGGGCCGAACTCGCCGCCCCAGGAGCCGCTGCCGCCGCCCGACGAGCCGCCGCCGGACCGGGCGGGCGCCTGGTAGACGGGCTGCGGCGTCGGCGCGGGGGCCGATACCGACTGGGCCGGCGGCAGCTTGCGCCTGGCCGCCGCCGCGCGGCGCTTGGCGGCCGCGCGGCGCCTGGCCGCGGCCCGGCGTTTGGCGACGGCGCGACGGTGGGCGGCGGCGCGGCGCTCGGCCACGGCGCGACGGTGGGCGGCCGCGATCTTCGCGCGGCGGGCGGCTGCGTGCTGCTCGGCGACCTGCTCCTGGGCCTTGGTGCCGAGCACGCGGGCGAAGGCGGCCGGGTCGCCCTTCGGCGTGACGACCGCGGCCAGCGACGCGGGCTTCTGATCGTTGGAGCTGAGAGCTCCGGCCAGGAGCATCACGATGACGACGCCCACCGTGACCAGCGCGGCGACAGTGCCCAGGCGCCGAGCCGGGGAGCGCTCGATCGCGTCGACCGGCCCGGCCGCGCGGCGAGCCGCGGGGCGGCGCAGGCGCGCCGGCGTCTGTGTCGTCGGTTTCGCGACGTCGGGGGCGGGCCCGGCCGGCGAGGCGGACGCAGCGACCGCGTTCGCGGCGGGCGCGGGTGCGGTCTCCGCGGGCGCGGGTGCGGCGGCCGGCGAGGGCACCGGTGCGGGTGAACGTCCATCACGTAACAACTCTGTTGTTACGTCCGGGACGTTCGGTGCCGGCGGGAGCGAAGCGACCGCGTCGCGCGCCTCGGGCGCGTCGGTTGCCTCGGGCGCGTCGGGGGGCTCGGCGGCGGGCGGCTCGGCCTCAGCTTGCGGCTGGGGCGCCTCGGGCTCGGCCTGCGCCTCGGGCTCGGCGGGCGCCTCGGACTCGGCCGGCGCCTCCACCTCGGCGTCCACCCGCAGCTCGTCGTCGCGGCGGCTGATCGTGACCGACTCGGCGAAGATCTGGATCGTCCGGCCCATGAGCGACTGGCGCTCGCGCGGCGGCGACGGCGACTCGTCGTCGCGGCGGCGGTCGGAGGCCGCGGCATCGGGCTCGCGCGCCTCGGGCGGGGCGGGTGCAGGAGCCGGCGGCGCGACCGCGCGACGGCGCGCCGGCATGCGGCGCATCCGGGCGGCGGGCGGCTCCGGCGCGGTCTCGGGCTGCTCGGCAGTCGGCTCGGCCGGCGTCGCCTCGGCCGGAGGCGCCTCGGCCGGCGGGGCCTCGGCGCGCCCGCGGCGGCCGAGGGCCGACGTCCGGGCCCGGCGCCCACGGCGCCCGGCCTCGAAGCCCTCCGGGCGCGGCAGCGGCGGCAGCGGCGCGTTGAGCCGCGCAAGCTCGGCCTCGACGGCATCGTCGAAGACCAGGTGCTCGCCGCGCAGCGCCTTCAGACCCAGGCGCCGCAGCGAGGCCGCGGCGCGCGTGGCCTGCGGTTCCTCGCCCTCGCCGGTGCGCCCTTCGAGCCAGGCGGCGGCGACGATCCGATCAAGTGTTTGGCTCTCGAGCGCGGGAAACCACCCCGCGCCGAGCTCGCGCAGGCGCTCGCGAGCGCGCGCATCCGTATGAGCCTGCTGCGCGTCGAGATCCCTGCCCGTGTGCCCTGCCTGGACCGCCAACGGACTCCCCAAACCTCCGTGTGCCTACCGAATCTGCGTCTGACGTGCCCCGGGAGACTACCGCTCAAACCAGCGTGTGGCATCCTCCCGCCGACAATCCGGCTAGGTGTGGGATCCCGGTGTTTCACTACCCATTGGGCGGGGCAAGTCAGGATCAGCCTTCCGTGGGGGAGGGCCGGATCTGGTAGTCGTACCGTGCCGCCGGGAGGGCCGGCGCAGGGCGGGGAACAAGCTGCACTCCATAGACGTCATGACCGTGGGGCTCGAGCCCCTTCGCCTCGATGGGCACATCGAGCCGCCTTCCGAGCTGCCCGCGGACCCCGCGCGCGCCGAGCTCCCGGGCCTCATCGAGCGTCTCGGGGACGGCGACGGTCGGCTGCTCGTCGTCGTCCCGACATGGAGCAAGGACTCCGCGCAGCGCCGGCTCGACGTCGTGCGCTCGGCGCTCGCCGGGCGCCGCCAGGTCGTGCGCATGGACACCGACCTGCCCCCGCTGGGCGCCGCGGTCCTCGCCGGGCTGGCCGCGTCGCTCGCCCCCGGCGCGCCCTCGACGGGCCTGCTGATCGACGGGCTCCGGCTGCTCGAGGCGGAGCTCGTGCTCCTCGCCGCGCTGCCCAGCGTGCTGCGCCTACGTCGGCCGCGCCCCGGGTTCGGCCAGCGCGTCCGCTCGCTGTTCCCCGGCGGGCGCTTCCTCGTACGCGCCCAGCCCGACCCGCTCGTCGTCTCGCTGCGCCGCAACGGCGAGATTCCCGACCTGCTCGGCGAGGCCGACTCCGACCGGACGGCGGTCGTGATCGGCGGCCGCACCCGCGGCGCCGAATGGCAGGAGCATGCGCTGACCGAAGCGCTGCCCGCCGCGTCGCTCACACGCGTCGCCGGCGAGGGGGATGCCGGCCGGCGCTGGGGCGTCTCGCAGGCGCTCGAGGCCGTCGCCTACCCGACCGACCGCGAGGCGCTCATCGCCGAGCTGTTCTCGGTCGCGAGCTTTCCCTGCCCATGGTGTGACGAGCCCGTCACCTCCGTCCCGTGCCCGGTCTGTGGGCACGACCGCAACCGTGCCCTCCAGGAGGCCCTGAGTTGAACCCTCGTCAGCGCCGCGGCGTCCTGCTGCTCGTGCTCGCCGCCGTGGGGGCGGTCGTCGTCTTCGCCCTCGTGTCCTCCTATGTGGACGACGTGCGAAAGGACGTCGAGCCCAAGACCTCGATCCTCTTCCTGCGCCAGAGCGTGCCCGCGCTGCAGCCGATCCCGCCGGCCGTGATCGGCCGCAAGGAGGTCCCACAAAAGTACGCGCCCGCGCGTGCGCTGCACGAGCCCCTTGCGATCGGCAACCGCGTGCCGAGCACCGAGCTGCCCGCCGGCGTCGAGCTGCAGGACGGGATGCTGATCGCGCCGCCCGCCCTGGAGAAGGGCCAGCAGGAGGTCTCGATCATGATCAACGCCGACACGGGCGTGGCCGGCAAGGTGCAGCCGGGCGACCGCGTCGACGTCAACGCGACCTTCGCGGCCGACGACCAGTCGGTCGCCACCGCGCGCAAGCTGATCACCAACGCGCGCGTCGTCACCATCGGGCTGCCGCAGCAGGGGTCGCGCGCCTTCCAGGCGCG
>DATBKW010000086.1:0-3951 GCA_036555665.1 Solirubrobacteraceae bacterium | reverse complement strand
GTGAACAGCTGGCAGGAGCGATCGGCGACGGCCTGATGGAATGCGTCGAGCACGCGGCGGCGCTCGCGCCGGCGTCCGACCATCGGCCCGCGCGCCCGCCGGGGCCGCGCGGCGTCGCCGGGGCCAACGCCGACCAGACGGAACGCCTCGACCGCGGCCTCCTTGCCCTTGACCGTCAGCGGCGCCACCGCCTCGGCCTCCACCGCGTGGCGCACCAGGCGGAAGGTGTCGCGCCCGAGCAGGACGTCGCCCGGGCGCGCCGACTGCTCGAGGCGCGCCGCGACGTTGACCGTGTCGCCGGCGGTGAAGGTGCCGGCGCCGGCGCCGGCGCCCGTTACCGCCTCGCCGGTGTTGACGCCGATCCGGACGGCAAGCTCGATGCCCCGCTCACGGCGCAGTTCCTCGCGGAGCGAGTCGACCTCCGAGCGCATCTGATCCGCGGCGCGGACGGCGCGCAGCGCATCGTCCTCGTGCGCGACCGGGATGCCGAAGACCGCCATGACGGCGTCGCCGATGTAGTTCTCGATCGTCCCGCCGTGGCGCTCGATCACTTCGCGCATACGATCGAACCATCGCCGCATCGCCCATCGCAGGGTCTCCGGGTCCACGCGCTCGCCGAGAGCGGTCGAGCCCACGACGTCGGCGAAGACCACCGTGACGACCTTGCGGCGTTCGCGTTCGACAACCGCGGCCGAGACCGCCGCCCCGCACGCCGGGCAGAACCGCGAAGGCGCCGGGAGTGCATCGCCGCAACGCGGGCAGGTCTCCACTGCCCAAGTCTAGATTCAGGCGAGGCGACGGGGCTCGCGCCACGCCAGCGCGCTCAGCGTGACCGTGGCGAGCGCCGGCTCGTTGCCGCTCCAATCGTCACGCGGCGACGATCTGCGTGCGCAGCGGCGCCAGCTTGTCGGCGATCGCCCCGATGGTCGCCACAGGAACGCCGAGCGCGCCGAGTGAGGCCGCGAGATGCTCGACGACCCGGTCGAACGCTGCCGGGGTCACCCGGAGGTGGGCGTGGGCCGTGCGCATGTCGCGTCCGGCGTAGACGTCGGGCCCGCCCAGCGCGGCCGCCACGAAGGCGCGCAGGTGGCTCTTCTGGCGTGTCATGTCGACGCCGTCGAAGTAGTGGGCGAGCTCGGGGTCGCCGAGGATCCCGATGTAGAGGTCGTCGACGGCGGCCGCCACCGCGGGCGCGCCGCCGATCTGCTCGTAGATGGAAGGCATGCAAGCGCAGACGCGCGCCGCGCGCCGTCCTTCCCGATCGCCGCTCCCGAAGGCGCGCGAGCTAGGCTCCGCTCGTGCCCAGCACCCGACTTCTGCTCACCACCGGCGATTGGGTGGTGGTCGACGGGACCGCCGAGGACGTCACGAGGCGGCTCGAGGATGCGTCGCGGAGCACGACCGGCACGCTCGCGTGGCTGAAAGAGGTCGAGGACGGCCAGGCCCTCGGCGTCAGCCCTTCGCACGTGGTGTTGCTCAGACCGGGTGATGCGTGAGCCGCCCGGTGGGCGGCTCACGTCACGCGGGCGCGCCTAGATGGCGGTGACGTTGACCGCCTTGGGGCCCTTGTCCCCGGCCTCGGCGTCGAAGGACACCTTGGCGCCCTCGGCCAGCGACTTGAAGCCGTCGGCGTTGATGCCGGTGTGGTGGACGAAGAGGTCCTTGCCGCCCTCGTCGGGGGTGATGAAGCCAAAGCCCTTCTCGTCGCTGAACCACTTGACGGTTCCGGTGGCCATGTCGTTCCTCCTGCGTTTGGTGATCCGCGTACGCAGATGACGCTGGTGGCGACGACGGCGGGCGCTGAACACTGCTGTGCCGGGCACGTTGCCCGACCTTGATCACGATCAGACTAGTCGATCGGCGCGGCCGGCTGCCCGACGGGGCGCTAGACTCGCCGCCCCCGGCGTCGATCGAAAGGGTCGGGAGTGACCCAGGTGTGCCCCAGCGAGGCCGCGGCGCCCGTGAGCTCGCTCGGATGCGTAACGCCGTGCCCGCCGGGTAGGTCGTCGCGCGACGCACTGCGCGCGTTCGGCCGTTCCCATCGCGTCCCGATCACCGTCGTGGGATCGCTCGCCAGCGCGGCGATCCTGGCGATCATGCTGGCGCGACGACGCGACGAGTTCGAGGCCGCGCTGTCGAGCGCCGCCTTGTGGATCCTGGCGGTGACCGTGGTGCTGCAGATCGCGGCCCTGGTGGCCCGCAGCGAAGCCTGGCATCTGACCATCCAGGCGGCCGGCGGCACCGTCGAACGCCGGGCTCTCTACCGCGCGTCCAGCATGCAGGTTCTCGGCAGCGTCATCAACGGGCACCTCGGTGTCGCGGCGCGCATCGCCGCGCTGCGGCGCTCCTCGCCATCCCTGTGTCCGCAGGTGCCGACGCTGGTCGCGGCGGAGTTCCCGATCCTCGCCGTCGAGGCGGCGCTCGCCGCGTTGACATCGTTCACGCTCATCGGCCCGCTCGGCCTACCGTGGTGGGT
Source organism: Solirubrobacteraceae bacterium (assembly GCA_036555665.1). Lineage (GTDB taxonomy): Bacteria > Actinomycetota > Thermoleophilia > Solirubrobacterales > Solirubrobacteraceae > JAOPZW01. Next base: position 1,475 of record DATBKW010000086.1, on the reverse strand, counting down.
CCCCGTCATCGGGATCGCCGCGATCGCCGTGGCCAGCGCCGGCCTACGCCGGCTCGCCCTGCGCAAGGGGCGCGAGCTCTGGCGCGGCCTTGCGGTGGTACGCGCGCTCGGCCGAGGGAGCCGCCTCGTGGCCTTCGTCCTCGTCGCCGTGTTCGCGCAGATCCTCCGCAACTGGCTGCTGCTGCATGCGGTCGGCGTCGACGCGTCACTGTTCGACGCGATCGCCGTCCTCATCGCGGTCGTCACACTGGGCCAGCTCCCGGTCGGCCCGAGCGTCGGGGCCGCGGCCGCGGTCCTGATCCTCGGCGGCGACGGCGTTGCTGCCGCAGCGGCGGCCGGCCTCATGCTGACCGCGACGGGCACCATCGGCGGGCTCTGCTTTGCCGGCTGGGCGGGTGCCGACACCCTCTGGTCACAAAGCCGCCGGACGAGGCGCCTGCGGCCACGGCCGGCCGAGGCCTGAGTCAGGCTCTCTCTGCCGCGTCGAGCCAGCGGCTCAGCGCCGCGAGGCCGGCCAGCGTGAGCTCGCCCTCGGCGCGCATCCAGTCGCGGACGCGCAGCTCACGCACGAGCCCCAGCGCATCGCTGGGCCCCGGCCCCTCGCCGTGCACGGCGAGCGTGCTCGTCCCGGGCTCGACCTTCCAGCGGCCCGAGTCCAGCGCCGCCAGCGCCAGGCCCTGGTCGGCCGTCGGGAGATCGAGCGGATGCGGCCCGGCGCTGCGCAGCGGGTCGTCGCGCATGGTCGGCTCGCCCGCCACGAAGGGCGCGTTGCCGATGGCGTCGCCCTGCTCGCGAAGCCAGCGGCCGACCTCGTCGAACCATCGCCGCGCGCGCTCGGCCTCCACACTTGCGGACCGCGCGATCTCGTCGACGTCGATCTGAGACAGGCGCTCGACCGCCCGGCTCAGCTCATCGGCCAGCACCCGCGCGACGTCCTCGAAGCTGTTGCGTTCGGAGTCATCGTCAGTCATGGACCGATGATCGCATGGTGGACCCACTGGCCCGCCACCATCGCGGCCACGACGCGCGCGTCGGCCACCGAGGCGGGCGGATCGGCCAGCGGATCGCGGTCGAGGACGGTCAGGTCGGCGTCGAACCCGGGGCGCAGGCGACCGCGCCGGTGCTCGTCGAAGCTCAGCCAGGCCGGCGCGACGGTGAACGACTCGAGCGCCGCGTCCGCCGGTATCGCCTGCTCCGGGCGCCACGGCGCGCGCTCGGAGTCGGTGCGCAGGACCGCGGCGCGCAGTCCGGCCAGCGGGTCGAGCTCCTCGACGGGAGCGTCGGACCCGCCCGCGAGCCGCGCGCCGGCGTCGAGCAGCGAGCGGTACGGGTAGGCGTGCTCGATGCGGTCGGCCCAGATGCGCTCGGCCAGGTCGCGATCGCTGGTGGCGTGGCTGTACTGCACCGACGCGGCGATGCCGAGCGCGGCGAAGCGTGCGACATCCTCGGGCGCGACGCACTGGGCGTGCTCGATG
>DATBKW010000085.1:0-22931 GCA_036555665.1 Solirubrobacteraceae bacterium | reverse complement strand
GGGCGCACCCACGGCGTCGAGGAGATCTCGCGCGAGGAGAACCTCAAGCACACGGCCGTGTTCCGCCTGGCGCTGGGCAGGACGATCCCGAGCCTGCAGGCGTCGTGGGTGAAGATGGGCCTCGACGTGGCGACCGAATCGCTGTCGTGGGGCGTCAACGACCTCGGCGGCACGCTCATGGAGGAGAGCATCAGCCGCCTGGCGGGCTCCTACCACGGCGTCAAGCTCGATCCGCCGCAGCTCATCGCCGCCGCCCACGCGGCCGGCCGCCCGGCCGCCGAGCGCACGACGCTGTACGAGCTGCGCCGGTCGTGGCCGGTGGCCGCCGCCGCATGACGGCCGCGCCCGCGCCCCTCGCACCGGCGGCCCCGTCGTAGTGCAAGGGGTGCCGGAGGCGGCCACGTGGCCGCCGGAGGCGGGTCCCCCCGGCCGGAGGCCGGTTCGTTTCGGCCTCTACGTCGCTCCGTTCGGGGAGCTCGCCGACGTGGCGCGGCTCGCCCACCTGGCCGGCAGCGCCGAGGCCAACGGCTGGGACGGCTTCTTCATCTGGGACCACGTCATGACCCGCGAGCCGGTCGCCGTCGCCGATCCCTGGATCGCGCTGACGACGATCGCGATCGCCACCGAGCGCGTGCAGCTCGGCGCGATGGTCACACCGCTCGCGCGGCGGCGGCCGTGGGACGTCGCGCGCCAGGCGGCGATGATCGACCGGCTGTCCGGCGGGCGCTTGGTCTTCGGCGCGGGCCTGGGCGGCGACAGCCGGCGCGAGCTGACCGCCTTCGGTGAGGAGCGCAACGCGCGCGCCCGCGGCGCGCTGCTCGACGAGGCGCTCGAGGTCGTGGTCGATCTCTGGCGCGGCGAGCCGGTCACGCACGCCGGCCACTACCGGCTCGACCGCGCGCACGTGCTGCCGACGCCGCTGCAGTCCCCGCGCCCGCCGATCTGGGTGGGCTGCGTGTGGCCGCACCGCAAGCCGCTGCGCCGCGCGGCGCGCTACGAGGGCGTCTTCCCCGTGAGTTGGAGCAAATCGCTCACCGGTGCCGACCTGACCGAGATGATGGAGGTCATCGGCGAGCACCGCGCCCCGGACGCCGGCCCGTTCGACATCGTCATCGTCAACAACGAGCCCGTCGACGCCGCGCGCCTCGCCGACCTGGCGGGCGCCGGCACCACATGGTGGCTTCAGGGGTTCGGCGAGCGCCCGCGGCCGGCCGACGTCGAGGCCGCGGCCGCGGCCGGACCGCCACAATGAGCGCGATGAGCGACGGCGAACCGATCACCGCCGAGGGCCTGGAGGCCCTCAAGGCCGAGCTGGCGCGCCTGGAGGGCGACGGTCGGCGCGAGATCGCGCGGCGCATCCAGATCGCCCGTGAGCTCGGCGACCTGTCCGAGAACGCCGAGTACCACATCGCCAAGGAGGACCAGGCGCACCTCGAGACCAAGATCAAGCGCCTGGCCGAGCGCCTGCGCAACGCGCGCGTGGTCGAGGCGCCGGTCGACAGCGACGTCGTCGCGTTCGGCTCGACGGTGACCGTCACCGACGAGGAGACCGGCCGCGAATCCACGTGGACGCTGGTCGGGCCGACCGAGGCGAGCGTGGCCGACGGCAAGCTGTCCGCCGAGTCACCGGTGGCCAAGGCGCTGATGGGGCACGGTCCCGGCGACGAGGTCAAGGTGCAGACGCCGCGCGGCGTGCGCCGCCAGCGCATCGTCCGCATCACCTGAGGCGACGAACGTCCGTGATGTAACAACAGGATTGTTACGTCAGGGACGTTCGTCGCGGTTTAGGGGAAGAGGTCCTCGGCGACCGGGCGGATGAGGGCGGCGGCGCCGGGGCCGTCGTCGTCGCTGACGTAGCGCTCCAGCCCGCGGACGACGACCGCGGGCTCGCGCGAGGTCTTGTCGCGCACCAGGTCGGCGGCGGCCGCCGCCTGATCGGCCACCGCGATGAGGGTGGCGCGCAGCTCGCGGCCCACGGTGTCCGTGCGCCCGCGCCAGTCGTCGAGCGTGGCCAGGCCGGCGATGCCGATCGCGACGTCGCACTGCCCGTGACGCCAGGCGCGGCCGAACGAGTCGGCAATGACGACCGCCGGGCGGCCGGGGAGTCGCGCGCGCAGGGCGCGCGCGCTGGCGTCGGGGTCGCGCGGCAGGGTGACGACCGTGCCGTCCTCGGGCGCGTTCGAGGTGTCCACGCCGGCGTTGGCGCAGACGAAGCCGTGGTGCGTTCGGCAGATCAGGACGCCGCGCTCGGCTCGCAGCACCGCTGTGGACTCGTCGAGCACGACCTGCACGTGGCGCGGGTCCTTGCGGTGCTCGCGCGCCAGCGTCAGCGCCCGCTGGCCCGGCGTGACATCCGCCAGCCGCCGCACCGCGCCCTCGGCCTTGGACACGACCTTGTGGGCAACGACGAGCACGTCGCCGGGCTCGCACGCCCCGACGGCCAGCAGCGCGGCGAGATCGTCGCCGGGCCGCACCTCGGGCAGGCCCGGCAGGGCCCAGGCCCCAAGCTCCATCACCGGCGGTCCAACCGAGCCAGCAGCCCGCGCGTGTGCGCCGCACCGCCGGTGCGCGCGTCGAGCGCGGCGCGCAGCGCGATGATGTCCTCGGCCGTGTCGACGTCGAGCACGAGCGAGCGCGGCTCGGCGATGCGCCAGCGCGCCCCGGCCGCCGCCGCGGCCTGCTCGTGGCGGGCGCGGCTGCCGGGCCCGAAGCTCGGGGCGATCGCGTCGGGTGGCGCGATCAGCAGCGCGTTGGTGCCCTCGCCGTGGCGGTCGGGGACGATGACGACGTCGGGCGCGCTCATCCCGTCGCGCACGAGGGCGTCGAGCTCGTGCGGATCGAGCGCCGGGCAGTCGCCCGGCACCAGCAGCACGCGGTCGTAGTCGCGCTCGAGCGCCCAGTCGACCCCCGAGCGCGCGGCGTGCGAGTGGCCGCGGTCGTCGTCGGGGATCGACTCGGCGTCGTAGGCGCGCGCGAGCGCCACGGCGGCGAGCTCGCCGGTGACGACGACGACCTTGTCGACGCTCTGCGCGCGGCGCAGGCCGTGCAGGACGTCGGAGACCATCGCCTCGGCCAGCGCGCGGCGGGTGCCCGCGTTCAGCGTGCGGTCCAGGCGCTGCTTGGCGTCGTCGAAGCGCTTGACCGGCAGCACCGCGCACGTGCGCATCTAAAGAGTCTCCGCGAAGCGCAGGACGTCCTCGGCGACGCGCCGGCGTGCCGCCGCGTCGTCCATGCGCGTGTCGATCTCCAGCGCGGGCAGGCCTTCGACGGGCTCGTCGGCCACGATGCCGTCGAGCAGGCCGTCGTAGGCGCGCACGACGCCGGCGGCGCTGAGCGGCAGGTCGGCCCACGCCATGAACGCGTGGGTCGGGCCCTTGAGTACCTGACCGCCGACGATGGGGGAGACCGCGACGACCGGCGCCGCGGCGGCGCGCAGCGCATCGGCGATACTGGGCACGGCAAGGATCGGGCGCACCGAGATGATCGGGTTCGACGGGCCTACGATGATCACCCGGGCGCCGGCGATCGCCTCCAGCACCGCCGCGGTGGGGGTCGCCGCCTCGATGCCCTGGAACTCGATGCCGTCGACGGGTCCCTCGCCGCGCTCGCGGATCATGAACTCCTGGAAGGGCAGCCAGCGCCCGCGGACGAGCACGCGCGTGCGCACCGGCTGGTCGGCCATCGGCAGCACGCGCGTGCGCAGGCCCAGGCCCGTCGTCAGCTCGGCGATGGCCTCGGTCAGCGTGGCGCCGGCGCGCATCCGCTCGGCGCGGCGCAGGCCGATGGCCAGGTCGCGATCGCCGAGGTTGAACCACACCTCGACCCCCAGCTCGCGCAGCTGCTCCATCGCGTTGAAGGTGTCGCCGCGCAGGCCCCAGCCGCGCTCGTCGATGCGGTCGGCCAGCCAGAACGCGCACAGGTCGGGATCGGGGGAGACGTAGGCGCCGTACGCCTCGATGTCGTCGGCCGTGTTGGCGACGACGACGAGCTCGTCGCCGACCACGTCGAGCATCCCGCGAGCGAGCTTGGCGCCACCCGTCCCCCCGGCGAGCACGGCGACCATCAGAGCCCGGTGATCTTGATCCCGGCGTGGACCTTGTGGCGCGCGTTGATCGAGATGAGCAGCGCGGTGAGCGACTCGGTGATCCGCGCCATCTCCAGCCGGCCGGCGTCGACGCCGCGCAGGCCGTCGATGCGCTGTATCAGCGCGATCACGCGCTCCTTGTCCTCGCGGCGGTCGCCGCACACCAGCACGTCCTCGTCGAGGTCGTGGTCGAGGTCGCCGCACGTCGCGGCGCTGACGGTGTGCAGCGCGCTGACCACGCGCACGCCGTCGGGGACCATCTCCTGGGCCTGCTGGGCCGCCGAGCCCTGCCACACGCCCAGCGTGCGGGTCGCGCGGCCGGAGACCGCCGCGGCGAGCGGCACGGTGGCGTCGACGACGATCTGGTGCGGGGCCAGGACGCCTTTCAGGTTGGTGAGGTTCTCGGACTGGTTGCGAAACGGGACGGCGAGCAGGACGACCTCGGCCTTGGTGGCCGCCTCAGCGTTCTGATAGCCCTCGAAGGCGGCATCGGGCAGCGTCTTGCGGGCACGCTCCACGGCCTCCGCGGCGCGGCCCGCGTCGCGCGATCCGAAGACGACGGGCACGCCCGCCCGGCCCCAGCGCAGCGCCAAGCCGAAGCCCAGGGCGCCGGTGGCGCCGATGATCGCGACGGGCTCGCTCAAGGGCGGCGAGTATATGTTCAGGGTCCGTGACGTCCCTGCCCCAGAGCGTGCGCATCCGCGAGGTCGGCCCGCGCGACGGTTTCCAGAACGAGCCCGAGGTCATCGCCACCGACGACAAGGTGCGGCTGATCGACGCGCTCATGCGAACGGGGCTGCGGCGCATCGAGGCGACGAGCTTCGTGCGCGCCGACGTCATCCCGCAGCTCGCCGATGCCGCGGAGGTGCTGGCTCGCATCGACCCGCCCGACGGCGTCTCGGTGTCGGTGCTGATCCCCAACGAGCGCGGGCTGGACAACGCGCTGCGCGCGCGCGAGCGCTTCGACGAGGTCAACGTCTTCCTGTCGGCGTCGGAGAGCCACAACCGCGCGAACGTCAACCGCTCGATCGAGGACTCGCTGGCCGGTCTTGAGGTCGTGCTCGGCCGCGCCCGCGCGGAGGGGCTGCGCTGCGAGGGCGTCATCTCGGTTGCCTTCGGCTGCCCGTACGAGGGCCACGTTGCGCCCGAGCGCGTCTTCGCCATCGCGCGGCGCCTCGCCGACGCGGGCGCGCAGGAGATCGGCTTCGGCGACACCACCGGGATGGCCAACCCCGCGCAGGTGCGCGCCTTCTTCGAGCAGGCCCGCGACGCGCTCGACGTCGAGCTGACCGCGCACTTCCACAACACCCGCGGCCAGGGTCTCGCCAACGTGCTGGCGGCGCTGGAGTCCGGCGTCGATTCCTTCGAGTCCTCCTTCGGCGAGCTCGGCGGCTGTCCCGTCCCCGCCGGCGCGACCGGCAACATCGCCACCGAGGACCTCGTCTCGATGCTGCACGAGATGGGCATCGAGACCGGCATCGACCTCGAGGCGCTGCTCGCCGCCGCGCGCGCGGTGCGCGACGTGCTCGGCCGGCCGCTCGGCAGCCACACGCTGGTGGCGGGCCCCGTCGACTGGCACGGCGGGGGCGCCGCGCATGGCAGCCGATGAGCACGGCGTGGAGCCGGGCGCCGACGCGCGGCCCCTGACGCTGAGCGACGCGGTCTTCGCGATTGCGATGACCCTCCTCGTCATCTCGATCGGCCTCCCGCGTGTGGGTCCGAACGAGCGCGCGCTCGAGGGAAGCTGACAGCGCGGGTACGCTGGACAGGTGGCGACCTGGGACGACGTGCGCCGGCTCGCGCTGGAGCTGCCCGAGACCAGCGAGAGGGTGTCGCGCGACCTGCGCCGCTGGCAGGTCAAGGACAAGCTCTTCGTCTGGGAGCGCCCGCTGCGCCGGTCCGACTACGAGGCCCTCGGAGACGACGCGCCGAACGGGTCGATCCTCGGCGCGCGCGTCGAGCACCTCGGCGCCAAGGAGGCGCTGCTCGCCGATCCCTCCGGCATCTTCTTCACCACGCCGCACTTCGACGGCTACCCCGCCATCCTCGTGCGCCTGGACGACATCGGGCTCGACGATCTGAAGGAAGTGATCGTCGAGGCGTGGCTCGTCCGTGCCCCGAAGCGGCTGGTCGCGGCGTACGCGTCACTCGGGGATCACCCCCGGGATGTCCCCTAGGGGACCGACTCCGGCTAGCACCGCCGGCGCTTACGGCTGTCCGGCTGGGAGGCCGAGCGGCAGACGGCGATGCTGCATGCATGAACGCAACCACGCACACCAACCTCAACGACAACTCACTCGACGGCGCCCGCGCATGGTTCGCGCACAAGGGCTTGACCCGCCCACGCGAGGGCCGCATCCTCGCCGGCGTCGCGGCCGGGTTCGCCCGCCGTTACGACATCAACCCGTTCGTCGCACGGATAGGAGCCGTCGCGAGCATCGTGTTCCTCAGCCCGGTCTTCTACATCGGCGCGTGGATCCTGATGCCCCAGGACGATTCCTAGGAGACCAGGCAGCAGATCGGTACCGTCGTCCGATGCCGATCGCCACCAGCACGGACTTCACGCGGGAGGAGGTCGCGCTGGCGCTGCGCAACCCCGGAATGCCGCTCGAGGCGCTGCGCCGCCCGATCACGCCGATCGGGATGCACTACGTGCTCACCCACTTCGACGTGCCGCAGATCGACGCCGCGACGTTCGAGCTGGTGGTCGACGGGCGCGTGCAGGCCCCGGCGTCGCTGACGCTCGAGGACCTGCGCGCCCGCCCGGCGGTCTCGATGCCGGTGATGATGGAGTGCGCCGGGAGCGGGCGGGCGCACCTCGCGCCGCGCCCCGTGTCGGCGCCCTGGCACGACGACGCGATCGGCTGCGCGGAGTGGACCGGGACCCCGCTGCGCGACGTTCTCGAGGAGGCCGGGCTGCTCGACGAGGCCGTGGAGGTGCTGTTCACCGGGCACGACCGCGGCGTGGATCAGGGGGTCGAGCAGGACTACCAGCGCAGCCTCACCGTCGAGGAGGCGATGGGCGGCGACGTGCTGCTGGCCTACGAGATGAACGGCCAGCCGCTGCCGGCCTCCCACGGGTTCCCGCTGCGCCTCATCGTCCCCGAGTGGTACGGGATGACGTCGGTGAAGTGGCTGCGCTCGATCACGGCGATCGCGGAGCCCTTCGAGGGCGTGCAGCAGACGCAGCTGTATCGCTACCGCAGCTCCGAGGACGATCCGGGAACGCCGGTCACGCGCAAGCGGCCCCGCGCGCTGATGGCGCCGCCGGGGATCCCCGAGTTCCTCTCCCGCACGCGGCGGGTGCCCGCGGCCACCACCTTGATCGAGGGCCGAGCATGGTCGGGCGGCGAGGCGATCACCCGTGTCGAGTTCAGCGCCGACGGGGGGCGCACGTGGGCCGACGCACGTCTGGAGGACGCGATCGGCAAGTACGCCTGGAGCGCCTGGTCCCACGAATGGGACGCCCGCGAGCCGGGCGACTACGAGCTCTGCGTCCGCGCCACCGACGCCGCCGGCGACGTCCAGCCGCTCGACAGCGCAGAGACGTGGAACCAGGGCGGCTACGGCGTCAACGCCGCGCAGCGCGTGGCGGTGCGCGTGGTCTAGTGGGTCTTCCCGCAACGTTCGACCGGAAACGACAGCCGCCGTTACCGGTCAAACGTTGCGAGAAGGCCCACTAGGAGCTCAGCGGGAGGACCGCGGTCACGGTTGTCCCGTGGCCGGGCGGGCTCAGCATCGCCAGCGTCCCGCCCGCGGCCTCGGCGCGATCGCGCAGGCCGAGGATGCCCGTTCCGCCCGACATGTCCGCGCCGCCGCGCCCGTCGTCGGAGATCTTGCAGCGCACGACGCCGTCCTCGCAGCGCACCGACACCTGCGCCCGGTCGGCGTCGGCGTGCTTGGCGACGTTGGTCATCGCCTCGGAGACGATGTAGTAGGCCGTCGCCTCGATGTGCTCGGGCAGGCGCTCGTCGGGCGTGTCGATCGTCACCGGGATCGGGATCCGCCCAGCCAGGCTCTCGAGCGCGGCGCGCAGGCCGCGATCGCCGAGGATCGCCGGGTGCAGGCCCCGCGCGATCTCGCGCAGCTCCTCCAGGCCGGTGTCGAGCTCGCGCGAGACCTCGCCGAGAAGGTCGCCCGCGGCGCCGGGATCGGAGCTCAAGCGCGCCCGCGCGAGCCGCAGCTTGATGGCGACCGAGACGAAGCGCTGCTGGGCGCCGTCGTGCAGGTTGCGCTCGAGCCTGCGCCGCTGCTCGTCGCCGGCCTTGACGAGGCGGGCGCGCGACGCGATGAGGTCCGCGCGCGCCTGCGCGCCGGCGACGGCCAGGGAGACGAGCTCGCAGAACGCCCCCAGCCGACTCTCGGTGTCCGGCGGAAGCGGTTCCTCGCTTGCGATCGCGACCGCGCCCCACAGGGCCCCGGCAACGAGGATCGGGGCGGCGGCTGTCGACCGATACCCGGTGCGCAGCATGGCGTCGGCGATCTCGCCCGCCGAGCTGCCCCAGTCGTCGATCCGCGCCGACGCCTTCGTCCGCCGCACCTGGCCCGTGGCCGAACGCGCGTCGGCCGGGAGGCGCTCGCCGATCCGGAAGACATCGATGCTGTCGCGGTTGCGGCGCCCGACGATCGTCGCCGTCCCGTCGCTCTCGTAGCGCACGACGGCCGAGGCGTTGACCTCGAGCACGCGCGCGCATTCCGCGGAGACCGCCGTGAACAGGCGGTCGGGGCTCACGTTGGAGGCGGCGAGCGTGGCCACGCGCCGCAGCGCGCGTTGCTCGGTGGCCAGCCGGCCGATCTCGGCGAGCTTGGCCTCCGCGTCGCCCTCCAGCGCGCGCTCGTCGCCGTCGCGTTGAGGCCCACGGTCGGTGAGGTCGATGCCGGTGGTGACCAGCGACTCCGGCGTCCCGTCGGGCCCCGCCAGCGGCTTGTTGGACCACGCGATGAGGCGGCGGCCGCCGTCCTTGGTCAGCCAGTGGCCGACCTGTGGGCTGGGCACGCCCGTCTTCCAGACGTAGGCCAGAAACTCGCCGAACGCCTCGCGCTCCTCGGTCGGGATCACGCAGGTGCGCGCGTCGCGCCCGATCACCTCGTCGCGGCTGAACCCGGTCGCGCGCTCGCAGGCCTCGTTGAACAGCAGGATGCGCCCCTCACGATCGAACACGCAGACCAGCGACTGCGTGGCCTCGGTGAGGATCCTGGCGAAGGACTCGCCGACAACGAACTCCCCTGTCTTGGGCGCCTGGTCCATGTACCGGGCGAGGGTAGCGCCGGGTCTCAGAGGCCGATCCGGTGCGCTTCGGCGCCTGCCTCGCCGCGCGTGCGCACGCCGAGCTTGCGCAGGATCGACGACACGTGGTGGCCGACGGTCTTCTCGGAGAGGAACAGGCGCTCGGCGATGTCGGCGTTGCGCAGGCCCTCGGCGACGAGCGCGAGGACCTCGACCTCGCGCGCGGTCAGCCCGGCCGGGTTCTCGCGCGTGGCCGCTCGCGGCCCGCGCGGCACACCGCGCACCCCACGGTCGCGCAGCCGCCGCGCCACGACGGCCGCGGCGGGCTCGGCGCCGAGCGCGTGCAGCTCCTCGAGGGCCGCGCGGAGGGTGGCGTCGTCGTCGGCGCGGGCACGGGCCAGCGCCGCCTCGTAGGGGCAGCCGAGCGCGTCCCACAGCGCCGCGGCCCGCGCAGCGTCGCCGGCCAGCTCGGCCGCATAGGGCTCGGCCACCGCGCCCGGGATCTCCTCGCCGATCCCCGCGCGCCGGCGCCAGCAGGCCAGCTCGCCGACCACCCACGGAGCGTGCCGGTGCAGCGCGAGCTCCAGCGCCGCTTCGGTCTCGGACCCGACCGCGTCATGCCGGCCCTCCAGCCACGCCGCCTCGGCCCGCGCGCAGGCGGCCGGGCCGATTCGCTGCAGCTCGCCGCTGGGCTCGGCCAGCGCGCGGGCCTCGTCGAGCAGCGGCCAGACGTCGGGGTCGCCGCGCCGTGCGCGCACGAGCGCGAGGACGGTGAGCGCGAAGAGCCGCGGCACCGGGAAGGTGCGGCGATCGCGCAGTGCGAGGCCGGCCCAGTCGGCCGCCTCGGCCCAGCGGCCGCGGTCGAGCTCCAGCCGCGCGCGGCAGGAGACGAAGAACAGGCGCCAGAGGTCGAGGCCGTGCTCGCTGCAGTAGTCCAGACCCTCGCCGAGATAGCGGTCGACCAGGTCGTAGCGACGGCGGCGCAGCGGCCACCATACGAGGCTGAGATAGGCCCGCCCCGCCTCCTCCTCGGCGCCGGCGCCGAGCGCGACCTGCAGGCTGTGCTCGAGCCGGGCGGGCGCGTGCTCGGCGTCGACGAGGGCCTCGACGACGCCGCGGTTGGTCAGCGCGTAGCTGATGACCTGTGGGTCGTTGAGCCGCTCGGCGAGCGCCAGCGCCTTCGTGTTCCAGGCCGTCGCCTCCTCGGCGTCCTCGGCGACGCTGTAGAGATGGCCGAGGTTGACGTAGGCCAGCGCGAGATCGCGCCCGGGCGGCAGCGCCTCCAGCGTGTCGACCGCCGCGTGGCCGATCTGCGCGGCCTCGCGCGTGCGGCCCTGAAAGCGGTACAGGCGTGACAACGAGCGCAGGCAGTCGCCCTCGCGCACGCGGTCGCCGAGCGCGCGGCGGTGCGCGAGAGCGCGCTCCTGCACGGCGATCGCCGCTTCGAGGTCGCCGGTGAGGTAGCCCTCGTAGGCCTGGTGCTCGAGCAGCTCGGCCTGCGCGCCCGCCGGCAGGGCGTCGGCGAAGCGCAGCGCTCGCGCGTACTGGGCCTCGGCTTCGCGGTGCGCTCGATGCGCGGCCGCGCGCGCCGCGGCCGCCGGCGCGAAGCGCAGCACCGCCTCACCGTCGCCGGCGATGTCGGCGTGGTGCGCGATCCGGGCGAGGTCGGCGGCGCGGCCCGGCGTCGCCGCCAGCGCGGCGACCGCGGCGCGATGCAATGCCACACGGCGGTTGGGAGCCAGCGCGTCCTCGACCGCCAGGCGCGCCAGCTCGTGCCTGAAGGCGACGGCGTCGGGCGCCTCCGAGACCACCATCCCCGAGGCCAGACACTGCTCGAGGTGGTCGAGCTCGCCGGGGGCAAGCGCCTCGAGGAACCAGATCTCCGCTCGCGGGGTTGCGATGGCGATCGTCTCCAGCAGCCGCGTCGCGCGCTCGGAGAGGCGCGCGACCCGGGCGAGCACCGCGTCACGCACGGTCGGCGGGATGTCGCCGGTGCCCGCGGCCAACACCTCGGTGACGAAGAACGGGTTGCCGTTGGTCTGGCGGAAGAGCTCGTCGCCGTCGACGGCGTACGGCTCGGCGAGCTCGGCGACGGCTTCGCGGGAGAGCGGCGGGACGTCGAGCCGGGTCACGGCCCGGGCCGTCGCGAGCTCGCCGAGGAAGAGCGTCATCGGGTGGGCGCGATCGAGCGCGTCGGCGCGGTAGCTGGCCAGGACGAGGGTGGGGGTTCCCTCGACCTTGCGTGCGAGCAGCCGCAGGACGTCCAGCGTCGCCTCGTCGGCCCAGTGCAGGTCCTCGACGACGAGCACCGTCGCGCGGGCGCCGGCCAGCTCGCGCACCAGCGCCGCGGTGACCTGGTGCGGTCTGGCCTCGCGCGACACGAGCTCCTCGAGCTCACCGCCGGTGACCTCGGCGACGTCGAAGAGCGGGCCGAGCGGGCCGGGGGTCAGCAGGCCCTCGCAGGCTCCGCGTAGGACCCGGGTCGTCGCGGGCAGGCCCTCGCAGAACGCCTGAAGCAGGGCCGTCTTGCCCGCTCCGGCCTCGCCGCCGACGAGCACCAGCCTGCCGGCCTTGTCTGCGACCACCGCGTCGAGCGCCTCGGTCAGCGCGGACAGCTGCCCGGCGCGCTCGAGCAGTTCGGAGGTCGCGTTCAGGTGCCTCCGCCGGGACTCGGCCTGCATGTGAGCTGGTGGTGGCGCCGCGTGCACGTCGTCACCAGGCGGTAGTGGACGAGCGTGCGGGGACCCTGGGTGATGTCGACGGCGATGCCGCGCCGCGTCGTCCCCGCGCCATGGGGCGGATAGACGTAGACGCTGGCGTTGACGACGTCGATCTTGTTCGTGGCGGTGTGGTCGAGCCCGAGTGTCGCCGAGCGCAGCCGCACGAGCGCCGATCGGGCCACGAGCGCCTTGTAACGCAGCTGGAACGGGTCCCACGTCGAGGTCACGGCCGGCGTCGACGCGGTGGGCAGCCGGCGACCCGACACGGCACGGACGCTGACGGTCACCGGCGTCGCGTCGCCGCGCTGGGCGTTGGCGGCGATCTGCCAGCCCACCGTGAGTACGTTCAGCGCGCCCGGCCGTCCGGCCCAGTGCTGGATGCCGCCGAACACATGGCCGGCCTTGAGCGGCACGCTCGGCCCGACGGCAACGGGAACCTGGGCGCTGGCCGTGCAGTCGTGGCGCGTGTCGTAGCTGTCGAGCTGGATCCACGTCGCGGTGAAGTCCAGCTCGCCGGGGGTCGCGGGCGCGGTGAAGGCCAGGCCGGCCTCGGACGGGTCGCCGTCGTTGGCCACCGGCTTGACCGCGAGGCCGGGCGGCGGCGTGAGCGTCAACGTCTCGTTGGGCGAGATCGCCGCGCCGCTGGAGTAGTAGTCGAGCTGCGCGTCGAGCTCGGTCGGATGCGTGGCGACGACGGTCGTGCCCTGCGGCGCGTCGAAGTCGGTCGGGCCCGCGTTCACGGTGGCCAGCCGCGTGCCGGGCGGACATGGTGGAGGCGGCGCCTGCCCGGGGCTGACCGCCGGCGCCGCCGCGAGGCACGCGGCGATGCAGACGGCGAGGGCGGCGCCGCGCGAGCTCACCGGCCGCTGAATTCCGGTTGGCGTTTCTCGGCGAACGCGCGGGTCCCCTCCGTGAAGTCCTCCGTGCGCGCGCACAGCGCCTGTGCGGTGACCTCCTGCTCGAGCGTCGCGGCCAGCGCGGGCTTGGCCGCCGCGTCGAGGACGCGCTTGGCCAGGCCGACGGCGACCGGGGCGCAGGCGAGCAGCTCGGCGGCCAGCGTGTCGGTGGCGGCGTCGAGGTCTGCCGCCGGCGCGACGCGGTTGACCAGCCCGATGCGCTCGGCCTCGGTGCCGTCGATCATGCGCCCGGTCATGACGAGCTCCTTCGCGCGGCCGAGGCCGACGACGGCCGGCAGCCGCGACGAGCCACCGACGTCGGGGATCAGGCCCACGCGCGTCTCGGGAATCCCGATCAGCGCATCGGCGGCCATCACGCGCAGGTCGCAGGCGAGCGCCAGCTCCATCGCGCCGCCGATGCACGCGCCGTGGATCTGGCAGACGGTCGGCTTGGCCATCTCCTCGAGCAAATTCCAGGTGTCCAGGATCGGGCGGCGGAACTCGCGCAGCCGCGCGGGATCGGCGGCCAGCGCGGCGAGCCCGCCGAAGTCCATGCCGCTGGAGAACATCGGTCCCGCGCCGCGCACGACGACGCAGTGCACGTCGCCGTCGGCCGCCGCGCCCGACAGCGCGTCGCGGATGCCCAGGATCAGCTCGTCGTTGAGCGCGTTTCGCTTCTCGGGGCGGTTGAGGACCACGTGGCGAACGGCGCCGCGATCCTCGGTCAGGACGATGCTCATGGGCGCATCATCTAGCCTCCCGGCCCTCCATGCTTCGCCCGTTGCCGCACAGGGGTGACGTCGTCGCGGCCGGCGCAGTGGCGCTGGCTGCGCTCGTCCTGCTCCTCCAACTACGCTTCGACGCCGTCTGGGCGACCGGCGTGCACCTCGTCTACGCCGCGGCGGCGCTGGCCTTCGTGGGGACGCTTGCACTGCGCGCGCCGCGCGAGGGCCCGGATCCGCGCGCCTATCAGTCGGCGCTGCTCGCGACGACGTTCGCGCTCGCGGTGCCGGCGCTGACGCGGCTCGCGCAGGTCTTCGGCTCCGACGGCCTGGATTCGGCGGGCACGCTGACCTGGGTGAGCGGGCTGCTGGCGACGCTCGGCTTCGCGCTGGCTAGCGCGCGCTCCTCGGCGCTGTGCGTTCTACTTGGTGCGGTGAGCCTGGTCGTCGCCGTCGTCGCGTTCGTCTACTGGGCGTTCTCGCCGCACGGCTTCGGCACGGCTCGCTGGCTGCTGCTCGCGCTTGCCGGCGCGCTGGCCCTCGGAACGGTCGCCCAACGCGACCGCCGGCCCGCGCGTGCCCTCGCGCTCGCCGATGCCGGCGGGCTGACCGCGCTGGTGCTGGCGCTGACCTTTGCGTTGGAGCCGTTCTCGGAGGGCATCCTCGGTCCGGGCGCCGGAGCCGGATGGGAGATCTTCCTCTATGCGTGCGGCTTCGGCCTGTGCGCGTTCTCGGCCGTCGACCGCGTTCCGGGACCGGGCTGGATCGGGGTCGCGGTGCTGGTCACCACGACGTTCGTCGTCGCCGGCGGCGCGACGACGCTGATCGGCTGGCCGCTCGTCCTCGCCGCGGGCGCCGGCGCACTGCTGACCATCGGGCTGCGCCCGAGCCGGCCGCTGCCCCCGCCGCCGGCGCGCGACGACGCCGATGTCCTCGAGATCAGGATGGAGCGATGAGCGATCTGCAGGAGGCGCTGGAGCGCGCGCTGGGCGGCGGCCCCGAGCGCCACCACGACAAGGCGCGCGAGCAGGGCAAGCTGCCGGTGCGCGATCGCGTGGAGCGGCTCCTCGATGCCGGCTCGTTCGCAGAGGAGGCACTGCTGGCCAACTGGGAAGGCGAAGGCCTGGGCGCCGACGGCGTCGTCACCGGCCTCGGACGGATCGCCGGGCGGCCGGTCGCCGTCATGGCCAACGACCCGACGGTGAAGGCCGGCTCGTGGGGGCCGAAGACCGTCGAGAAGATCATCCGCATCCAGGAGCGCGCGCTGTCGCTGCGGGTGCCGATGATCTACCTCGTCGACTCGGCCGGCGCGCGCATCACCGACCAGGTGCAGATGTTCCCCGGGCGCCGCGGCGCCGGGCGGATCTTCCACACCGAGGTCAGGCTCAGCGGCGTCGTGCCGCAGGTCTGCGTGCTCTTCGGTCCGTCGGCCGCCGGGGGCGCCTACATCCCCGCCTTCTGCGACGTCGTGATCATGCGCGACGGCAACGCGTCGATGTACCTCGGGTCGCCGCGGATGGCCGAGATGGTCATCGGCGAGAAGGTCACGCTCGAGGAGATGGGCGGCGCGCGCATGCACACCGGCGTCAGCGGCTGCGGGCACATGCTCGTCAAGTCAGACGCCGAGGGCATCGACCTCGCCAAGGCCTACCTGTCCTACTTCCCCTCGCACTGGGAGCAGGAGCCGCCCGCTGCGCCGCCCGCGGCGCCGGGATCGGACGCCGCGATCCGCGACCTGATCCCCGCCGACGAGAACAAGCCGTTCGACATGAAGGCGCTGATCGACGCGCTCGTCGACGCCGAGTCGTTCCTCGAGGTCCACCCGCGCTGGGCCAAGGAGGTCGTGGTCGGCTACGCGCGCCTGGAGGGCATGGTCATCGGAATCGTCGCCAACCAGCCCAAGCAGAAGGGCGGCGTGCTGTTCGTCGACTCGGCCGACAAGGCCGCGCGCTTCATCCAGACCGGCAACGCCTTCAACGTGCCGCTGCTGTTCCTGGCCGACGTCCCGGGCTTCATGATCGGCACCGCGGTCGAGCGCCAGGGCATCATCCGCCACGGCGCGAAGATGATCAGCGCCGTGAGCGAGGCGACGGTGCCCAAGCTCAGCGTGATCGTGCGCAAGGCCTACGGCGCCGGGCTCTACGCGATGGCGGGCCCGGCCTTCGATCCCGACTGCTGCCTGGCGCTGCCCACCGCGTCGATCGCGGTCATGGGCCCGCAGGCCGCGGTCAACGCGGTCTTCTACAACCAGCTGCAGGCGATCGACGACCCCGACGAGCGCGCGCGGCGCACCGAGGAGCTGCGCCGCGAGTACGCCGAGGACATCGACATCCTGCACCTCGCCTCCGAGCTGGTCGTCGACGCGGTCATCCAGCCCGAGGACCTGCGCGACGAGCTGGTCAAGCGCTTCGCGCTGGCCGCCGGCAAGGCGCGCGGCTGGCCGCGCAAGCGCAACCCGATCACCCCGGCCTAGGCGCGGCTAGCGGTCGCTCGACCGCCCGAAGGGGTCGGGCGGCGGCGGCTCGTCGTCGTCCGTGGGCGCCGTGGCCGGAGGCTCTTCGGCCAGCGGGTCGCCGTGCGGCGGCGCCTCGGGCGCCGCGGGCTGCTCGATCGGCGGCGCGGCCGCCGGCGCCTGCGCTCCGGCCGCCGGCGGCGACGCCGGCAGCGCGCCGAACGCCGGCGCGGGCTCCACGCGCTGCGCGGCGTCGTCGGTGAACGGCGGCCAGTCCTCGGTGATCAGCGAGATGTAGGTGTACGCCCGCTGCTGATAGGACAGGCCGAGCACGATCATGTCCTGAAGGCCCTTCGGCTGGCGCCCGAGGACGACGATCGCAAACCACGCCAAAAACGAGCCCACCTGGGCGACGATGCTCATCGCGTAGGCGATGATGTAGACCGGGATCATCAGGATGATCCGGAAGAGCACCTTCCAGCGGTTGTACTCGTCCTTGGGCGGCGCGACGTTCAGCCGCACCGGATAGGCATCGACGTCGGGCCCGAACGGCGGGTAGGCGTCGGTGAGCAGGTACCAGTAGCCGTACACGGCGGTGCAGTAGCGCCAGAACCCTGCGACGAAGTCGTACATCCCGCGCGGCCAGCGGCCCGTGAACAGCAGGGCGAACCACGCGACGATGACCACCACCGCAGCGGCGAGCCCGTAGAAGGTCACCACGATCAAGTGGGGGATGGCGAGCAGCCACCGGAAGAAGGTGGTCAGGCGGCTGCGCTTCTCGACGTAGTCGCACTCGAACGTCACGGGGTGGGGCAAGGCGCGCCTCCTCGGCTCGATTGACCCTGATTCCTACCGGGCGCAGGGGCGGAATCGCAATACGCTGCCGGGATGGACGCCAAGCTGCTGTGGGAGCCCTCGGCGCAGCGCGTAGCGGACGCGACGCTCACCCGCTTCGCGCGCACGATCGGGCGTGAAGGCGAGTACGACGAGCTCTGGCGTTGGTCGGTCGAGGACCTCGAAGCGTTCTGGGCCGCCGTGTGGGACTTCTGCGACGTGCGCGCGTCGGCGCCCCACGAGCGCGTCCTCGGCCGGCGCGAGATGCCCGGCACCGAATGGTTCCCGGGCGCACGGCTGTCGTACGCCGAGCACTTCTTCCGCGACCGCGACGACGACGCGGTGGCCATCCGGCACGCCGGCGAGCTGCGCGAGCTGTCGCAGTGGACGTGGGGCGAGCTGCGCGAGCAGGCGGCGCGGATCGCGGCCGGGCTGCGGCGCCGTGGCGTCGGGCCCGGCGATCGCGTGGCCGCCTACATGCCGAACATTCCCGAGACGGTGGCCGCGTTCATGGCCACGGCATCGATCGGCGCGGTGTGGTCGAGCGCGGCGCCGGAGTTCGGGGCGCGCTCGGTCATCGATCGCTTCGCCCAGATCGAGCCCAAGGTGCTGCTCGCCATCGACGGCTACCGCTACGGCGGGCGCGACTTCGACCGCCGCGAGATCGTGGCCGGCATCGCCGCCGAGATCGGCGCGCCGGTCGTCAGCTTCGGCTACCTCGACGGCAGCGGCTGGCCGGACGACCTCGTCGCCGAGCACGCGCCGCTTGCGTTCGAGCAGCTGCCGTTCGAGCATCCGCTATGGGTCCTCTACAGCTCGGGCACCACCGGCCTGCCCAAGCCGATCGTCCAGAGCCAGGGCGGCATCCTGCTCGAGCACCTCAAGCTCCACCACCTGCACCTCGACTGCCAGGAGGGCGACCGCGTCTTCTGGTTCACTACGACCGGCTGGATGATGTGGAACTTCCTGGTCGGCGTTCTGCTGACGCCGGCGTCGATCATCCTCTTCGACGGCAACCCCGCGACGCCCGACCTCGGCGCGCTGTGGGACCTCGCGGAGCAGACGGGCATGACGACGTTCGGCACGAGTGCGTCGTACATCGCGTCGTGCATGAAGGCGGAGGTCGAGCCGGGTGAGGGCCGCGATCTCTCAGCGTTGCGCGCGGTCGGCTCGACGGGCTCTCCACTCTCGCCCGAGGGCTTCGACTGGGTCTATGAGCACGTCGGCGCCGACACGTGGCTGTTCTCGACCAGCGGCGGCACCGACGTGTGCACCGCGTTCGTCGGCGGCGTGCCCACGCTGCCGGTCTACGAGGGCGAGCTGCAGGGGCGGGCGCTGGGCGGCGCGGTCCAGGCCTTCGACGAGGAGGGCAACGCGCTGATCGGCGAGGTCGGCGAGCTCGTGCTCACCGAGCCGATGCCGTCGATGCCGATCGGCTTCTGGGGTGACGACGATGGCGAGCGCCTGCGCGAGAGCTACTTCGACATGTACCCGGGCATCTGGCGCCACGGCGACTGGATCATGATCACCGAGCGGGGGACGGCCATCATCTACGGGCGCTCGGACTCGACGATCAACCGCGGCGGCATCCGGATGGGCACCAGCGAGATCTACCGCGCGGTGCTCGCCGTCGACGACGTGGTCGACGCGCTCGTCGTCGACGTGCCGCGCGAAGGCACCGACGGCTGGATGCCGCTGTTCGTCGTGCTGCGCGAGGGCGCCTCGCTGGACGACGACCTGGCGGGCGAGATCAAGCGGCGCATCCGCGAGGACTGCTCGCCCCGCCACGTCCCCAACGAGATCCACGAGATCGCCGAGGTGCCGCGCACGCTGTCGGGCAAGGCGCTCGAGGTCCCGGTCAAGCGCATCCTCATGGGCCAGCCGGCCGAGAAGGCGGCCAGCCGCGAGTCGCTGGCCAACCCGGCCGCGCTGGACTACTTCGTCGACCTCGCCGATTCGGAGTAGGGCTCCAGGCGCGCGACGACGGTCCGTGCGAGGCCGGCGAGCGCGCCGTCGGGACCGCTGAGCGCGAGCGCCGGGCGCGTGCCGGCGGGCAGCGCCCTGCCGCGGCGCCGCGAGGCGCCGGTGTCCTGGGCGATGGCCGCGAGCGTCGGGTGCACCGAGCGCCAGCCGGCCTGCCCGGCGGGCTCGAGCCACAGCAGGACGACCTCCTCCGGCGCGCGGCGATCGGAGCGCAGGCGGGCGCGCAGCCCGAGCTCTCCGGCGCCGACGAGCACGATCTCCGCCCACGGGACGGCGGCCAGCGCGACCGCGGTGCGCGTGGCAGCCGCGTCGCTGGGCGCAGGGGGCTCGAACGCGGCGTCGAGCAGGCCCGCCGCCGCGAGCAGCAGCACGACCGTCGGGACGAGCTGACAGGCGCCCACCAGCGTGCCCTCGGCGCCGGCGAGCCGCGCGGCGGCGAAGCCCGTGGTCAGAAGCAGCGCGCCCTGCAGCCACTGCAGCGCGGCCGGGACGCGATCGAGCACGCTCGCGCGCGGACGGTCGACCGCTGCGAGCACGACGAGGGTGACGGCGCGCGGTGCCGGCGCCGGCGCGACCACGTCCTGGGTGGCGCGTGCGCGGCCCAGCGGCAGGCGCCCGCGTCCGTGGCCGAGGGAGATGGCCAGCGCCACGCCCACGACGATGAGGCCGGTGAGCGGGTGGTCGACGCTGATCACGCTGCCGGCCGCGCCGGCGATCGCGCACAGCGCCTGCCACGCCGGCCATCCCGGGCGCACCCACCGCGCCTCCAGGCGCGGCGTGCGGCCGGCGGCTCGCAGCTCGCCGGCCAGCGCCAGCGCCGCGCGGCGCTCCGCGTCGGTGCAAGCGAGGGGGCCGCGATCCATGCCGGTAGCTTTCCGCCTTCCATGGACGCGACCGACCTGTGCTTCGCGGGGGCCGCCGAGCAGGCTCGGCTCGTCGCCGCGGGCGAGGTCTCGGCGCGCGAGCTGGTGGAGGCGGCGCTCGCCCGCATCGAGCGCGTCGACCCTACGCTCAACGCGTTTCGCGTCGTCTTCGCCGAGCGCGCCCTGATCGAGGCCGACCAGGCCGACGCGCGCCGCGGAGCCGGCGCGACGCGCCCGCTGCTCGGGGTGCCGGTGGCGATCAAGGACGACGCCGATGTGGCGGGCGAGATCACGGCCTACGGCTCGCTGGCCCACGGCGAGCCGGCGGCGCGTGACAGCGACGTGGTGCGCGCCCTGCGCGAGGCCGGCGCCATCGTCGTCGGCAAGACGCACGTGCCCGAGCTGATGATGTTCCCGTACACGGAGTCGCTCGCCTACGGCGCGACGCGCAACCCGTGGTCGCTGGATCACTCGCCGGGAGGGTCGAGTGGCGGCACGGGCGCGGCGGTCGCAGCCGGGCTCGTCGGCGTCGGGCTGGGCTCCGACGGCGGCGGCTCGGTGCGCATCCCCTCGGCCTTCTGCGGGCTGTTCGGGATCAAACCCCAGCGCGACCGCATCTCGCTGGGTCCCAAGCGCGAGCACTGGCACGGGCTGAGCGTGTTCGGCCCGCTCGCGCGGCGCGTCGCCGACGCCGCGCTCTTCCTCGACGTCGCCGCCGGCGGCGGCGGCGGCTTCGCCGAGGCCGCCGTGCGCGAGCCGGGACGCCTGCGGGTCGCGGTGTCGACCAGGCTGCCGCCGGGCGTGATCGCCCGGCTCGGCGGTGAGCAGCGCGGGGCGGTCGAGGCGACCGCTGAGCTGCTGCGCTCGCTCGGCCACGAGGTCGCCGAGCGCGAGATCGATTACGGGCCGGCCGCCTGGCAGAACCTGGTCGCGCGCTACCTGCGCGGCATCCACGACGACGGCGTCGCGGTGGCGCACCCGGAGCGCCTGGAGCCGCGCACGCGGGCGATGGTGCGGCTCGGTGCGCTCGTGCCGGCGGCGCTGGTCGCGAAGGCGCGGGCCGCCGAGCCGGGAATCGCCGCGCGCGTCAACGCGATCTTCGAGCACGCCGATGTCGTCCTGCTGCCGGGGCCCGCCGGGCGGCCCTTCCGCGTCGGCCAGTTCCACGGGCGCGGCGCGCTGTGGACGCTCACCGCGATCGCGGCCAGGGTGCCCTACTACGGCGTCTTCAACGTCACCGGCCAGCCCGCCGCCTCGGTACCCGCCGGCTTCGACGCCGCGGGCCTGCCGCTCGCCGTCCAGCTCGTCGGCCGCCCGGGCGACGAGGCCACGCTGCTCTCGCTCGCCGCTCAGATCGAGGGCGCGCGCCCGTGGGCCGACCGCCGGCCGCCCGTATGAGCGACGACCTGCTCGACGTCGCCGTTGACGCCGCGCGCGCCGCGGGCACGATCCTGCTCGAGCACTACGAGCGCGGGGTGCGCGAGGTCACGACCAAGTCGACGCCGACCGATCTCGTCTCCGAGGCCGACCTCGAGGCCGAGCGCGCGATCCGCGAAATCCTCACCGAGCGCCGGCCGGGCGACGCGATCCTGGGGGAGGAGGGCGACGACATCGCGGGCACCACCGGGCTGCGCTGGGTGGTCGACCCGCTCGACGGCACGGTCAACTACCTGTTCGCCATCCCGCAGTGGGCGGTGTCGGTCGCCTGCGAGGGGCAGGTCGGGGTGATCTTCGACCCGTTGCGCGACGAGCTGTTCTCGGTGCGCGCCGGGGAGGAGGCGGAGCTCGACGGCACGCCATTGCGCGGCTCGCGGCGCGACGACCTCGGCACGGCGATGGTCTCAACCGGCTTCGGCTACGACGCGCGCGTGCGCGCCGCTCAGGCCGAGGTCGTCGCGCGGCTGCTGCCGCAGGTTCGCGACATCCGGCGCCTCGGCTCCGCCGCCCTCGACCTCGCCTGGCTGGCGGCCGGGCGCTACGACGCCTACTACGAGTACGGGCTCAACGCCTGGGACTGGGCCGCGGGGGAGATGCTCTGCACCGCCGCCGGCCTGGAGGTCCGCCACCTCGGTGCGCTGCCGGGCACGGGCGCGGGCCTGCTCGTCGCGGCGCCGGGCATCGTCGACGCCATGGAGGCCATCGTCAGCCCCGGTGCGTGATCCGCTCGGGCTCCAGCCGGAACGTCACGCGCTGCTGGCCGGGCTCGAAGGCGTAGTCGCCGCCGTCGTACTTGTGCGAGAGCGCGTTGATGACGTCGTCGGCGCCTTCGTTGGTGTCCTCGGC
Source organism: Solirubrobacteraceae bacterium (assembly GCA_036555665.1). Classification (GTDB taxonomy): domain Bacteria; phylum Actinomycetota; class Thermoleophilia; order Solirubrobacterales; family Solirubrobacteraceae; genus JAOPZW01. The sequence goes on along the minus strand of DATBKW010000085.1, from coordinate 867 downwards.
GAGCCGACCGAGGACGGTCACGTACTCGAGCGGGTTGTCGTGGTTCATCACCGTGACCGTCGCGTGCCCCGAGCGGCGCAGGTTCTCGGGCCACGCGCGGCCCTCGGCGCTGTTGAGGACGACGCGGTCGTCGTCGTCGAGGTCGCACCACACGACCACGCTCTGGATCGTGGCGTCCGGCCTGGTCACGGACACGTGGCAGAAGTTGCGGTCCTTCAGCAGCTCGCGCTCGCGCGGCGAGAAGGTGCTGCGTGGCATGGCGCCTCCCTGTCAGGCGTGGGCAGCCGCTTCGACGAGCGGCCCCGTCCGATGAGCGATCTGGGTCGACAGGACGATATAGCTCGTCGATCGCCGCACGGCCGAGGTGCCGAGCAGGCGGTTGATGATGTCCTGCAGCTGCTCGGTGTCGCGGGCCGCGACGCGGCACAGCAGGTCGCGCGGCCCGCTGGTCGCGTGCGCCTCGAGGACCTCGGGCACCGACTCGAGGTGTTCGACGGCTTCGGTGAGCCGCCCCTGGGTGATCTCCAGGAAGACGAAGGCCAGAACCGGATAGCCCATCTTCGCCGGATCGACCTCCGGTCCGAAGCTGCGGATGATCCCGCGCTCGGTGAGCTTGGACAGCCGTGCCTGTACCGTCCCGCGCGCGACGTTGAGCCGCCGCGAGGCCTCCATGAGCCCGATGCGCGGCTCGGCGGCCATGAGCGCGACGAGGCGGGCGTCGAGCTCGTCGATCTGACTGGTCATGTTGCACAGAAGCTACCGTGCGCGACTGGGCGATGCTGAGCGTCTTGACCGGTCGCGGCGTGCAAACTTGCCAGCTCGCCGCCGACGTGGTGCCCTTGTGGCGTAGCGCACCACCGGAGGGAG
>DATBKW010000084.1:0-15020 GCA_036555665.1 Solirubrobacteraceae bacterium | reverse complement strand
CGCGGCGGCGAGCTCGAGCTGGCGCGGGGCTTCCGGACGCGCGCGCTGGCGATGGGCGTGGTGTCCGGAGCGCTGGCCGTCGTGGGGCTGATCGTGGTGCGCTCCGATGCGCGGGCGCTGTTCGACGACCTCACCAGCGGGGCGGGCCTCGTCGCGGTGCTGGTGTCGGCGCTGGCCGGCGTCGTCACGCTCGCGCTGGTGTGGGCTGCGCGCTACGAGCCCGCGCGCGGCTCGGCGGCGCTCGCGGTGGCGGCGATCATCGCCGGCTGGGGCCTGGCCCAGCGCCCCGACATCCTGCCGGGGCTCACGGTTCACGCCGCCGCCGCCGGGCATTCGACGATCGTCGCGCTGCTCATCTCCATCGCGGCGGGACTGGTGATCCTCGTCCCGTCGCTCGTCCTGCTCTTCGGCATGGTCCTGCGCGGGCGCTTCGACGAGGGCGCGCCGGCCGTCGCCGAGCAGCCGACGGCGGCCGGCGCCCCGAGCCGGCCGCTGGCCGGCCTCGCGGTCGGGCTGCTCGTCGTCGGCTCGGCGCTGACCTTCCTCGGCCAGGGCGCGCTGCTGGCCATCGGGGTGGTCCTGCTGGGCGGGTTCGTGGTGACCGGCGTATTCGAGCTGCTGCGGCCGGAGGCCTTCGATTAGAAGATGTCCGGCGCGGGGCCGCGCACCGGCTCGCTGAAGCGCGCGTAGGCCTCCGCGGGCGACGGTGTCTCGCGTTCGGCGCCCGCGCCGTGGCGCACCGCCGTGGCGTCGTACGGGTAGTAGACGCTGCCGCGCTCCTTGCGCGCGCCGACCGCGAGCACGAGCGCGGGCTCGTCGCCGTTGGCCACCATCGTGTGCGGCGTGCGCGGCGGGCAGTGGAAGAGGTCCCAGGCGCGCAGGTCGCGCTCCTGGCCCTCGACGATGAGCAGGCAGGTGCCGCGCAGGACGAGGAAGTCCTCCTGGCCGGCCTCGTGGTGGTACATCGACATCGGCCGGCCGGGCTCCAGCCAGTAGAGCCCGATCCCGAACTCGTCGAAATGCGCCTCGCCCTCGCCGCCGTACTTGACCACCGAGCGCATGTCGTTGTGCATCCAGCGCGCCTCGCGCGCGTTGAGGACGAACCAGCCCGCGGTCTGCGGCACGCCGTCCTCGAGCCTCGCCTCTGCCATGCGCCGCACGCTACTGCGTAGGCTGCAGGATCCGTGATCTCGGCCGGCTACAGCGGAACGCCTCTGGAGCGCAAGCTCGGTTTCAAGCCCGGGATGACCGCCGCCTTCCTCGACGCACCCGAGCGGCTCGACGGGCTCCTCGGCGACCTCGACGGCGTGAGCGTCAAGCGCTCGCTGCGGGGCCGCGCCGACGTCGTGCTGTGCTTCGTCACGGCGCGCAAGGTGCTCGCTGGCCGCGCCATGCGGCTGCGCGAGGCGATCGCGCCCGACGGCATGGTGTGGGTGTGCTGGCCCAAGCGCGCGTCGAAGGTGCCGACCGACGTCACCGAGGACGTCGTGCGCGAGGTGCTGCTGCCCACCGGGCTGGTCGACGTCAAGGTCGCCGCGATCGACGAGACGTGGTCGGGCCTCAAGCTCGTCGTACGCCGGGAGCTGCGCTGAGCGAGCCGGTCTTCCGCCGCGACGGCGACACGTTCGTGCCCACCGGGCACGCGCGTGGGCCGTGGGACCCCGCGCAGCTGCACGGCGGCGCGCCGGCCGCGCTCGTCGGCGAATCCCTGCAGGACGAGGGCTACCTCGTCGCGCGCCTGACCTTCGACTTCCTGGCCCCGGTGCCGCTCGCGCCGCTCACCGTCACGGCGCGCACGCTCAGGGCCGGCCGCAACGTCCAGCTCGCCGAGGCCGAGCTGGCCGCCGACGGGGCCGTCGTGCTGCGGGCCCGTGCGATGCGGCTCCGGCGCGAGAGCGTCGAGCTGCCGCCGCAGCCGGGCGGCGAGGCGCCGCCCGGGCCGCAGGACGCGCGCAACGACCCGTTCCCGGTCAGCGAGGGACCCCAAGAGGGCTTTCACCTGACCACGATGGACATCCGCTTCCTCGACGGCACGGGCTACGGCCAGGGCCCGGCGCTGGCCTGGTTTCGCCTCACGCGCCCGCTGATCGACGAGGAGCCGCCGAGCCCGCTGGTCCGCGCGCTCGTGGCCGCCGACTTCGGCAACGGCGTGTCGCGCGTGCTCGACTTCGACAGCCACCTGTTCATCAACACCGACCTCAGCGTCCACCTGCATCGCGAGCCCGCGGGGGAGTGGGTCCTGCTCGACGCGCGCACGCGCGTGGAGGAGGAGACGGGCACGGGCCTGGCATGGTCGGCGCTCAGCGACGAGCGCGGCCCGATCGGGATCGCCGCCCAGTCGCTCTTCGTCGCCGCCCGCGGGGACTGACGTTGGGGCGGGAACGTCCCCTGAACGGCGGTGCGCCGTCCAGGTAGCCTGCGCCAACACCGAAGGAGACGAGGGCGCTGCAGGACATCACGCGAGGCGAGCAGGGCCTCACCGGCGACGAGCTTGCGTTCGTCCTCGAGGGCGCGCGCGCGGGAGCGTTCCGCATGGACCTGGCCAGCGGCGAGCTGCGCTGGTCGGCCTCCCTGGCGGCGCTCACCGGCGTCCTTGCCGATCGCGTGCCGGGCACCTTCGAGGAATTCCTGCAGCGCGTCCATCCCGACGATCGCGCCCGCGTACGCGACGCCGTCGCCGCAACCGCGCCCGACGGCGCCACCAGCGGACATGAGCTGCGCGTCGTGTGGCCCGACGGCGCCGTGCACTGGTACGACGCGCGCTGGCGGATGCTGCACGACGAGGACGGCGCGACGATCGTGGGAATCGCGCGCCTGGTGGACGCCGAGCACGTCGCCATGGAGCGCCTGCGCTTCCTGGCCGACGTCAGCGAAGCGCTCGACGCCTCGCTGGACATGGAGCAGACGCTCGCCGCGGTGGCCGACCTCTGCGTGCGCGAGATCGCAGAATGGTGCTCGATCGACATGAGCACCGCGACCGGCGAGCTGCGCAACGTCGCCGTGGCGCACAACGATCCGACGAAGGCGGCACTGGCGCGGGAGATGCGCCACCGCTACCCGCCCGACCTCGACGGCCCGGGAGGCGCGCCGCATGTCGTGCGCACGGGCGAGGCGCTCGTGTACGCGCAGGTCGACCAGGAGCAGCTCGCGGCATGGGCCGCCGACGACGAGCACCTCGGCCTCGTCCATTCGCTCGATGCCAGCTCGGCGCTGATCGTCCCGCTGCGCGCCCGCGGCCGCGTGCTCGGCGCCATCTCGCTCGTGCGCGGGCGCGACCGCGCGCCGTTCGGCGAGGACGACGTCGCCTTCGTCGGCGAGGTCGCCGTGCGCGCGGCGCTGGCCGTCGACAACGCGCGGCTCTATGGCGACGCGCGCGGGCAGGAGCGCTCCTCCGATGAGGCCCGCTCGCTGCTCGACGCGCTCGTGACGGCGGCTCCCATCGGCCTGGGCTTCTTCGACGCCCAGCTGCGCTTCGTTCGCGTCAACGACGCGCTGGCCGAGATCACGGGGCTTCCGGCGATCGATCACGTGGGCCGGACCGCGAGCGAGGTGGTGCCCCACCTCGGCCCCGATCTCGAGGCGGCGCTGACGCAGGTGGCCAGGGACGGTCGCGCGATCGTGGACCTGCAGCTCACCGGGTGCACCCCGCGCGAGCCCGACCGCAAGCGGCATTTCGTCGTCAGCTGCTACCCGGTGGCCCTGGAGCGCGGCGAGCGCCTCGGCATCGGCGTCACGGTCTCCGACGTGACCGATCGCGCCGAGGCCGCCGGCGCCCTGCGCGAGCAGCGCGACCTCTACGAGGCGCTGATGCGCGCCCAGAGCGAGCTCGGGCAGGCGTTCGTCCTCATCGACGGCGAGCGCATCGTCTACGTCAATGCCGCGACGGAGATCCTGGCCGGGCGCAGCGCCGACGAGCTGCGCTCGCTGCCGTCGATCCTCGAGGTCCTGCCTGCCGACGTGCGGCGCACGGTCGCCGGCCGCCTCGAGGGGGTGCGCGCGGGCCGCGAGCCCGCCGAGCCGTTTCGCACCGAGGTGCTGCGCCCGGACGGCGAGCGCGTGCCGGTCGAGGCCGCCGGCCGGCGGCTCGGCGGCGAGCCGGGCGATCGCCTGGTCATCATCGCCCGCGACATCACCGAGCGCGTGGCACAGGAGCGTGAGCTGCAGCGCGTCCTCGAGGTCGAGCAGTCCGCGCGCCGCGCCAGCGAGGCCGCGCACGCGCGCGTGCGCCTGCTGGCCGACACCAGCGCGCTGCTCGAGCGGTCGCTGAGCAGCGACGATGCGCTGCAGGAGGTGGCCGAGCTGCTGGTCGCGCGTGTGGCCGATGCGTGCAGCATCGACGTCGTCGACCTGGGCGGTGGCCTGCGGCGCGCGGGGGCCGACGCGCGGGCGCCGAACGGCCGCGCCCGGGTGATGGCGATGGCCGGCGATGCGCGCGTGCTGCGCGTGCTGGAGACCGACCAGGCGACGTTCCTCGACGCGCTCAGCGGCGACGACAACGTCCTGGGCCACAGCGCCGCGCTCGTGCCGCTCGTCGCCCGGGGGCGCTCGGTCGGCGTGCTGTCGCTGGGCTGGCGCGAGGCGGGCCGGCGGCCCGGGCGCGACGAGTGGAGCCTGATCGAGGCCCTCGCTCAGCGCATCGCGCTGGCCGTCGACGGCGCGTTGCAGTACCGCGAGCGTGCGCACGTCGCCCAGACGCTCCAGGCCAGCCTGCTGCCCGGCGCGCTACCACGGATCCCCGGCGCCTCGCTGGCGGCCGAGTACGTGGCGGCGGGGGAGGGGATGGAAGTGGGCGGCGACTTCTACGACGTCTTCGCCGTCGACGACGGGGCGTGGGTGCTCGTGATGGGCGACGTGCTCGGCAAGGGCGCCGAGGCGGCGGCCGTCACCGCGCTGGCGCGCTACACGCTGCGCGCCCTGGCGTCGCGCTCGCCGTCGCCGGCCGCGACGCTGGCCACGCTCAACGCCGAATTGCTGCGCCAGAGCGCCGAGCGGCGCTTCGTCACCGCGGTACTCGCCCGGCTGGAGCCGCGCCCGGGCGGCGGCGCGCGCCTGGTGGTCGCGTGCGGCGGCCATCCGCCGCCGCTGGTGCTGCGCGCGGACAGCGCGCCCGAGGTGGTCCCGTGCGCCGGCACACTGCTGGGCGTGGAGCCCGAGACCAGCGGCGAGGACCACGAGGTCGAGCTGGCGCCCGGCGACACCTTCGTGCTCTACACCGACGGCGTGACCGAGGCGCGCCGCGACCGCCCGCTGACGCCCGAAGCCCTCGCCGCGGCGCTCGTCGACAGCGCGGCGGGCGGGGCCGAGAGCGTGGCGCGCGAGATCGTGCGTATGGCCGACGAGGCGGCTCGCGGGCCGCTGCGCGACGATCTCGCCGCGCTCGTGCTGACGCTCGACGACCGCGTCAGCTGACCAGCAGCGACGCCCCGATGGCGCCGCCGAGGTCGCCGAGCGCGGCGACGCGCACCTCGGGCGGATCGCTGTCGACGAACAGGTGCGGGCGCATCGCGTCGAGGATCCGGTTGGCGTACGCCTCGCCGAGGCGGATCCCGAGGCCGCCGCCGATCACGATCGCCTCGACGTCGAGGACGTTCTGCACGGAGGCCACGCCGGCGCCGAGGGCGTCGATCGCCTCGTCCATGAGCTCGGTCGCGAGGTGGTCGCCGCGATCCAGCGCGCGGGCCCAGACGCCGCTGGTCAGGCGGTCGCGCCCGCGGTCGCGCATGATGTGGAAGAGGGCGGTCTTCGAGCCCTTCTTCTCCTTGGCCCGTGCGCGCAGCTCCATCGCTCCGCGGCCGGCGTAGGCCTCCATGCAGCCGCGCCGCCCGCAGGTGCAGCGCGCGCCGTCGCGCTTGACCACGATGTGGCCGATCTCGCCGGCGGCGCCGCGCCCGATCCACGGCTTGCCGTCGAGGACGATGCCGCCGCCGACGCCGGTGCCCCAGAACACGCCCAGCAGCGAGCGGAAGGGCTTGCCGGCGCCGAGGAGCGCCTCGGCGTCGGTGGCCACCTGCACGTCGTTGCCGAGGGCCACCCGGGTTCCCAGCGCGCCCGAGAGGTCCTCGGCCAGGGGGTAGGAGCCCTCCCAGTCGGGTAGGTTGCGCGCGCTCGTCACCGTGCCCTTGCTGTTGTCGACGTCGCCGGGCGAGCCCACGCCGACACCGGCGAGCGTGCCGGGCTCCACGCCCGCGCTCTCGGCGGCCTGCCGGAGCGCCTCGGCCATCGCCTTGGCCACGTCGCCCGGCCCGCCGGCCGTCGGTGTCGGTGCACGGAATTCGCCGAGCACGTCGTGATCGTCGTCGACGATCACGGTCTGAATCTTGGTTCCGCCGAGATCGATACCACCGCGCATGGATGCGAGCGTACCCCGCCAAGCGGTTGAACGACTCGGGGTTCCGGGGCCCCGGGTCGCCTCTACGATGAGCGCGTGACCGTCGATCCGTTCGCCGTCCTCGGCGTGGCGCCCGACGCCTCCGCCGAGGAGGTGGCGGCGGCCTACCGGCGGCTGGCCAAGCGCTGGCACCCCGACCGCGCCGGGAGCGACGGAGCGGCGCGGATGGCCGAGATCAACGCGGCCTACGACCTGCTGCGCGCCGAAGCGTGGCTCGGGCGCCAAGGGCGTGCGGCGCCGCCGGTGGCGGAGCGCCCGCCGGGGCGGCGCGCTCCGGCCGGGGCGTGGCTGGCCGAGGCGGTGCGGCGCGCGCTCGGGCGCGAGCTGCTCGTGGCGCTGGAGCCCGAGGAGGACGTGGCCCTGGTCACGCCGGTCTCGACGTGGGCCAGCCCGCAGGCCCTGCTCGCGGTGACCGATCGCCGCCTGCTGTGGCTGCTCGACGACGCGCCGACGCATCGCGTGCGCTCGCTGCGCTTCCACGACGTGGCGGCGGTCGAGCAGCGCATGGGCCGCCCGCTGCGCCGCTCGGCCGTACTGCGGGTGCGCACGATGGCGGGGCGCAAGCTCAGCTTCGCCGACCTGCGTCCGGCCACGGCAGCCGCGATCGCGCAGCACATGGGCGCGGTCGGCGCGTCGCGCTAGCTGCTAGCGGTCACGCAGCGGCGCCGCGCCCCCGGCGAGCACGGCGACCTCGGCCGGGCCGAGCACCTCGTCGGTCGTCCGCGCCTGCAGCCGTGCCAGGCTGAGGGTCCGGTCGGCGGCGGCGAAGACGACGTTGCCGGTGCGCCGGCCGGCGACCACGGCGCGCGGCGCGATGAGGACGACCTCAAAGAAGCTGCTTGTCAGCGTGGCCGCCTGGCGGCGCGCGATGCGCCCGGGCGGCTCGTCGATCACGTTGACGATGTGCACGCCGCCGGGGCGCAGGACCCGCCGGACCTCCGCCTGGTACTCGAGCGTCGTCAGATGGGCGGGCACGACCGGCCCCGCGAACGCGTCGGTGACCACGACGTCCGCGCTGCGCGCGGCGCGCCCGGCGAGCAGCTCGCGCCCGTCGCCCAGGCGTACGCGCAGGCCGCGCTCGGCGCGCAGGTCCAGCAGCGTGGCCAGCGCGTCCAGCACTGCGGGGTCGTTCTCGTAGACCTCGGAATGCGAGCCGGGGCGCGTGGCGGCCAGGTAGCGCGGCAGCACGCAGCCGCCGCCGCCCACATGCACGGCCTGCAACGGGGCGCCGCCGCGCCAACCGACATCGAGGACGTCGGCGATCCAGCGCATGTAGGGGAAGTCGAGGTGCGTGGGATCGTCGCGGTCGACGACCGCCGCCTCCAGGCCGTCGACGAGCATCCTGCGCCGGGCGCCGTCGGCGAGCACGCGAACGCGCGTCATCAGCCGGGCGCGGCCTCGGGCGCCGTGCGCTCCAGCGCGCCCCAGCCGACATCGGCGGCGCGGATCTCCTCGTCGGCCCGCGCGCCGCCGCGTATGCCGAACAGGCGCTTGGCGTACAGCAGGTACGCGACGACAGCGACGTTGATCACGAAGGCGGCGATCTTCAGCGGCGACAGCCGCGTGACGATCTCGTAGACCTCGAGCGGCAGCAGCGAGGCGGTGACCAGGAAGGTCAGGTACTCCGCCCAGCGGCGCTGGTACCACAGGCCGACCGCCTCGACGCCCTCGACGATCGCGTAGACGAGGATGATCGCCGCGAAGAGGTGCAGGCGCGAGGACTGCAGCGTGAAGGCCTTGTCGATCTCGCCCAGCAGCCCGTGGTGGACGCGGCCGGTTCCGGCGACGCCGCCCTGCAGGTCGGTGATCACGCGGTAGAAGCGGTCGCGGAACGACTCGCGATGCGAGGCGAAGAGCAGGATCGCGATGCCGAGCAGCCCGAGGACGACGAAGTGCACGGCGCGGTTGATGGCGATCAGCCGCAGGACGATCTTGTCGCGCAGCGGGCGCCCGCGCAGGGGCAGCACGATCTGGTCGCGCTCGGGCGGATGCTCGCGCGCGGGTGCGGCGGGGCGGGGGAGGGGCAGCCAGCTGTCGCAGCGCAGGCAGCGGTGCCAGCGCACGCCGCCGCTCTCGCGGGCGTAGAGCGCGTCGGAGTCGCGCACGCGCTCGGCGTCGAGGCCGATGAGCTCGTGGCCGCCCAGGCCGCAGACGATCAGCTCGTAGTGCAGGCGCGGGACGAAGCGCGCGGGCTTCGTGCGCACGCCTGGCGCCTGACCGCCTTCCATGCGCCGGGACGTTACGAGACGGCGCGCTCTGCGGGCACCGCGCCGGCGAGCTCGAACGCCTCGGCGAGCAGCTCGTACGAACGCCGGCGCGCGGCGTGGTCGTAGGTGATCGTCACGACGATGAGCTCGTCGGCGCCGTAGGCGGCGGCGACCTCGCGCAGGTGCGCCGCGACGGTGTCGGGCGCGCCGATCGCCATGCGCCGGCCCGGCGGCAGCCCGTCGAGCGGCTGGCCCTCGGACTCCAGGAAGCGCACGGCCTTGTCGGGCGGCGGCACGGGGATGAGCATGTTGCGGCGCAGCAGCGTGAAGGTCATCCGCGAGCTGGCGGCCAGCCGGCGCGCCTCCTCGTCGGTCTCCGCGCAGACCACCGCGACGCCGACGGCCACGCGCGGCGCCGGGAGGCGCTCGGAGTCCACGAACTCGGCGCGGTAGCGCTCGGCGATCGGCGCCCCTTGCGGGTTGATGAAGTCGGCGAAGGCGTAGGGGAGGCCGAGCTGCGCGGCCCAGGTCCCGCTCTGCGGCGAGGAGCCCAGCAGCCACGGCTCGGGCGTGTAGGGCAGGCCCGGGAGCTTGGACAGCCGCGCGAACGGATGGCCGGGCGGGATGCGGTTCTCGAGCAGCGCCAGCAGCTCGGCGAGCTGGTCGGGGAAGTCGTCGGGCGCGGCCTGGCGGCGGTCGCGCTGCAGCGCGAAGGTCGTCATCGGGTCGGTGCCCGGGGCGCGGCCGATGGCGAGGTCGATGCGGTCGCCGAAGAGGCCGGCCAGCACGCTGAAGCTCTCGGCGACCTTGAGCGGGCTGTAATGGGGGAGCATCACGCCGCCGCTGCCGACGCGCAGCCGCGAGGTCACGGTCGCGATCGGGCCGATCAGCACCTCGGGGCTGGGGCCGGCGAGCAGCGGGCCGTTGTGGTGCTCGGCCAGCCAGTAGCGGTGATAGCCGAGCTCGTCGGCGAGTTGCGCGAGGTCGAGCGTGTTGCGCAGCGCGTCGGCGCCGGTCGAGCCCTCCGGGACGGGGGACTGGTCAAGCACGCTGAGGACAAGCGGATCGGCCATTCCGGTTATCGACGATAGCTGATCACGTATGTCACGCCGCTCGCGCCATGCGCCGGTGCTGCTGCGGGCTGACGCCGCGCAGGCGTTTGAAGGCGGTGCTGAGGGCGAACGAGCTGCCGTAGCCGACCTCGTGCGCGACCGAGCCGATGGTGGCTCCGGGCTCGAGCAGCAGATCGGCCGCGAGCGCGATGCGCCAGTTGGTCAGGAACGCCATCGGCGGCTCGCCGACCAGCTCGTGGAAGCGGCGGGCCAGCGCGGCGCGCGAGACGCCGGTCTCGTGGGCCAGCTCGGCCACGGTCCACGGGTGGGCGGGGTTGTGGTGCATGAGCCGCAGGGCGTGGCCGACGACCGGATCGCCGGAGGCGCGATACCAGCCCGGCGCGTCGGCGTCGGGCCGCGCGAACCAGGCGCGCAGGACGGCGATGAGCAGCAGGTCGAGCAGCCGATCGAGCACGGCCTCCTGCCCGGGGGCGTCCTTGACGATCTCGTCTTCGAGCAGCGCGATGACCGGGCAGTCCCACTCTTGCGCGCGCAGGACGATCAGGGTGGGGAGGGCCTTGAGCAGGCGGCGGCTGACCTCGCCTTCGAACTGGTAGGTCCCGGTGAGCAGCACGTCGGCGCCGTCGGGGCTGTTGCCCCACGTGCGCACGCCGAGGCTCCACTGGTCGACGAGCTCCTCGCCGCCGATGGTCGTGCAGCGCTGGCCGGGATGGATGATGGCCTGCGGCGGGGTGGCGGGGTCGTCCGCGACGGTGTAGTGGTCGGGGCCGCGGAAGATGGCGACGTCGCCGGCCCGCATGCGCACGGGTTCGTCGTCGTCCATCAGCACCCACGCCTGCCCGCGCACGACCGCCGCGACGGTCAGCGGCGCCTCGTCGGCGATGCGCAGCGCCCACGGCGGGTCCATGCTCGAGCGCAGGAGGAACGCCTCGCGCGCCCGCGGTCCGTCGAGGAGTCCGGCTACCGCGTCCATGCACCGATCGTAGACGATCGCGCATGAGTTTGCGCGTGGGAGCTATGGACCGTCTCGCACATGGCCGCTTTCATGCCGAGCATGATCACTCCGGGACAGACCCTCGAGAACCCCGTCACCGGTGAGCGCTTCACGTTCGTCGAGACCGCGAGCACCACCTCCGGCGAGCTGCTCGCCTTCGACCTCGCGCTGCGTCCCGGCGGCGCGGTGCCGATGCCGCACGTCCATCCGATTCAGACCGAGCGCTTCGAGGTGCTCGCGGGGCGGATGCGCTTCCGCGTCGGCCTGCGCACGGTCGTAGCCGAGCGCGGCGACGTCGTCGAGGTCGCGCCCGGCGTCGCCCACTCGTTCGCCAACGCCGGCGACTCGGAGGCGCGCCTGCGCGTCGAGGTCCGCCCGGCGCTGCGGATGGAGGAGATGTTCGCCGACGTCGTCGCGATGGCCGAGGCGGGGCGTATGAACCGGCGCGGGCTGCCGCGCAACCTGCTCGACCTCGCGGTGCTCGCGCGCCGGTACGACCAGGAGGCGCACGCGCCGTTCATCGGCGTCGCAGTCCAGCGGGCGCTTCTGGCGCCGCTCGTGATGCTGGCGCGCCGCCCGTGGCGCGTGAAGGCGGCCCGAGTCGAGGCGCTCGCGCGATGAGCAGCACGTGGTCGTGGGTCTCGCTTGTCACCGCGATCGGCTGCGGGCTGGTGGCGGGCGTCTTCTTCGCCTTCTCGGGTTTCGTCATGGCCGGCCTGGACCGGCTGCCGCCCGGCCACGGCGTCGCCGCGATGCAGTCGATCAACCGCACCGCGCTGCGCCCGCCGCTGATGATCGCCATCTTCGCCACCGCGGCCCTGTGCGTCGGTCTCGGGATCTGGGCGGTGACCGCGTGGGGCGATCGGCGCGCGGGCCTGACTCTCGCTGGTTGCGTGCTGTACGTGGTCGGCGCGGTGGGCGTGACCGGCGCCGGCAACGTGCCGCTCAACGACAAGCTCGACGCCGTCGATCCCCGGAGCGCGGGCGCCGCCGCCGCGTGGAGCCACTACGTCGGCTCGTGGATGGCGTGGAACCACGTGCGCGGCGCGCTGTGCGCGGCGGCCGCGGTCCTGCTGACGATCGCGCTCGCCAAGGAATAGGCGCGTGCGGCACGATTGCCGGCGTGGCCTCCTACACCGTGAACCCGGCGGCCGTCGCGCACGCCGAGCGGCTCATCGACGCACGCCAGTACGTGCTCGTCAGCGAGTGGGGCCGCGTGCAGCCCCGCGCCGGCGACGAGAACGCCTTCCTCGAGTCGCACACCTGGGAGCAGTACGCCGAATGGCACCTCGGGCTGACAGAAGGCGCCGCCGACGAGACCAAGGCCCGCTACGCCTTCGTCTACGGCGATTTGCGCCGCGTTCATCGCATGGGGCTGATCGCCTGCCATTACCGCGCGGCCGAGTGGCGCCACAAGGAGATCGAGCTCGCGGCCCACGAGCTGCTGCAGCGCCTGGACGCCATGAGCGCCTGAGCCACTTGCACACCGTCGGGTGCGTGATGGATGGTGCGCTCATGTCCAGATTCGCTCGCCGGCTCTCTCGTCTCAGCTATGCCAACGTCATGTCGACCCTCGCCGTGTTCCTCGTCCTGGGCGGCGGGGCGTACGCGGCGGTGCAGCTGCCGGCGCGCAGCGTCGGTACCCGCGAGCTCCGCACGGGCGCGGTCACCCGCAGCAAGCTTGCCTCGCGGAGCGTGAGCTCGCGCAAACTCAGGCCGGGCGCCGTCACCCTGGGGCGACTGTCGCCCGGCGTGCGCGCGCTCTTGGCTCGCTCCGGCTCGACGGGCGCCGTGGGCACGGCCGGGCCGGCGGGCGCGCGTGGTCCGGCCGGGCCCGGCGCCGCGCGCATCGCCTTCGCGGCCGATGCCGCGGCGACGCCGCCGCGCACCGCCGTGGTCGACGTGCCCGGTCTGCGCATCGACGGCGCGTGCGAGGCCGCGGGTGGAATGGTCTCGCTGCCGCTCAGCATCACCGCGGCCGAGGACAGCCAGGCCCAGGAGATGATCAGCATCGACACAGGGCCCGATCCCACGAACCCGACGACCCACGAGACGAACAACCTCCAGTTCGATCTCGTCGGCGGGACGCCGCTCGACACGGGCGGCCCGAGTATCGGCGGCGCCGACTACTTCCGTGTGCTCGCCACGCTGATCCTGACCGCGCCGAGCCGGACGATCACGGTCAACGCGGTCCTGATCGTCAACGCCGCCACACAGCGCTGCACGATGTCGGGCACCGCCGTGACCGCGACCTAGTGGGTCTTCCCGCAACGTTCGACCGGAAACGACAGCCGTCGATCCCCGCCGGGCGGCGTCCTCGACCCTCGAAATACCTCCGGTATTCCTTCGGGTCTGCGTCCTTGCCGGATCGGCGCCGCCGGCCGCCGTTACCGGTGAAACGTTGCGAGAAGGCCCACTAGTTCCTCTGCCCTTGCGGCATCCGCGGGCGCGTGAAATGGGTGATGATCGCGGCGTCGCTCGTTGACGCCGTTTTCTTCTTGGTGCCGGTGCGCCCGTCACTAGTTTGGTGCGGGGGCCTTCCCCGGGATCCCGGACTGTTGTTCAGAGCACGACCATCAGACTCGTCTGTTTCGAGGGCCCCGACGGGCGACGCCGTGAGGTGTTCGATTCGGGAGGTTCGATGGAGACGATCTTCGAGCGCGTCGGCGCGCTTGATGTCCACAAGGCGCAGGTGACCGCCTGCGTGCGCGTCCCCGGCGACGGGGGGCGCCGCGAGCAGCATCTGGCCGAGTTTTCCACCACGGTGCAGGGGCTGATCGCGCTGCGCGACTGGCTGGCCGCGCATCGCGTCACGCATGTGGCGATGGAGGCCACCGGTGTGTATTGGCAGCCGGTCTGGCACATCCTGGAGGACGACTTTCAGTTGACGTTGTGCAACGCGCGCCACGTCAAGAACGTGCCCGGCCGCAAGACCGATGTCTCGGACGCGCAGTGGCTGTGTCAGCTGATGGAGGCCGGGCTGCTCAGGGGCAGCTTCGTGCCGCCCAAGCCCCAACGCCGGCTGCGGACCCTGACCAGGTATCGCAAGACACAGATCGCCGAGCGTCAGCGCGAGGCCAACCGGCTGCACAAGGCCTTGGAGGACACCGGCATCAAGCTTGACTGCGTCGCGTCGGACATCCTCGGCAAGTCGGGGCGCGCGATGCTCGACGCGCTGGTGGCCGGCACCACCGATCCCGTGGTCCTCGCCGATCTGGCCCAGGGCAAGCTGCGCGCCAAGATCCCCGCGCTCCAAGAGGCGCTTCACGGGCGCTTCGAGGCCCACCACGCGTTGGTCATCGGCGCGATCCTCGCGCACCTGGACTTCCTCGACGAGCAGATCGACCGGCTCTCGCAAGCCATCGAGGACGAGCTGGGCCCTACCGGGGCCGGCGGCGTGGCGCTGGCCAGCACGATGACCGGGGTCGCCAAGCGCACCGCCGAGGTCATGATCGCTGAGATCGGCACCGACATGAGCATCTTCCCGACCGCCGGCCACCTGGCCAGCTGGGCCGGACGCTGCCCCGGCAACGACCAATCCGCCGGCAAACGCCGCTCCGGACGCACCCGCAAGGGCAGCAAGTGGCTGGGCATCGCGCTCGAGGAAGCAGCGCTGGCCGCGATCCGCAGCAAGGGCACCTACCTGGCCGCCCAATACCAGCGCCTCAGGCCGCGCATCGGTCACGGCCGTGCGCTGGGCGCCGTCAAACACTCGATGCTGATCGCCTACTGGCACATGTTCACCACCGGCGAGACCTACCGCGACCTCGGCGGCGACTACTTCCACCGCCACGACCCCGAACGTCTCACCAAGCGCCTCGTCGCCAAACTCGAAGCCCTCGGCCACACCGTCACACTCCAACCCACAGCCGCCTGAGCCCAGGCGCATTTCCCATCAGAAGTCAAGCTTGTGTGTGGGGTGCTCGCGCCAGCCCGTGCGGGCGCGGTCGTAGCGGCGTGTCGTGTCGCTCGACGCGTGGCGCGCTGCGTCCTGGACGGCGGCCAGCGGGACGCCGCGGTCAAGGAGCAGGGTCACGAAGGTGTGGCGCAGCCGGTGGGGGTGGAGGCCGTCGACCTGGTCGTCGCCCTCGCCGACCAGCCCGGCCTGCTGGGCGAGGTCGCCGAGCAGGCGGTAGACCGCCTGGCGGTTGTAGGGCACGCGCGGCGCGGCCGACCCGGCGCGCACGCGGCGCCCGTCCTGGCGGCGGAAGATCGGGCCCTGCGAGCGCGCACCGATCGTCTTGAGGACGGCGCGCTCCGTGCGCGCGTTGAGCGCGACGTCGACCTCCTTGCCGCCCTTGCCGCGGACCGTGAGCGAGTAGCCGCCGCCCGGCTCGCGGTGCAGGTCCTCGATATTG
>DATBKW010000083.1:0-13418 GCA_036555665.1 Solirubrobacteraceae bacterium | reverse complement strand
ACGCCAGGTCGGGATCGTGGATCGCGACGGGACTGTTGCCGCCCACACTGGCGAGGCCTGCCTGCCCTGGGCCGGGCACCATCTCGGCGAGGGCTTTGCGGCACAGGGCAACATGCTCGTGTCAGCGGACACCGTCGACGCGCTCGCGAGGACGTTCACTGCGACGAAGGGGCCGCTCGCGCGCCGGCTGCTCGCCGCGCTGCAGGCCGGGCAGGCCGCCGGCGGGGACCGCCGCGGCCAGCAGTCGGCCGCCCTCCTCGTGGCCAGGCGCGGCGGCGGGTACGGCGGCGCCGACGTCGTCGTCGACCTGCGTGTGGATGACGACCCCGCCCCGCTGAGCGAGCTCGAGCGCCTTCTGGGCCTGCACGAGCTGTACTTCGGCGCCACGCCGCGCCACCGTTGGCTGCCCGTGGAGGAGGCGCTCGCGGCCGAGGTGCGCGCCGCGCTCACCGGCCTCGGGTACGCGACCGGCGACCTTCGCGGCGACCTCGAGACGTGGGCGGGCATCGAGAACCTCGAGGAGCGCGTCGACGGCGCCGCGCGCATCGATCCGGTCGTGCTCGACGAGCTTCGCCGCATGGCGGCAGGCGGCGCGACGACACCCAACCAGGAGGAGCGAAGTGGCTGACTACGACGACGACGTTCGCGAGATCCGGCGCGTGCACCGGCAATGGTGGGAGGCCAACGTCGGGCTCGACGTCGAGCGGATGAGCGAGTGCTTCGCGCCCGACTACCTCATGTGGAACCTCAACGGGCACCCCTATTACAGCCTGGCCGAAAAGGAGCACCTCTTCCGCTACTACCAGAGCCACATGGTCCCCACCGAGCCACCGGAGCTCTGGGACATCCGCGTGTCCGTCGACGGCGACATGGCGTACGTCACGTCGGAGGGCATCCTCCCGGTCGTCATGAAGTCGGCCGAGGGATCGGGCTCGGCGACGATGGACGGCGTGGCGGCCAGGTACGAGCGTCGCGGGGAGCTCGTGCGCTTCCGCTTCCGCGAGACCGTCGTCTTTCGTCGCGACGACGGTCGCGGCAACCGCGATTGGAAGATCTGGCACTTCCACGCCTCGCCGCTGGCACCGGTCGACGAGCCCCGCCCGGGGTTCGGCGACACCGCGGGCGACCGCGAGAGGGGCAAGGAGGTCCACGTGATGGGTGCGGGATAGCCGGCGGGTTGGTGGCCGCCGCGATCGGCGGTTGACGGCGGTCCCACGCTCGTATAGAAGTGGCCGGACGTATGAGGTCCGACCACTTTGCCTAAATGGGTGGGCCGCCCGATGCGGCGGCGAGAAGATCCGGAGCTTCTGTCCGGCAAGGGCCGCTACATCGGCGACCTCACCAGGCCGGGAATGCTGCACGCCGCGTTTTTGCGCTCGCCGCTGCCCCACGCGCGGATCGTGTCGATCGACGCCCAGCAGGCACGCAGCATGCCCGGCGTCCACGCCGTCCTGACCGCCGACGACCTGCCCCCGGGCCTCGGCGCGCAGCCGTGCACCCACCTCTTCCAGGGTCAGCGCGAGACGCCGTTCTACGCGCTGACCGGAGACCGCGTCCGCTACGCAGGCGAGCCCGTCGCGCTTGTGGTGGCCGAGTCGCCGTACCTGGCGGAGGACGCGCGCGACGCCGTCGTCGTCGAATGGGACGCGCTGCCGTCGGTTGGCGATGTCGAGGCCGCCATCGCCGACGACGCGCCGCTGCTCTACGACGATTGGCCTGACAACGTCGTCGCGGTCTTCGAGCAGGAGATGGGCGACGTCGACCGGGCCTTCGAGGAGGCCGACGTGGTCGTCACCGAACGGCTCCGCATCCAGCGCCACTTCGCCTGCTCGCTGGAGACCCGCGGTGTGCTGGCCGAGTGGGATCCGATGCTCGACGAGCTGACGCTGTGGACCTCGTCACAGATCCTGCACATCGCACGCGATCTGCTGTCCGACGTTCTCGGCATGCCCGAGCACCGCATCCGCGTCCGCGTGCCGCGCATGGGCGGCGGCTTCGGTGCCAAGTTCCACTTCTACCCCGAGGAGGTGGCCGTCGCGCTGGCGGCGCGCGCGACCGCACGGCCGGTGCGCTGGGTCGAGGATCGCCTGGAGTCCTTCCTGGCGACCGTCCACGCGCGCGAGCAGGTCATCGAGGCGACGATGGCCGCCACGGAGGACGGCCGCATCACCGCGGTCAAGGCCGACATCCTGGGGGACCTCGGCGCCGCGCTGCACACCGTCGGCTACGGGCCGATCTGGCTGACGTCAGTGATGATCACGAACGTCTACGAGGTGCCCAACGCGCGCGTGCGCGCGCGTGCCGTGGCGACGAACAAGACGCCGCTGGGCTCGTACCGGGGCTGGGGACAGCCGCAGGCCAACTTCATCGTCGAGCGTCTCGTCGACTCGATGGCGCGTGCGCTCGACATCGACGTCAACGAGTTGCGCCGGCGCAACTTCGTCCCACCCGACCACTTCCCCTACAAGAGTCTTCACCACGTCTTCGACAGCGGCCGCTACGCGGACTGCCTGGACCGCGCGCTGGGGATGCTGGCCGAGCGCAACTGGCCCCAGCGCGTGGAGGACATGCGCGCCGAGGGCCGCCACGTCGGGATCGGCGTGGCATTCTACGTCGAGAACTCCGCGCTCGGGCCCTCGCGGATCCTCAACGCCGGCGGCGTCGAGCAGGGCGGCTACGACATCTCGCGCGTCCGCGTCGAGCCTGGTGGCGAGGTCACCCTCTACACCGGCCTGTGCGAGATGGGCCAGGGCGTCAAGAACGCGCTGGCCCAGGTGCTCGCCGACGAACTGGGCGTCCATCCCGACCAGATCGCCGTGGTCGACGGCGACAGCCACATCTGCCCGTACACCGGCTACGGCACCGGGGCGAGCCGTGGGGCGTCGGTCGGCGGCGCGTCGGTGATGAAGGCCGCCGGCATCGTGCGCGAGAAGATCGCGCGTATCGCCGCGCACATGCTCGAGGCCGATACGTCCGACCTCGAGATGGAGGACGGTGACATCTTCGTCCGCGGCAGCCGCGATCGGGTGGTCACGATGGCCGAGGTCGGGCGGGCAGCCTACATCCGGGCGATCGACCTGCCCGAGGACGAGGAGCCGGGCCTCGAGGCGGTCGCCGCGTTCGATCCGCCGCAGATGGCGTGGCCCTATGGGACGAACATCGCGATCGTGGAGGTCGACGTCGGCACCGGCAAGGTCGAGTTCCTCGACTACCTGTACGTGCACGACATCGGCACGGTCATCAACCCGATGCTCGTCGACGGCCAGATCCACGGCGGCGTTGCGCAGGGCATCGGGACCGCGCTTTACGAGGAGCTCCAGTACGACCTGGACGGTCAGCCGCTGTTCGCGACCTTCATGGAGTACGTCCTGCCGACCGCCGCCGAGATCCCGCGGATCGCGATCGAGCATCAGGTCACGCCGTCGCCGCTGATCCCAGGCGGGATGAAGGGCGTCGGTGAAGCGGGCGTCATCGGCGCGCCCGCGGCGGTGGTCTCGGCCATCGAAGACGCGTTGCGTGCCTACGACGTGAGGATCTCCGCCACGCCGGTTACGCCGGCGACACTCCTCGACCTGCTCGATGAGGCGGCAACCCGCAGCCACGGGGCGGCGACGTGAAGCCCCCGCAGTTCGCCTACCTCGCGCCCACGACCGTTGACGAGGTGCTCGGCGCGATGCGCGAGGCGCCCGACGACACGAGCATCCTCGCCGGCGGCCAGAGCCTCATGCCGATGCTCAACATGCGCATGGCGTCTCCGCGCGTCGTCGTCGACCTCAACGGCGTGGCCGAGCTCGCCGAGATCGACGACGGCGGCGAGCGGGTGCGCCTCGGCGCCATGGTGCGCCAGCGGACGATCGAGACCGACCCTCGGATCGCGCGCCGACTCCCGCTGCTCGCCGATGCGACCACGCACATCGCTCACGTGCCGATCAGGACGCGCGGCACGGTCGGCGGAAGCCTCGCGCACGCCGACCCCTCGGCCGAGCTGCCGGCCGCGATCTGCGCGCTCGGCGGGCGCCTGCACCTGCGCGGTCCCGACGGCGACCGCGTCGTTGCGGCGCACGAGTTCTTCCTGGGCCCGCTGACCACCGCCATCGAGCCCGGCGAGCTGCTCGTGGGCATCGAGGTCGAACCGCCCCCGGCCGGGAGCGGGTGGGCGTTCCTCGAAGTCGCGCGGACCCATGGCGCGTTCGCCCTCGCAGGCGTCGCTGCGGTGGTCCACATCGGCTCCGACGGGACCATCGACCATATGGCGCTCGCGATGTGCGGCGTCGGCGGCGCCCCGTATATGGCCGCGTGGCTCGCCGAGATGGCAATTGGTGAGCGTCCCGACGAGGCGCTCTTCGATCACGTCGCACAGCGTCTCCACGAGGAGATCGCGCCCTATGACGACGGCCACGCGACCGCCGAGTACCGCCGGCGTGTCGCGGTCGTGCTGACCCAGCGTGCGCTGCCGGCCGCGGCGGCGCGATCCAACGGAGGAGGCTCGTCGTGAGCGTGCCCGTCGCGCAAGACGCGCGGACCGTCAACCTCACCGTCAACGGCGAGGCTCGCACCGCGACGGTGGAGCCGCGGCTGCTCCTCGCCGACCTGCTGCGCGAGGTCCTCGGTCTGCGCGGGACGCACCTCGGCTGCGAGCACGGCGTGTGCGGCGCGTGCACGATCCTGCTCGACGGCGAGCCGGTGCGCTCGTGCCTCGTGCTCGCGGTCCAGGCCGACGGGCGCGCTGTCATGACGGTCGAGGGGCTGGCCGACGACGACGCGTTGCATCCACTCCAGGAGGCCTTCCGCGAGCACCACGCGCTGCAGTGCGGCTTCTGCACACCCGGCTTCCTGCTCACCGCGCTGTACCTGATCGAGGCCGATCCCGCTATCGACGAGCGCGACGAGCGGGAGCTGCGCGAAGCGCTCTCCGGAAACCTCTGTCGTTGCACCGGCTATCAGAACATCGTCGATGCGGTCCGCGACGGCGCGGTGCGGCTGCGGACCACAAAGGAAAGGGCCTAGCCATGGCGGTGCTGCATGCCGGGATCGCAACGTTCCTCTCCGCGCCCCATGTGCCGCCCGAGCGCGCTGCACTCGAAGGGGTCGGCGCGACCGCCGCTGTGCTCGGGCTGCCGTACGACAGCACGACGATCACGCGTCCCGGAGCCAGCCACGGACCGCGTGCCATCCGCGACGCATCGTCGCACTTCGCGTTCGGCGAGAGCTACCACGGCGACTACGACGTCCAGACGACCGAGCACCTGCAGCTCGTCGACTGCGGCGACGTCGACGGCGCTCCTGGCCGGGCCGCCGCGACCTTCGAGCGCACGGAGAACGCCCTCGACGAGATCTACGCCGCCGGCGCCTTCCCGATGCTGCTCGGCGGCGACCACGCGACGTCGATCCCGGGCGCACGCGCGCTCTCGCGCCACCTCGACGGGCAGATGGGCTTCGTCATGTTCGACACCCACCTGGACACCGCGCCCGA
Organism: Solirubrobacteraceae bacterium; assembly: GCA_036555665.1. Classification (GTDB taxonomy): domain Bacteria; phylum Actinomycetota; class Thermoleophilia; order Solirubrobacterales; family Solirubrobacteraceae; genus JAOPZW01. The sequence goes on along the minus strand of DATBKW010000083.1, from coordinate 7,945 downwards.
GATCGACGGCGAGCCCCTCGGCCACTGCTCGCCGGTCGCGCGGGTCCTCGACCTGCCGAACGTCGACGGGCGCAACGTGGCGATCATCGGGGCCCACGGCGCCGCCAACCCGAAGCTCGAGTTCGACGTCGCGCGCGAGCACGGCGTCAGCGTCTTCACGGTCCGCGACATCGACCGCGAGGGCATCGACGCGATCGCCACGCGTGCGATCGAGGCAGCGGCGGATGGCACCGCCGGCGTGTACCTGTCGGTCGACATCGACGTCCTCGACGGCGCCTTCGCCTGGGGGACTTGCGGGCCGGAGATCGGGGGCATGACCGGCCGCGAGCTCGTCCGCGGCCTGGAGATCGTTGCGTCGGGACCGATCGCGGCGGCCGACTGCGTCGAGGTCGCGCCCATGCTGGACCCGTCCGGCAACACGGCGCGCGTGGGTGCGCGCGTCGTGGTCGACATCCTGGCGCTCAGGGCGCTGCAGGTCCGCGACGGCACGGCGGTGAGCGCATGAGCAAACGCTCGCAGCGGCGCGCGGTGACCCTCGAACGCCTGCCGAGCCTCGGTATCAAGGAGCGCGTCGCCGGGCAGCTACGGGAGCTCATCGAAGTGGGGTCGCTGCGGGCGGGCGAGCAGCTGCCGTCCGAACGTGAGCTCGCCGAGCAGCTCGGCGTGAGCCGCTCCACCGTCCGCGAGGCGGTGCAGTTCCTCGGCGCGCTCGGCCTCGTGGAGATCCGCCACGGCTCGGGAACCTTCGTCCGCGCCGACGGCGACCTGCCGTCGGAATGGCTGCAATGGACCCAGCGCCATCAGGGCGAGGTCCACGAGCTGCTCGAGGTCCGGCGCGGCCTGGAGGCCGTGGCCGCCGAGCTGGCCGCCGAGCGCGCGAACGACCTCGGCGCGATGAAGTCCGCGCTCGACGATATGGAGGAGGCCATCGACGGCCCGGACGTCCCGGGCCTGGTCGAGGCCGACCTGGCCTTCCACACCGCGCTCGCCGCCGCGTCCGGCAACACAGCGCTGCGCCACCTCACCGAGAGCCTCGGCCGAGAGTTGCTGCGCGAGCGCGGGGCACTCTGGAACGAGCCAGGGCGCCCGGAGCGCTCGCTGCGCGAGCACCGGCGCATCTATGAGGCGGTCCGCGCCGGCGACGCGCTGGGCGCGCGTACCGCACTCGTCGACCACCTGCGCGGCGTCGAGCAGGACGTCGACGTGCTGGTCGACCGAAGCACCGACGAACCCAACCGAACGACCAAAGCGAGGTAGCCCGATGGCCTTCAGTGACCCGTTCATCGATCCGACCGTTACGGCCCTGCTGGTGATCGACATGCAGAAAGGGTTCTGCGACCCCGAGAGCCAGATGGAGAAGGCCGGGATCGGGACCGCCAACCAGCGCGCCGTGCTGCCCGACATCCTGCGCGCGGTCGACGTCGCCCGCGGCCAAGGAATGCCGGTGCTCTGGTCGCAGCAGATCCACTACCCCGAGGACGTCACCCGCAGCCGGCGGCGGATCCCGTCGCACATCCAGAAGCAGCACTGGGCGCCATGCCTGCGCGGCACGTGGGAGGTGGACTTCGTCGACGAGGTGCAGGACGCGATCCGTCCCGAGGACTTCATCGTCGAGAAGCACCGCGCGTCGGTGTTCTTCGAGACCACGCTGGACACCAAGCTGCGGATGCTCGGCATCGAGCAGCTGCTGATCTCCGGCTGCAACACCGACTTCTGCGTCGAGACCACGATCCGCGACGGCTACTACCGCGACATGGACATCATCGTCCTTCGCGACTGCGTGGCCGGCCCGCGCAAGAGCTTCCACGACGACACGCTCGCCAAGGTCGAGGTGTATTTCGGTGCCGTCATCGGGCTCGACGAGATCGAGGACCTGATCCTGCCGCCCGACAAGTGGGTCGGCGACCAGCGAGCGGAGGCGGCGAAGCTCACCGAGGAGACGCACGCCGCTGCGCTGAAGGGCTGATCGTCGTGTCCGTCGCGCATGCGGGCATCGGGCTGAGGCTCGATCCCGCCGTCTTCGAGATCGTCAGACATCGCCTCTGGTACATCAACGACGAAGGGGCCCTGACGATCAGCCGGCTTTCGGGTTCGCCGGTGGCCACCGAGGTGTTCGACATGAACGCCGGCCTCATGACAGCCACCGGCGACCTCGTCTACATCGACAACTTCATCTGCGCGCAGGCCACGACGCTGTCCTCGCTGGTGCGCCACCTGCTCGAGCGCTACGGCGACAACCCGGGGTTCGCGCCCGGCGACGTCTTCCTGTGCAACGACCCGTACGTTTCGGTCTGCCACCAGAACTGTGTGCAGGTCGTGGCGCCGATCTTCGACGGCGAGGAGCTCATCGCCTGGGCCGGGGCGTCGCTGCACGCGATCGACGTCGGTGGGCCGACCGCCGGCCAGGTGCAGCTCGACGCGGCGGACATCCACGGCGAGCAGCCGCTCATCGGGCCGATCAAGATCGTCGAGGCCGGCCGCATCCGCGCCGACGTCGAGCACACCTACCTGAACAACTCGCGCCTGCCCGATCTGCTGGGCCTCGACCTGCGAGCGAAGATCGCCGCGGTCGAAGTCATCCGCCGGCGCCTGCTCGACACGTGCCGCGAGTTCGGCACCGAGACGGTGCTCGCCGCGATGCAGGACATCATCGACTACACCGAGGCGCGGATGCGCGCGCGCCTGGAGGAGCTGCCCGACGGCGTGTGGCGCCATCGCGGCTACATCGAGTTCGGCGACGACATCTACGACTGCCACGTGACGCTGCGCAAGGAGCGCAGCCACCTGGCTTTCGACTTCACCGAGACCGCCAAGCAGGCCCCCGCCGTCATCAACTGCGCCTACCCGGGCCTGGTCGGCGGCGTGCTCGCCGCGACGATGGTCTACCTGTGCTGGGAGATCCCGTGGTCGCCGGCCGGCGTGTCGCGGGTGCTCTCGATCGAGTCCAAGCCCGGGACGGTGTGCCACGCGGCGCCGCCCGCGGGCGTGTCGAAGTCGACCACCACGGCGATCTGGGAGGTCCGTAACCTCGCGAGCATCGTCGCCGGCAAGATGCTCGCCGCGTCGACCGCCCACCGCGAGCGCGCGATGGCCGGCTGGCAGGGGGTCAAGGCGCTCGAGGAGCTGTTCGGCTTCGAGCCCGGCGGCGGGCGCTTCGGCGGGCCGATGCTCGACGGCATGGCGGGCGGCGGCGGCGCGATGCCCACCCGTGACGGCATCGACACCGGGGGCCACACGAGCTCGCTGCGGGCGACGATCGCCAACGTCGAGAGCTACGAGCTGCGCTACCCGATCCTCTATCTCTACCGCCGCCAGACGCCGGACTCGGGCGGTCCTGGGATGTTCCGCGGCGGCGCGGGCATCAGCATGATCTACACGGTGCACGGGGTCGAGGAGATCCCGACCAAGATCATGCACACCTTTGGGATCGAGCAGCCCGAGTCCCCGGGACTGGGCGGCGGCTATCCGTCCTGCACCAACCAGTTCTCGATCCTGCGTCGGTCGAACCTCGCGCAGCGCTTCGCGGCCGGAGACCTGCCGCAGTCGCTGGAGGAGCTCGAGGGCGAGCTCGAGCGCTACGGCGCGTACGCGTCGACGTCGATGCGGCTCGGCGACGTCTACGCCGTCGTGTCGCAGGGCGGCGGTGGGTACGGCGACCCCCTCGACCGCGATCCGCAGCTCGTCGCGCAGGACGTCGAGCGGATGCTCGTCACGCCGGAGTGGGCGCGGCGCGCGTGGGGCGTCGTGCTCGGGCGCGACGGCGCAGTCGACGCGGCCGCCACCGAGGCCGAGCGCGCGCGCCTGCGAACGGAGCGACGCCGTGCCGCCGGACTCGACGACGGCGGCCGCGCCGCGACGCAGTGGGACGCCGATGGCGAAGGTGTGCGGCTGCTCGAGTCGCTCTTCTACGACGTCCGCGGTGACGCCCCGGTCTATCGCTGTCGGTGCGGCACCGAGCTTGGTCCCGCCGACGCGCCTTACAAGGAGCTGGCGGCGCAGGCGCGCTTCCCGGTCCAGCGCATCGGGCCCGAGGTCAACCCAGCCCGGATCGGCGGCGCGCGGTTCGAGCTTCGCGAGTTCTATTGCCCGGGCTGCACGACGCTGCTCGAGGTCGAGATCGCGCAGCCCGAAGATCCGCTCCTCGACGACGCGCGGCTGGCGAGCGAATGGATCGCTTCGGCGGCGCTGCGGACGGAGGCGGGATGAGCTTCGTGATCGCCGTCGACAGCGGCGGCACCTTCACCGACTGCGTCGCCGTCGAGGACGGCGGGGCGATCACGCGTGCCAAGTCGCCCTCCACCCCGCCCGACTTCGAGCGCGGCGTGCTCAACGCGGTGGAGGAGGTGGCCAGGCGGCTGGGTCGATCGCGCGCCGAGCTGCTCGCCGAGACCAGCGTCTTCGCGCACGGCACGACCGTGGCCACGAACATCCTCATCACGCGCACCGGCGCGCGCACCGCGCTGCTGACCACGCGCGGCCACGAAGACGCGATCCTCATCGGTCGCACGGTCCAGAAGGTCGCCGGGCTCAGCGAGGCGGAGATCATCGACGTCGCGAACCTGCACAAGGCCGATCCCGTCGTCCCGCGCGCGCGGATCCACGGTGTCGAGGAGCGCGTTGATCGCAGCGGCGAGATCGTCGTCCCGCTGCACGAGGAGCGCCTCGACGACGTGCTCGACCGCCTCCACGACGACGGCGTCGAGGCGGTCGCGGTGAGCTTTCTGTGGTCATTCCTCAATCCCGACCACGAGCGCCGCGTGCGGGACTGGCTGCGCGGGCGCGCCGAAAGCGCGAACGGCAACGGGTCGCGCCCGTGGTTCGTCAGCGCCTCCAGTGACCTCGTCCCGGTCGTGCGCGAATACGAGCGCACCGCGACCACCGTCCTGAACGCCTACCTCACGCCCGGCGTGCACGACTACCTCACGCGGATGGAGGAGCGCCTGCGCGAGGACGGCCACGAGGGCGGCATCGCGGTGATGCATTCCGCCGGCGGCGTGTCGTCGATCGCGGAGGCGCGCGAGCGCGGGGTGACGCTGCTCGCGTCGGGTCCGGCCGGGGGCATGCTCGGCACGCGGGCCATGGCCGAGCGGCTGGGCATGGACCCGGTGATCGCCACGGACGTCGGCGGCACGAGCTTCGACGTCGGAGTGATCGTCGAGGGCGAGCCCTCGTACGCCGATGCGCCGGTCTTCGCCAAGTACCCGGTGGCGGTACCGGTGATCGACGTCACGTCGATCGGCGCCGGCGGCGGCAGCATCGCGTGGATCGAGCTCGAGAGCGGCGTGCTCAAGGTCGGCCCTCAGAGCGCTGGGGCCTCGCCGGGACCGGTCTGCTACGGCGCCGGCGGGACGGAGCCGACGGTCACCGACGCCAACGTGGTGCTCGGCGCGATCGATCCCGGCTACTTCCTCGGGGGGCGCATCAAGCTCGACCACGCCGGAGCGCTGGCCGCGGTCACCGAGCGCATCGCCGATCCCCTCGGCATCGCCCCCGAGGCCGCCGCCGCGGCGATCGTCGAGATCGCCAACGCGCAGATGGCGGACCTCATCCGCAAGATCACCATCGAGCGCGGACTCGACCCGGCCGGCTTCACGATCTTCGCGTACGGGGGCGCAGCCGGCCTGCACGCCGGCGCCTACGCGCAGCGGTTGGGCTGTCGCCACGTCGTCGTCCCGGGCGCGGCGGCCGTGTTCTCCGCGTACGGCATCGGCATGAGCGACGTCAAGCGGGTGGAGATGGCCTCGGACCCGATGCGCGCGCCGTTCGACCTCGACCGCTGGCGCCGGAACCTCGACGCGCTGCGCGAGTCGCTGGAGCGCGACCTGCGCGCCGAGCAGCTGCCGACGACCAACCTCGCGATCACCCGCTTCGTCGAGCTGCAGTTCCGCGGCCAGGTCCACAGCGTCCGCGTGCCGGTCGACGACGACGATCTCGCGGCTGGCGACGGCGGCGAGCGCGTGATCGATCGCTTCGCGGAGATCTATGAGTCGCGCTACGGTAAAGGCTCGGCCTACCGCCAAGCCGGGGTGGAGGCGGTGACCTTCGCCGCCGAGGGTGCGGCGACGCTGCCGGTGCCCGACATCGCCGAGCAGCCGGCCGAGGGCGAGGACGCGGCGGACGCGATCTCGGGCCGGCGCAACCTCTACCTGCACGCTGCGGGCGGCTTCCAGGAGGTCGCCGCCTACAGCGCCGAGAAGCTGCGCCCCGGCAACGCGCTCGAGGGGCCCGCGCTCGTCGAGGCCGAGGACACCACCGTCCTCGTAGGGGCCGACCAGCGGCTGTGGGTCGACCCCTTGCGCAACCTGCGTATCGACATTCCGCCCGCAGAGGGCCGGCAGGCATGAGGATCGGCGTCGCCCTGCCGCTCGAGGCACCCGCGGCCGAGCTCCTGGAGCTCGCGGCGGAGGCCGAGCGCCTGGGCTACGACGCCGTCTGGTGCAACGACGATCGGCTGCAGCATGACGTCGTGGCGATGCTTGCCGCGATGGCGCAGCGCACGCGCCACGTGCTCCTCGGACCAGGCGTCACCAACCCGTACAGCCGACACGCCGCGCTGATCGCCACCGCGATCGCGACGCTCGACGAGCTCTCCGATGGGCGTGCGCGCCTCGGCCTCGGGGCCGGCGGCACGAACCACCGCGCGCTCGGCGTCACGCGGGAAGCGCCCGCGGCGGCGCTGCGCGAGGCGCTCGCGGTGGTCCGGGGCCTGCTCGCCGGCGAGCGCGTGACGGTCGACGGCCGCGTCGTCCACACGCACGATGCGCGACTGGACTTCACCCCGTCACGCGCCGACATCCCGGTCTTCGTCGGTGCCCGCGGGCCGAAGGTGCTCGAGCTGGCCGGCCAGGTCGCCGACGGCGTGATCGTCGGCAACGTCGCCACCCGCGAGGGCTGGTCGTACGCGCTACGCCGCATCGAGGAGGGCGCACGACGCGCGGGCCGCGACGCCGGCTCGATCGACGTCTGCGCGTGGCTCTACACGTGCGTGGCCGACGACCCGCGCGTGGCCGCCGACGCGATCGCGCCGATGGTCGGCACATCGCTGATCACCAGCAGGCCGATCCTGCACGAGCTGGGCGTCGAGATGCCCGCGGCGTTCGCGGCAGCGATGCAGCGCGCCGGCTGGAGCCTCGATCGCGACATCGTGCGTGAGGCGGCGCGGACGCTGCCGGCGGAGGTCATCGGCGCGTTCGGCCTGGCCGGCACGGCGGCCGACTGCCGCCACCGGCTCGCCGCCCTCCTCGATGCCTTCCCGCAGATCTCCGAGGTTGCGATCGTCCCGTTCCCGGCGGTGGGCCAGGCAACGCTCGACGTGATCACGCGCTTCGTCGAGGAGGTCGCGCCGCAGCCCGCCGCGTCCGGACGCCGTGGAGCCGGCGTATCGACATGAGCGATGCCGTCCGCATGCGCGGGATCGTCAAGCGCTTCGACGCCGTCGAGGCGCTCAAGGGTGTCGACCTGACCGTCCGCGGGGGCGAGATCCACGCGCTGCTCGGGGAGAACGGCGCCGGCAAGACGACGCTGATGAACGTCCTCTACGGGCTGTACGAGCCGGACGCGGGCGAGATCGAGGTCGAGGGGCGCCCGGTGCGGGTGCGCACGCCGCAGGAGGCGATCGGCGCAGGCATCGGCATGGTGCATCAGCACTTCATGCTCGTGCCGACTCTGACCGTCGCCGAGAACATGGTGATGGGCGAGCGCGGCGGGCCGCTGCTGCGGCGGCGCGAGCTGCGGGCTGTCGAGCGCCGGCTCGCGGAGCTCGGCGCGCGCTACGGCCTCGAGGTCGATCCCCGCGCGCGCGTGTGGCCGCTGTCCGTCGGCGAGCAGCAGCGCGTCGAGATCCTTCGCGCGCTGTTCCGCGACGCTCGCATCCTCATCCTCGACGAGCCGACCGCGACGCTGACGCCGGTCGAGAGCGAGCGGCTCTTCCCGAAGCTGCGCGCGC
>DATBKW010000082.1:0-19223 GCA_036555665.1 Solirubrobacteraceae bacterium | reverse complement strand
TCCAGCTCGCGATCGTCCTGCTGTTGATCCTCGCCACCCGCGCGCTGCCCTCGCTCACGCCTGCCGGCAACGTGGAGGCGATCGTCGCCGATGCATGAACGGAGCAGCTGTCCTCAGGCGCTAGACCTCGGATTCCACGAGCATGCGAATGGCGTCGAGCGTCGCTGCGACGTCGTGCTCGCTCTCCGATCCGTGCCGGGTCTCGAGGAACAGCGTGAGCCTCGACCCGTCGCCGTCCGGGTCCACCTTCATCCACCCTCGGTAGCCGCTCGGTGCGCCCCACTCGATCCTGCGTTCGCTGTCGTCGGCGCTGAACGACGCCTCGCCATGCTGCTCGCGGCCCTCATACCGTGCATCGACCTCGACACGGTCGCCACCCGATGACCTGACGCCGGTGATCTGCGGCACGAACCGCGGCAGGTTCTTGACATCAGAGATCGCGCTGTACACCGCGTCCGCCGGCGCGGCGACGTGCTCGGTGTGTTCGTGCTGCACATCGACTCCTCTCCGCTGGGGACGGTCGTCGCAGGCTACTCCCAGCGGTGCGCGCTTGCCCGACGTGGTCGTGCGTTGACAGCTGCATACCTAACCGTTATGCTCGCCTCTACCTAACGGTTAGAGGAGTCGACGTGGTGCCTGATGCTGTCAGCGTGTCGATCAAGGAGCCGTCTCACGGCTACCAGTTGCGGCTGGTGCAGGAGGTCTTGCTCGCGCTGCTGGCCAAGGAGGCGTCGCACGGTTATCAGCTGCGCGCGCGCCTCCAGCTTGCGCTCGGACCGCTCGCCGACGCGCTGAACGAGGGCCAGGTGTACGTGACGCTCAATCGGCTCGAAAAGGCCGACCTGGTCACGTCCGAGCGGGTCGGCCAGGCCGATCGCCCGAGCCGCAAGGTCTACGAGCTGACCGCGGCGGGGCGCAGCCGGGTCATGGAATGGCTGCAGGACACGAGCTGGCCCAAGCCTGCGCCGGCGGAGTTCCATCTGAAGCTGGTCGCCGCCGCGGCGGCGGGGTTGGGCGACCCGGTCCGGCTCGTGGACCTGCAGCGGCAGGCCCTGTTGGCCGAGTTGGCAGCTGCGCAGCGGGCCGCGTTGGCCGATCCCAACGGCTCCATCGCGGGGCTGTTGCTCGAGGGCGTGGTGCTGAGGCTGCAGGCGGATCTGCGCTGGCTCGAGGCTTGCGCACGCTTTTGGAACACGACGAAAGGGCGATGATGAACGCCGACGAGTCACCGGGCATGGAGCCGGTTCTGCGGACACGCGGCCTGGCGATGCACTACGGGCAGGGCGCGGGCCTGGTGCGGGCGCTCGACGGTGTCGAGGTGGAGCTCTCGTCGGGAGAGACGCTGGCCGTCATGGGGCCAAGCGGGTGCGGGAAGTCGACGCTGCTGCACCTGTTGGGGGGTCTGGAACGCCCCTCGGCCGGTGAGGTGTGGCTGGCGGGGCGCCGCATCGACCAGCTCAACGAAAAGGCGCTGGCACGGCTGCGCCGCCGCGCGATCGGCTTCGTCTTCCAGGCCTTCCACCTGATGGAAGAGCTCACTGCCACCGAGAACGTCGAGCTGCCGGCACTGCTGGGCGGGCGATCGCCGCGCGCGGCACGACGCCGGGCTACCGAGCTGCTCGAACAGGTCGGACTCGCAGATCGCGCCGGGCATCTGCCCTCGGCCCTCTCGGGCGGGCAGCGCCAACGGGTTGCCATCGCCCGGGCACTGAGCAACGACCCGCTCGTCGTCCTCGCCGACGAACCGACCGGCAACCTCGACAGCGCCGCAACCCTGGACGTGCTGCGACTGCTGGACGGCCTGCGATCCGCGGGGCAGACGCTGATGATCGTCACCCACGACGAGCGCATCGCGGCGACCGCCGACCGACTGATCTCGATGCGCGACGGCGCCTTCGTCGAGGAGACACGGCTGACCCGCGGGACGACCGGGTCGCTCGGCGACCTCGTCGGGCTGGAGCACTGACGATGGGCCGCGTTCTGCTCGTCGGCCGCCTCGCGGCGCGCGACCTGCGCCGGCGCCCGGCCGAGGCCGCACTCCTGCTGCTGGCGATCGCGGCCGCCACCACCACGCTCACCCTCGGGCTCGTCCTGCGCGGCGTGATCGACAAGCCCTACCAGACCACCCGCGAGGCGACGGCGGGGCCCGACGTGGTCGCAGCGGTGTTCCCGCGCAGCGGCACCGCCGCCCTCGACCCGCGCGATGTCGAGGCGCTGACGAACGCTCCGGGCGTCGTCGGGCACAGCGGCCCGTACCCCGTGGCCGCTGCGCTCCTGGAGGCCAATGGCCACACGATGATGACCCAAACCGAAGGCCGCGATACCGCGGCGGCCGCCGTCGATCAGCCCAAGCCGATCAAGGGCGGCTGGATACGCGACGGCGGCTTGGTGGTCGAGGCCGCCTTCGCCGACGCGCTCGGCATCTCGCCGGGTGATCGCGTCACCCTCAAGCCGGTCGACGTCGAGCCCGGACGAGACGGCAAGCCATCGGTGCAGACGCGCGGCGCCGCGCGGTCTTTCCGGGTCGCCGGCGTCGCCGTCACCGCCGCCACGCCGCCCTATCCCGAGCCGGCCTGCCTGGCCAATCAGTGCCAAGGCGACGCCGACACCGGCCTGGTATGGCTCACCAAGAAGGATGCGACGAGGCTCGCACCGGCCAACTACTCGCCCGTGTACACCCTGAACCTGAAGCTGGCCGACCCGGCGGCAGCGCCCGCGTTCGTCGCCCATCGCAATCCGCCCCCCACATCAGAAGGCACACACGGCTCCGGTCCGCCGCCGACCGTCATGCAGGCCTGGCAGGACATCCGTGACGCGAGCGGGAACGTCGTCAAGAACCAGCGCCGAGCCCTGTTGACGGGCGCCTGGCTGCTTGCCCTTCTCGCCGTGGCGAGCGTCGCGGTCCTCGTCGGAGGCAGGATGGCCGACCAGGTCCGGCGCGTCGGCCTGCTCAAGGCGGTCGGCGGCACCCCGAGCCTGGTCGCCGCCGTGCTCCTCGCCGAGTACGTCGTCGTGGCCCTCGTCGCGGCGGCGGCCGGAATCGCCGTTGGATGGCTGACCGCTCCCATGCTCACCGAGGCCGGCGCCGGCCTTCTCGGCAGTGCCGGTGCGCGGACCGTGACGCTCTCGACCGTCGGCATTGTGGTCGCCGTCGCGCTCGCGGTGGCGGTCGCCGCGACCCTCGTTCCCGCCATCCGCGCAGCCCGCACGAGCACGGTCCTCGCGCTCGCCGACGCGGCCCGCCCACCCTGGCGCATGCCTTGGCTGATCGGGATCTCGGCGCGACTGCCCGTCCCGCTGCTCCTCGGACTGCGCGTGGCCGCCAGGCGGCCTCGCCGCACTCTGCTCGCCGTGGTCGGCATCGCGGTCACGGTCAGCGGGATCGTCGCCGCGCTGGCCGCCCACGCCGACATCGCGGAGGGCTCCAACAGTGTTCGGGCCGACCGGTTGAACCACGTGCTGCTCGCGATCACGCTCGCGCTCGTCGCGCTGGCAGCCGTCAACACGATCTTCATCACGTGGGCGACGGCCTTCGACGCCAGATGGTCATCAGCGCTCGCGCGTGCGCTCGGCGCGACCCCGCAGCAGGTCAGCGCGGGCCTCTCGACGGCACAGGTCCTGCCCGCGCTCGCCGGCGCCATCCTGGGCATCCCCGGGGGCCTTGCACTATTGGCCGCCGTGGATCCTGACTCGACGACGATGCCGCCGCTCTGGCAGTTGCTCGCCGTGGTGCCGGTCACCGTCATCGTCGTGACGGGCCTCACCGCTCTGCCGGCTCGCATCAGTGCTCGGCGCCCGGTCTCCGACATCCTGCGATCCGAACTCGCATGATGCCGCGCGTGTGAGCACTCGCGGCCGCATCGGCCGTTCAGGAGGCCGGACTGCGCCTCCCGAACGGCTGTTGCGTCATGGCGATCTAGTGGGTCTTCCCGCAACGTTCGACCGGAAACGACAGCCGTCGATCCCCGACCGGCGGCGTCCTCGAACCTCGAAATACCTCCGGTATTCCTTCGGTTCTGCGTCCTTGCCGGATCGGCGCCGCCGGCCGCCGTTACCGGTCAGACGTTACGAGAAGGCCGACTAGGCCGTCGCGTCGGCCTCCTCCAGGCGCGCGCGCACCGCGTCGGGCGGGAGATCCGAGATCTCGACGACGACCGTCGCGTGCCCCGCGTGGAGCTCGTCGATGACGTGCTCGGCGTCGGCGTCGACGACGTGCCAGTCGTGCAGGAGGCGCATCAGCTCCTGACGGCCGGCGACGTGCGCGTGCTCGCCGCCGTCGTAGGTGACGACCACGTCGCGGTCGGCGTCGGCGAAGGAGCCTTTGCGCTGACTGTCCGGATCGCCCGCGAAGGTCCCGTAGCCCTGGCGGCGCAGGCGTTTGCGGTTGGCGTACGTGCCCACGGGCGCGTCTGGCCGCAGCGTGCGCGCCCACATGCCGACGGGCTCGCGGCGGATGTCGTGCAGTCCTTGGCCGGCCAGCATCCGGATCGCGTGGTCCGGCACGCCCGCGGCGCGCAGCTCCGCGACCGCCTCCTCGGCGGCGGCTGCGTCGGGATACGTCTTGCAGAAAGTGGCCATGGTTTGACCCTCCGTATATCGTGCCACGATATCTTAGTACGATATGCCCGTCAGCGCCACTCCCACAAACGAGGATTACCGGCGGCTCCTGGAGCTGCGCACCGGGTTGCGGCGCTTCCTGCGCTGGAGTGAGCAACAGGCCCGGGAGGCAGGGGTGACGCCGGCCCAGCATCAGCTGCTCCTGGCGATTCGCGGCCACGGCGACGAGCGCGGGCCGACCGTCGGCGACGTCGCTCACTGGCTCCTGCTGCGCCACCACAGCGCCGTCGGCCTCGTCGACCGCGCGCAGGAGGCGGGCCTGATCACCCGCAATCGGGATCCCGACAATCCGAGCGCGGTCCGCCTGCGCCTCACCGAGCGCGGCTCACGGCAGCTCGAGGCCCTCAGCGAGCAGCACCTCGAGGAGCTGTCCCACCTTGCCCCGACGATGCACGCGCTCTGGGACGCCCTGGAAGAACACCCGGCGCACCCCGCGGCGCGCGTCGCATAGGCCAGGCCGCGAACGTCCGTGACGTAACACTCCATTGTTACGTCACGGACGTTCGATGCCCTAGCGGCGCACGTCCTCGCAGTTGGCGTTGACCTCGTCGCCGACGTCGGCGAAGACGACGTCCTGGCCGTCGCCGCAGCTCACGCGGTCGAAGCCGCCGCCGACGACGTTGATGCGGTCGTTGCCGGCGGCGCCCTCGATCGTGTCGTCGTCGAGGTTGCCGTCGATGACGTCGTCGCCGTCCTCGCCGTTGATGACGTCGTTGCCGCGGTCGCCGGTGATCGTGTCGTTGCCGGGGCCGCCGAGGATGAGGTCGTTGCCGTTGCGGCCGTGGATCTCGTCGTCGCCGTTGCCGCCGCGCAGCGTGTCGTCGCCGTTGACGCCGTCGACGTAATCGTTGCCGTCCTCGCCGAACAGCGAGTCGTTGCCGTCCTGGCCGAAGAGCGAGTCGTCGCCCGCCGTGCCCACCAGCACGTCGTCGCCCGGCGTGCCCGTGATGTTGCTCGCTGCGCTGGGGGCGTCGCTGGCCGGCTCCGGCGGGATCGGCACGACCTTCTCGCAGTTGCGCAGGTCGTCGCGGGTCGGCGCGGTGTCCTCGACGTAGACGGTGTCGCGGCCCGGCCCGCAGTCGACATGGTCGCTCGAGTCGTCGGCGGCGCGGATCACGTCGTTGCCGGTGCCGCCCAGGATCTCGTCCTCGCCGGGACCGCCGGTGATCTCGTCGGCGCCGTACGAGCCCGACAGGTAGTCCTCGCCCGAGCCGCCGTCGAGCGTGTCGGTGCCGTAGGAGCCGTAGATCGTGTCGCGGCCGGAATCGCCCTTGATCACGTCGTTGCCGGTGCGCCCGTACAGCCGGTCGCCGCCGGTCCCGCCGTCGAGCGTGTCGTCGCCGTCACCGCCGTCGATCATCTCCGAGCCGGAGCTGCCGAACAGCGAGTCGTTGCCGGCATCGCCCTCGATCGTGTCCGAGCCGCGGTTGCCGTCGACGTAGTCGTTGCCGGGACCGCCGTCGAGCAGGCGGTCGTTGCCCAGGCCCATCTCCTTGATGCGGTCGTCGCCCAGGCCACCGAGGACGACGTCGTCGCCGTCGCCGCCGTCGAGCGAGTCGTTGCCGTCCCCGCCGTCGACCTTGTCGTTGCCGGTGCCGCCGTTGCCGTAGTCGTTGCCCGGCCCGCCCAACAGCTGGTCGTTGCCGGCCGAGGCGAACATGCGGTCATCGCCGTCGCCGCCGTCGAGGACGTCGTCGCGCGGGCCGCCGGCGAGCGAGTCGTTGCCGGGCCCGCCGAGCAGAACGTCGTCGTCGCGGCCTCCGCTGAGCTGGTCGTCGCCGGCGAGCGCGTCGATGCGATCCATCCCGCGCGTGCCGCGCAGGACGTCGTTGCCCGGCGTGCCGGTGATCAGCGCGACGCCCGGCTGCACGGCGACGCCCGCCGGGTGCTTGCGCGAGCCGATGCGCTGCACGGTCAGCCGCTTGAACGACAGCGCGCTCAGCACCGAAACGGTGCCCGAGCCGCCGTCGGCGATGTAGATGCGTGTGCCGTCCGGCGAGGCGGCGGGCGCGCCCGGCCCGCGGCCCGTGCGCACCCGCAGCACCCTGCCGCGCGCGAGCTCGACGACGGCGGTGACGGCGGCGCCGCGGGCCGAGCCGACGATCGCGCGGCGGCCGTCCTCGGTGAAGGCGACCCCGCCGCCGAGGCCCTTGCCGAGACGGATCGTGCGGGTGACGCGGCCGCTCGCGGCGTTCAGGCGCACGAGGCGCGAGCCGCTGCGCCCGTGCGTGGCGATGTAGGCGTTCGAGGCGGTGGGCGCAAACGCCGCCCCGGTCGCGCCCGCGAGCTGCACGCGCCGGGAGAGGCGGAAGCCGACGAGGTCGACGATGCCCACGCGCCTGGAGTCGAGCACGACGACGGCGCGCGTGGCATCCGAGGACAGCGCAAGCGCCGCGCCGCTTGCCCGTTTGCCCAGGCCGATCGATGCGATGACGGTCATCTTCGCCGCGTCGAGGACGTCGAGTGCCCCGCGCCGCGCGGCGTAGAGGCGCTGTCCGTCGTCTGACGCGGCGAGCGCGTTGACCGTCCCGGGCGTCCTCGCGGCACCGACGACGCGGCGCGTGGCGAGGTCGATCGCGACGACGCGCCGCCCGGCGGCGACGTAGCCGCGGGTGCCGTCGGGCGCGACCGCCGCCGCACGCGAGCGCCCGCCCACCGCCACGCGAGCGGCGACCTTGTTGGTCGTCACGTCGGTGAGCGTGGCCGCCCCGTCGCCGGAGGCGACGACGACCACGCGGGCATGGGCGGCGGGCGCCACGGCCAGGGCGGCGAGGAGGATCGTCAGCGGTGCGAATCGGCGCATCAGGGCTCCCAACCCCTTCCGGGGCCCAGAGGTTGCGCTCAGTCGTAGCGCTCGCGGACCTGCGGCCAGCTCTCGGCGTCGTGGCCGCAGATGACCAGGGCGCTCGGCGTCAGCTCGAGATACCGGCGGATCTCGCGCAGCGAGCGCAGGTAGGTATGGACGTCCTCGAGGAAGACCGGCACGAGCTCCTCGTCGATCGAGCGGCGAGCGAAGGCGGCGTCGCCGGCCAGCAGCAGCTCGCGGCCCGAGCGCAGGCGCAGCAGCACGCTCATGTGGCCCTTGCTGTGCCCGGGCGTCGAGAGCAGCCGCACGGAGCCGTCGCCGAACAGGTCGATCGCGCGGCCGAAGGAGGCGAACGAGCCGACCTGCGGCGAGTCGAAGTCCAGCGTGCGCCATTCGTAGCCGTGGTCGAACAGCGCGCGGCGGTAGCCGTGCAGGAAGCCGCCGTCCACCGCGGCCTGCCATTCGCGGCCGTTGACCACGAAGGTCGAGCGCGGGAGCTGCGCGACGGCGCCCGTGTGGTCGTAGTGCATGTGGGTCATGACCACAAGGTCGATGCCCAGCGGGTCCAGGCCGCGGGCGACGAGCTGGTCGGTGACCGCCCAGCCCTCGTCCATGCGGACCTTGTAGGCGATCACGCCGCGGCGCCCGAGAGCCTCGGCGACGTCATGGGCGGCCGCCGGCGGCAGCCCGGTGTCGATCAGGAACGGGCCGACCTCCGGGTGCTCGACCAGGAAGCAGGGGACCGGCACCCACGTCCAGCGGCTTCTGGGCGTCAGCAGGCCGAGCCCGCGCGGCCGCGACAGCGGACCGGACGGGCGCTGCAGGAAGCGCGGCGGCGAGAGGATCTCGGCCGTGCGCATCGGCGTGACCGTGACGCCGGCGCCCTCGCGGCCGCCCGGCAGCGGCAGTGTTGCTCGCTTGGGGTGGGTCCGCACCGCCATCCGTGGCGCGCAGGCTACTGTCCCGCCGATGCTGCGCGACGGGGTCCTCGAGGGGACGGTGGTGGCCACCGCCGGTGGCGCCGAGCGTGTGGCCGCGTGCTGCGGCGCGCTCGGGGCGACGACGGTGGCGCTGACGGCCGACCCCGACGACGAGGAGGCGCTGGCGGTCGCGGCCGCCGCGCTCGGGGCCGTGGACACGCTCGTCTGCGACGCGGCCGCGCCGTTCGTGGCCGCCGGTGGCGGCGTCGACGGCCTGCGCGCGGGGCTGGACCGAAGCTGGAACGCCACCCGCGCGGTGGCCAACGCGATCTGGCGTCCGGGCGCGGGCGGCAAGCTCGTGCTGCTCGCGCCGCGCCCGCGCGACGGCGCGCACGCGGGCGCGCTTGCCGCCGCGCTGGAGAACACGGCGCGAACGCTGTCGATCGAGTGGGCGCGCTACGCGATCCGCACGAGCGCGGTGCTGCCCGACGACGCCACCGACGACGAGGACGTCGCCGCGCTCATCGCCTACCTCGCCTCGCCCGCCGGCGACTACTTCAGCGGCTGCGCGTTCACGCTGGGGTTGGCCGCTGGTTAGCCTTGATGGCCTTTCCGCGCAACCACCCGAGGAGGGCGCCGTGGCTGGTGGACGGTTCGGGGCGACGGTCGTGATCGACCGGCCGATCGAGGAGGTGTTCGCCTTCCTCGCCGACGGCGAGAACGACGCGAAGTTCAGCAAGCGGGTTCTCGAGATCAGGCAGACGACCGAGGGACCGCCGGGCGTCGGGACGGTCTACGCGAGCACGGTCAAGGACGGCGGCGTGAAGTTCAAGCGGCAGTTCGAGCTGACCGAGGTCGAGCCGTCGACGAGGATCCGCTGGCGCGAGGTCTCGACCGGGCCGGTCGTCACACCCGAAGGCGGCTACGACCTCGCGTCGGCCGGCGAGGGGAAGACGCAGCTTTCGTTCTACAACGTGATCGTGCCGCACACCTTCGTCGGCAAGCTCGTCGTCGGGCCCGCGCTGCGCTCGGCGCGCAAGGGCGCCGACGACTTCGCGCAGTCGATCAAGCGGGCTGTCGAGGCCTCCTAGCGCGGACAGGGCAGCTCGGACACGATCGCGTCGAGCCGGCCGCGGCTGAGCGGGCGCCTGGGCAGCGGGTGCGCGCCCTCGGCGCGCAGGCCGTCGATCACGACGGCGAGATGGCGCTCCCAGGCGGCGCCGGGGCCGGCCGCCCGCGAGAGGCCGACGCCCGCCAGCAGCATCGGGATGTCCTCGGCCACCACGTCGCCTCGCATGGAGCCCGCGGCCTGCGCGCGCCCGATGAGGCGCTGGAAGGCGTCGAGCGTGCGCCCGCGCGCCTCGCGGACCTCGGGCAGCTCGAGCGCCGCGCGCATGCACTGGTGGAAGGCCCGGTCCTTGACGTGCAGGGCCGCGCCCTTCCAGATGACGTCGGTGAAGCCCGCCCATGGGTCGTCGGCCTGCGCCGCGGCCTCGATCTCGCCCGCCAGCCAGCGCAGGCGCTCGGCCATCACGGCGCCGAGGAGGTGGTCCTTATCGGGGAAGGCGCGATAGACGGTGCCGATCCCGACCCCGGCGCGCTCGGCCAGCTCGGGCATCGAGGCGTCGAGCCCGCGCTCGGCGAACAGCTCGCTCGCCGCCGCCAGGATGCGCGCGCGGTTGCGCTCGGCGTCGGCGCGGCGGGGGCGGGCCAGGTTCGTGGTGGTCATCTGAGCGGCGAGGGTACCCGGCGGCTCGGCACCCCGATGCGCCGATCAACCGGAATCTTCTTTCCGTATACTACCCGGAACGATCTTTCCGGTTACGAGACGGGAGCCCGCCATGGCCGCGACGACGACCTATCTCTCCCTCGGCGCCTTCTACGCCGCCGACAAGCGCCGCGACATCTCGCGCGAGCACGACGTGGGGTTGTGGTGGCTCGGGGATGACTGGCACGCGCCGCGCTTTCGCGCGGCGTGGGTCGCCGAGACCGGCGAGCTCTACGTCATGCAGCACGAGGGCACGCCGGGCGGCGGGCGCGTCGACGTCGTGGCGACCGCGGCCTCGCTCGACGAGATCGAGCGCCGCCTCGACGGCTGGCGCGACGTGGTCGGCGACCGGGGCTCGCTGCGCTGGCTGGTCGAGCGGCTGGGCTCCGGCGCGCCGGCGCACGTGCTCCGCGCGGCGGGGCTGGCGGACGGGCGCTTCGCGGTCCCGGTCGCCTCTGACGTCGCTTAGAGCTGACCACCCTCCTCGGCCCACGGGACCTCGACGGAGTCCTCGGTGGGCGAGTCGCGCGCGACGACGTAGTCGGCGGGCTCGTCGTCTGAGAGGTTGACGACGACGTGCGTCTCGCGCGGGGGCACGTAGAGCAGGTCGCCGGGCTCGACCTCGAGCGTCTGCTCGAGGTGCTCGCCCCAGTGGATCGCGATGCGCCCGGACAGCATGTAGAGCGCGCTCTCGCAGTTGGCGTGGTAGTGCGGGCGCGAGCGCGCGCCGGCCGGCACGCGGAACCTGGCCATGTAGATGTTGGTGGCGCCGGCCGTGGCCTGCGACAGCTCGGAGCCGCCGAGGATCCCGCGCGGGACGTCGCGGTCCGGACCGGGCTTGACGATCTTCACAGGTCACCTCCCTGATCGACCGGAAGATCGTAGTCCAGCCACGGCGATCGCCGGCCGCCGACGACCGCGACGGCGGTCACGTCGTCATGCCGGTGAACTGCCCGCCCGTGATGTTGAGCGTCTGGCCGTGGACGTAGTTGCTCCACGGCGAGCACAAGAAGAAGACGCCGCCGGCCGCCTCCTCCGGCGTGCCGGGCCGGCCGAGCGGGATCAACATCGAGGCCATGCCGCGCATCTGGTCGGGGATGCCGAGCTGGACCTTCTCGCCGCGGATCTCGACCACGTTCGTGTCGTCCTTGGAGGCCGTCAGGCGCGTCTCGATGTACCCGAAGGCGACCGCGTTGACGTTGACCTTGAACTGGCCCCATTCCTTGGCCAGCGTCTTGGTCAGGCCGACGACGCCGGCCTTGCCGGCCGCGTAGTTGGCCTGGCCGGCATTGCCCATCGTGCCGCTGATCGAGGAGACGTTGACGATCTTGCGGAAGACCTCACGGCCCTCCTCGCGCTCGACCTTGGCCGGCTCGCGCAGGTGCGGGGCGGCCGCGCGGATGACCCGGAAGGGGACGACGAGGTGGATGTCGAGCATCTTCTGGAACCAGTCGTCGCTCATCTTGTGGATGGGCGCGTCCAGCGTGTAGCCCGCGTTGTTGACGATGATGTCGATCCTGCCCCAGGCGTCGATGGCCGTCTGCACGAGCGCCTCGGGCGAGCCCTCGGCGGTCAGATCGCCCGCGTAGACCGCGGTCTCGCCCGCGATCGCATCGGCGGTCTCGTTGGCCGCGTCGCCGTCGAGGTCGTTGACGACGACCTTGGCGCCGTGCTCGGACAACAGCTCCGCGGTCGCTTTGCCGATGCCGCGGGCGCTGCCGGTGACGATCGCCACCTTGTCGTCGAGAACTCCCATGCACGTCTCCTCTTCGGTCTAATCAGGAAGCCGGAGATCCTATTGACCGACCAGCCAGTCAGCGCGTGTCGTCGCGCAGCGGCCGCATGACGGGGATCGACAGCAGGGTCGCGGCGGCACACACGAGCCACATCCAGCGGAAGTCGCCGCCGGCCGCCTCGATCGCGACGCCGGCGAGCAGCGGCCCGAGCGCCGTGCCGAGGCCGCGGCTGAGCGAGTACAGCCCGGTGACGGCGCCGTGCGCGCCCGAGGGCATCATCGGCATGAGCAACGCGTAGGGCAGCGACATCGTGACGCCGCCGCCGAAGGCCACGAGCGGGACGGCGAGCGCGACGACCCACGCAGTCGTGGTCACGAACGGCACCAGCAGGCCGATGCCGTAGATGATCAGCGACAGGCGCATGACCCGCACGCGGCCCAGGCGGTCGCCGAGGCCGCCGCTGACGAGCGCGCCGCCCAGAACGATCACCGCGGCGAGGCCGATCGCCAGCGACGATCCCGCCAGCGAGATGCCCAGCGACCTGGTGACGTAGAGGACGACGAACGTCTTCAGTGCCGACAGCGCGAGCTCCCAGAGCGCGTTGGCGGCCAGGAAGGCCTGCAGAGCGCGGTTGCCGCGCACCATCCCGACGATGTGCCGGCAGACCATGGCGATCGGCTCGTCGTCGACGCGCCGCTCGCGGCGCCGGTAGCTGACGCCGGCCCAGCAGAAGGCGCCGAGGCTCGCCGCCACGATGACGGCGGCCGCGACGAAGGGCAGCGGCTCGGCGATCGAGATCAGCAGGCCGCCGCCGACGAGGGCCAGGAACGTGCCGAGGCCGCGGAAGATGGCCTGGCTGGCCTGCGCGCGCCCCGCGATCGCGGTGTCGACGAGGTCGGGGTAGAGCGCCCGATAGGGCTCGTAGGCCACGAAGTACCCGACGAAGAACAGCGCCACGACGATCGCCGCGGCCGCGATCGAGCTCACGAAGCCGAGGAGTGCGAGCGCGGCGACGAGCGGCGGCGTCGCGCCGATGATGAAGGGCAGGCGGCGGCCGATCGGGGTGCTCAGCGAGTCCGACCACGAGCCGACGACCAGCGGCAGCCACAGCGCGATGAGCCCCTCGCCGCCGATGAGCAGGCCGACGACGATCGTCGAGTCCGAGAAGTGCTCGGCGAGGACCGGCAGGTACGTCGAGACCGTCGTGATGGCGAGCGCGAGCGCGAAGGTCGGGACGCCGAGGATCGCGAGGGTGCGCAGCTCAGTTCGCCGAAGCGTGCGCTCGGCTGTCGCCATTCAGCCGAGGGTAGCGAAGCGGGCCGGCGCGCCGGCGGTCAGGAGGCGCGGCGGCGGCGCCGAATCACCAGCGTCGTCGCGAGGAGCGCGATGACGAGAGCGCCGGCGCCGCCGGCCAGCCCGAGCCGCGAGGAGCCGTCGCCCTGCGCCGAGCTCGAGACCCGGGCCGGTGGGCTCGCGGCCGGCGCGGGCGACGGCTCGCGGGTGGGCCCGAGCTCGTCGGCCGGGTACGGGCGCAGGCCGTGGGCGGCGCGGCGCAGCGCGCGGGCGGTGACGCCGGCGGGGCGCAGCCACTTGTGCTTGCCGTACTCGGCCTCGGCGCGCATGAGGTTGACCGCGGGGACGTACTGGAGGGTGAACCCGCCGGCGTACTCACCCTCGTGACGCATGGTGGCCTTGACGGCGTAGAACCTGCCGCCGCTCTTGGGTGCGAGCGTCTCGTAGCCGCCTTCGAGGAAGGCGTGCAGGGCGGCGCGGTCTGTGACCGGGTGGCAGCCGTCGGGCCCGCAGACCCTGAGCGAGCCGATCTCCTTCGCGGGTGCCGCTGCTGGGGCTGCGAGGACGGTGAGGATGGTGAGGGTGCAGGCGAGGCGGCGCATCGTGCTTGGTACACCCGCGCGCGCGAAGCGGTTCCCTTGCGCTGGGCCGCTACAGCCCCATGGTCTTCCCGAGGATCTCCTTCATCACCTAGTCGGTGCCGCCGCCGATCGGGCCGAGGCGGGCGTCGCGGGCCATGCGCTCGATCTCGTACTCGCGCATGTAGCCCGCGCCGCCGTGCAGCTGCAGGCAGGCGTCGATGACGTCGAAGGCCGCGCGCTGCGTGGCGAGCTTGGCCATCGTCACCTCGCGTAGGGCGTCCTCGCCGGCGGCGAAGCGTCGTAGCGCGTCGTAGGTGACGCAGCGAGAGACGTGAGCGGTGGTCGCCATGTCGGCGAGGCGGTGCCTGACCGCTTGGTGCTTGGTCAGCGGGCGGCCGAAGGCGTGGCGGTCCTTCGTGTACGCAATCGTGCGCTCGAGCGCGACGTCCATCGCGGTGACGGCGCCGAGCGCCATAAGGAGCCGTTCCCACTGGAAGTTGGCCATGACGAGCCCGAAGCCCTCGTGCTCCTCGCCGAGCAGGTTCTCCTCCGGCACGAAGACGTCCTCGAAGGCGACGGTCGCGGTGTCCGACGCGTGCCAGCCGAGCTTGTCGAGCTTCGCAGCGCTGACGCCTTCGCCCGCGTCGACGATCAGGAAGCTGAGGCCGTGGTGGCCGCCGTGGGCGGTGGTCTTGACGGCGGTGACGTAGAAGGCGGCCCGCACGCCGTTGGTGATGTAGGTCTTCTCGCCGTTGACGACGAAGCCGCCGTCCGTGCGCTGCGCACGCGTGGCGATCGACGCGACATCGGATCCCGCGCCCGGCTCGGTAATCGCCAGCGCGGCGATCTTCTCGCCGGCGATCGCGGGCGCAAGGTAGCGGCGCTTCTGATCTTCGGTGCCGAACTTCCAGACCGGCGGCGTCGCGATCCCGACGTGCGCGCCGACGCCGGCCGCCACCCCACCCGAGCCGCAGCGCGCCATCTCCTCGGCGAAGACGGCGTCGTGAAGGTAATCGCCGCCCTGGCCGCCGTACTCCTCGGGGTACTTGAGGCCGAGGAACCCGACGCTCGCCAGCTTCGTGAAGACGTCATCCGGGAACCAGCGCTCCTCCTCCCACTGCGCCGCGTGCGGCCGCAGCTCGCCGGCCACGAAGCGCCGGATGGAGTCGCGCAGCGCCTCGTGCTCCTCGGTGAACGGCGGGGTGGGCGGCATTCGGGGCGACGCTCAGCGGATGGCGCCGAGCAGCTGAGGCAGGGCGCGGTGCAGTTCGCGCTGCCAGTATGGCCAGTCGTGAATCCCGGCGCCGTAGAGGTCGGCGTGGACGGGGACGCCGAGCGTCTGCGCGCGGCGCACGAACGCCCGGGTCGCGGCACCGACCTCGGCCTCCCGGGTCGCGGCACCGACCTCGGCCTCCACGGGGTCGCGCTTGCCGTGGCCGTGCTCGAACGGACCCGGGCGCCCGGTTCCGGCCGACACGAACGCCGAGGCTACGCCGGCGCGGTCAGGATCGCCGCGTGGCGACGCGAAGGCGGTTGCCGTCTGGGTCCACGAGGTCGCATTCCCGTCCGGCGAGCCCATCTTCATCGACCGGAATTGCGAACTCCGCCGACACGGCGTCGACGTCCTTGACGTAGAGGTGGATCAAGGTGTCCGGACGAGCGTCGCCCGTGTGCTCGGAGAGGTAGAGCCGAACGTTGCCCCGAGCCACAGAGACGAACCAGGGGAAGCCGGGCTCGAACCGATGCTCCCATTCCTTCACGAACCCCAGCCGCCCGTACCAGTCCACAGCCCGCGTCGCGTCCTCGACACGGAGAACCGGCACAACCTCCTCGTCCATGCGCCGAACGCTAACGCCACGTCAGCGCCGGCGCACCCGCGCGACGCCCGCGGCGCCGAGCAGCACCACCGCGCCCACGACACCCGCCCACGCCAGCGACGGTGCGCCGCCGCCGGCATCGGCCGCGACCGGCCGTGGCGCAGGCGGCTCGACGACCTCGACGACCCGCGCCACCGGTTCGTGGCGCACGAAGCGCCGCGGCGGCCGCGCCTCGTGGCCGCGGGCCGCACGGCGCAGGACGTCCGCGAGTGGCGCGTCGACGCCCGTGAACACCAGGCTGCCGGTGCTCTCGTCGCGAGAGGCGAGGAGGCCGGCATCCGGCAACCAATAGGCGATCCAGTCCTCCACATGCCCGGCGCCCGGCTCGTCGACGCTGACGCGCAGGCGGTAGGAGCGCTGCGGCGTGCCCGGGGCCTCCTCCGCCACGCCGCCCGCGTGCATGAAGGCATCCCGCGACGCGTGATCCGTCGCGCGCGTGCAGGCATCGGCGCCGCAGACGGTGACGGCGGTGACCTCCTTCGCGCCTGCGGCGGCGGGCAGGGCGAGGGCAGCGATGAGAGCGACAACGGCGCGGCGCATACGACGGGTACACCGCCCGCCGCGCCCGCGTTCCCGCGCCGAGTCCAATCAGAGCCCGTACGAGCGCCCGATCACGTCGAGCATGATCTCGTCGGTCCCGGCGCCGATCCGGTTCAGGCGCATGTCGCGCCACACGCGCTCGACGCCGTACTCCTTCATGTAGCCCGCGCCGCCGTGGATCTGGATGCACTCGTCGGCCACCTCGACCGCCACTCGCGCGGCGTAGAGCTTTGCCATCGAGATCTCGCGCACCGGGTACTGGCCGCCGGCGAAGCGCCACGCCGTCGTGTACACCAGCTGGCGCGCCGCCTCGATCTTCGTCGCCATCTCGGCGAACTTGTGGCGGTTGACCTGGAACTTGCCGATCTGGCGCCCGAACGCGGTGCGCTCGGTCGCGTACTGCAGCGTCTGCTCGAACACGCGCTGGGCGCCCGCCACGCAGCCGGCGGCGCCGATCAGCCGCTCGCCCTGGAGCTCCCACATGATGTGGTAGAAGCCCTTGCCGACCTGGCCGAGCACGGCGCTGTCCGGGACACGCACGTCCTGGAAGGCGAGCAGCGCCGTATCGGAGGCGTGCATGCCGAGCTTCTCGAGCTTCTTCTCGCGGATCACGCCCGGCGCGTCCATCGGCACGAGGAACAGCGTGAAGCCGTCGTAGCCCGCGTCCACATCGGTCTTCGTCACCAGCACGATCACGTGCGCGCGATGGCCGTTGGTGATGTAGGTCTTCGAGCCGTTGATGACGTACTCGTCGCCGTCGCGCACCGCGCGGGTCTTGATGCCCGCGACGTCGGAGCCGGCATCGGGCTCGGTGATCCCGAGACAGAGGATCGCCTCGCCGCGGATCGCGGGCACGAGCCACCGCTGCTTCTGCTCCTCGGTGCCGAAGGCGAGGATCGGCGGCATCGCCATGTCGGTCTGCACGGCGACGCCCATCGCCAGGCCGCCCGACTGCGAGTGGACGATCTCCTCGGCCAGCACCAGCGAGGAGTAGTAGTCGCCGCCCTGACCGCCGTACTCCTCCGGCTTGTCGAGACCGAGGAAGCCAAGCTCGCCCATCCGCGTGAACACCCAGTCGGGGAACGTCGTCTCCTCCCACTCCTCGGCGTGCGGCTGCAGCTCGCGCACGACGAAGCTGCGGATCGACTCGCGCAGCGCCTCGTGCTCGTCGGTGAAGATGAAGTGCTTGCGCCTGGCGGCGAAGTCGGGCTTGAGGACGGCATCGGCGGCGCTCATGAAGTGGACAGTAGGACTTCCCACTTCCTACGGCAAGCGCCGCGCGCGCACCGGCGGACAGTGTGCGCAGCGGCGGCTCCTGGCCGGGGCGCAGACCGCAGGTCCCGGGTGTGGTCGTCCACACCGCAAGAAGGGGGTCGACACACTTCAATCAAAGGGCCGCGCTGCCGATCATGATGACCATGAACGCGCCGCGCCCCGCACTCGCCACCAAGCAGCAGGCCCTGGGTGTCGTGCTCTCCCTGCGCGACCGCCACGATCGCCAGCGCGAGCTCGTCCGCGCGAGCCTCATCGCGCGCCCCGCGACGCCCCGCGCCACGCACCGCCGCGCCGCCTAGCAACGACGAGGGGCCGCCCGGAGGCGGCCCCTCGAACGAACGTCACGAGGCAGCGGCGCTAACCGACGCCGAAGTACCTCATCGCGTCGCCCATCAGCTGAGCGCGCTTGGCGCGATCGGCCACGCCCTCGAGGCCGAAGCCCCAGTAGAGCGAGTGATCGGTCGCGATGCCCGGGCCGTCGATGAAGCCGACGGACTCGGTGCGCTCCCAGTCATTGCTGTTGGGCCCGCTGTCCGCCGGCGCGCCCGGGACGCTCCAGCCGCCGAGGTCGTCCTCGAACGACGTCTGGCTGACGGTCGCGCCGTCCGCCAGGATCTCGGTGTCGTCGACGAACACGCCGAGGCCCTGGGTGGCGGGGTCGCTCACGTAGGTGATCGACACCTCGACCTGCTTCCCCGCGTACGCGGTGAGGTCTACGTCCCAGTCCTGGAACCCGGCGGAGTTGCCCGTCGCCGCATTCCACGCCCCGCTGGTGCCGGTCGGCGCGCACGTAAACGCGCCGGTCGTCCCGCTGCGGGTGATGTAGTGCGTCAGGAACGGGTTCTCCTGCAGCCAGAACGGGTCGTTGTCCGGACAGCCTGCTCCGGTGTCGTCGCTCGTGTTGCCGTTCTTGTCGGGCAGCGTCGTCCAGTCGTCCTGTCCGACCGTGTGAGCCTCGACGAACACGAAGTCGTACTCCGGCTCCGTGTCGAAGGACATCTTGAACTTCAGCTCACCCGACGTCTTGCCGGTGAGATCGACCGTCTGCGTCAGCCGCTTGTAGGCCGAATCGGCCTGCTGCGAGTAGACGTAGTGGCTCCCGGTCGGCGGGTCGAAGGCCGGCGGGCCGTCGACCTTGATCGCCTGCTCGCTCTTGAACTGCGGATAGGTGTCGGGCTTGAGGATGCTCGACGTCGTCAGCAGCGAGTACAGGTTGTCCTGGTTGTCGGCCGAGTCGCCGCCGTTGAGGGCGAACTCGGTGCTGCCGAGCACCGGCGTCTCGAGCAACGGCGAGGCCGGGTCGATCGTGATCGGCAGGTAGGCGCCGAGCCAGTACTGCTGGAAGTCATTGGAGACCGCCACGCAGTTGAAGTTCTGGCCCGGTGGGTCGTTGGCCAGGGCGCCCTGACCGATCGACGTGTTCTGAGGGCACAGCGGCTTAGGCGGCGTCGGCCCGAGCGGGTTGTAGAGGAACTGCTCCCACGCGCCCTCGAGCGCGTTCTTGCCGGTCACGAGGAGCTTGCCGCCCTCGTTCATGAAGTCCCGCGACGCGAGGATCTCGTCGTCGAAGAGCTTTTCGGTGCCCGTACTGCCGCCGGTGGCGGGGCCGCCGGGCCGCACCTGGTTCGGCCCGCGGACGATGAAGTCATCGCCGGTGTACCAGACGACAGCCCTGTAGTGGCTGAGCACGCCGAGGTTCGTGGGCGCCGTGCGGCCGAGGGCGTCGACGTCGTAGACGTCGTAGCCGATGCCCGCGTCGTCGAGGGCGTTCTTGTAGTAGTCCAAGTACGCCGGGCCCGGCACGTTGGCC
>DATBKW010000081.1:0-2425 GCA_036555665.1 Solirubrobacteraceae bacterium | reverse complement strand
CCTTGGAGACGAAGATCTGGTCGTGGTTGCCGGAGTTGTTGACGTTGCCGTCCTCCTCCTCCCACGCGACCCACGGCACCGGATCGGCACCCGCAACGGCGGCGCCGCCGGCGACCGAGGGGTTCTCGGCCTCCTTGTCGGTGTTGATGTTCAGCGACGGGACGCCGGACCCGCGGTCCTGCCCCTCAGGCTGCCACGTGTTGCTGGCGGCGATGAAGCGGCTGGCGAAGATCTGCTTCTCACCACCGAGCGCTGCGTTGGGCTCGTACCAGGCATCCCACGGCACCGTGCGTCCGGCGCCGGCGAAGTCGATCGACGGCGCTTCGGCCTCGACGTTGCGGTCGATGTTCAGCGACGGGCCCTGCGTGACCCACTGCCCGTTGACGAACTTGCGCACGAAGATCTGCTGCGAGCTGCCGGACTGCTGCTCGAACGTCGCCCACGGCACGCGCGGGCCACCCGCAGCAAGCGAGCCGCCGACGATGTCCGACACGCCGGCGTTCTGGTTGGGATCGATGCCGGCCGCCGGGTCGTTGTTGACCTGGGAACCGTCAGCCGGCAGGCCGATCACGGCGCCTGCCGTCCCCGCCGCGACGAGCACGGCGGCCAGGCCACCGAGGACGGCGCGCCTGAGGAGTGGAGCGGTCATAAAGACTCCTTAGGGAGAACAATGTCGGGAACAGGGACGCGCGCCGCGCGGTCGCCTTCCCGTCCTCCTACGCCGTGTGCGTCATGTCACTCCGCGGGCACCGGCCGCGCCCGCTGCTACGCTGGGCCGCGCCGTGGCAGGTCAGCCACTCCTCGAAGAGCGCGACGGACCGCGAGACGAGTGCGGTGTCTTCGGGATCTACGCTCCGGAGCACGACGTCGCCCGGCTCGCGTACTTCGCGCTGTACGCGCTGCAGCACCGGGGCCAGGAATCCGCGGGGATCGCCGCCGCCGACGTCGGCGGTTACATCATCACCCAGCGCGCGCTCGGTCTCGTCTCGCAGGTCTTCAAGGAGCACGATCTGCGGGCGCTGAGCGGCGACCTGGCCATCGGCCACGTGCGCTATTCGACGACCGGCTCCAACGAGTGGGAGAACTCGCAGCCGGTGCACCGCAGCGAGGGCACGGGCGGCAACCGCCGCGAGCTGGCCCTGGCCCACAACGGCAACCTCATCAACGCGGTCGAGCTGCACGCGCAGCTGCGCGAGCGCGAGGTCGCCTTCAGCTCGACGTCGGACTCGGAGATCATCGCCGCGCTGCTGGCGACCCATCCCGCCGACGACATCGAGGACGCGATCGCCGACGTCATCCCGCGCCTGCACGGCGCGTTCTCGACGGTCGTCATGACCAAGAAGCGCGTCTACGCCTTCCGCGATCCGGCGGGCGTGCGGCCGCTGGTGCTCGGCATGATCGGCGATAGCTACTGCGTGGCCTCGGAGACCTGTGCCTTCGACATCATCGGTGCCCGCCGGCTGCGCGACGTCGCCCCCGGCGAGCTGATCTCGATCGGCGAGGACGGGATCCGCACGCGCCAGGTGGTCGCCGGCGCGCGAGAGGCGTTCTGCGTCTTCGAGTACATCTACTTCGCGCGGCCCGATTCGCGCATGGGCGGCGACGTGCTGCAGGCGGCGCGCGGGCGGATGGGTGAGATCCTCGCGCACGAGGCGCCGGCGCCGAGCGCCGATCTCGTCATCTCGGTGCCCGATTCGGGCAACCCCGCGGCGCGCGGCTTCGCCCGCGCGTCGGGCCTGCCGCAGGACGACGGGTTGATCAAGAACCGCTACGTCGCACGGACGTTCATCCAGCCCGGTCAGGAGCTGCGCAAGCACGGTCTGCGGATGAAGTTCAACCCGCTGCCGGAGATCGTCGGCGGCCGGCGGCTCGTCGTCGTCGACGACTCGATCGTGCGCGGCAACACCACGCGCCAGATCGTGTCGATGCTGCGCGACGCCGGCGCGCTCGAGGTCCACATGCGCATCTCGGCGCCGCCGATCCGCCACCCCTGCCACTACGGCATCGACATGTCGACGCGCGAGGAGATGATCGCCCACGAGCGCTCGGTGGCCGGCATCGCCGAGGAGCTGGGTTGCGACTCGCTGGCCTACCTGTCGCTGGCGGGGGTCTACGAGGCGATGGGCGTCGAGCGCGAACGCCACTGCGACGCGTGCTTCTCGGGCGAGTATCCGCTGGCCGGGACCGACGAGGCCCAGGGCAAGTTCGCGCTCGAGCTGCCGCTCGTGCGGGCCTAGCCGGGCGTCTTGACGGCGTAGTCGCCGAGTCCCTGTTCGAGGAGCGCGAGCGCCTCCTCGGCGCGGGCCCTCACCTCGCGGGCGAGCGCCGGGTGGCGGGCGCCCTCGACGACACGGCGGCGGGCGTGGGCCACGACGGCGCGGTGCGCGCCCATCATCGCGTTGGCCGCGACCCATGGCCTCGCGTC
>DATBKW010000080.1:0-2630 GCA_036555665.1 Solirubrobacteraceae bacterium | reverse complement strand
GCCCGGCTCGCCGATGAGCACCGGGTTGTTCTTCGTGCGGCGCGAGAGGATCTGCATGATCCGCTCGATCTCGGTCTCGCGGCCGACGACGGGGTCGAGCTTGCCCTCGGAGGCGAGCTTGGTCAGGTTGCGCCCGAACTGATCGAGCAGCTTGGAGGACTTCTTGCCCTCGCCCGACGCGCCGGACGCGGCGGCGCCGGCGCCCTGGCCGCTCTGGCGGCGGCCGCCGGGCCCGGACAGCATGCGGATGACCTCGTTGCGGATCTTCTCGGAGTCGGCGTCGAAATCGAGCAGGATGCGCGCGGCGACGCCCTCGTTCTCGCGTACGAGGCCGAGCAGGATGTGCTCGGTGCCGATGTAGTTGTGGCCCAGGCTCAGCGCCTCGCGCAGCGCGAGCTCGAGAACCTTCTTGGCGCGGGGAGTGAACGGGATCTGGCCGGAGGTGACCTCCTCGCCGGATCCGACGATGCGAACGACCTGCGCGCGGACGCGCTCGACCGTGATGTCCAGGGACTCGAGCACACGCGCGGCGAGACCCTCCTCCTCGCGCAGCAGGCCGAGCAGGATGTGCTCGGTGCCGATGTAGTTGTGCTTGAGCGTTCGCGCCTCTTCCTGCGCGAGAACGACGACCTGACGGGCCCGTTCCGTGAATCGCTCGAACATTGTGCTGCTGGTCCTTCCTGCTGTGCGGGTGAAGCCTCAGCCTCGGTCGATCCGTGGTCCTTGTGCGGTGTTGTCGTGGGACGCCAAAACGCCCGACTGCTCACATGATCGGCCGCGCGAGCCGTTTGGATAAGCGAATCGGGTTGCGCTGGCAGGGCATAGGCCAGTCTACCAACGTGCCTTGAGCCCTCCGCGCCATGCGCGCAGGCTTCCCGCACAGTCCGCGATCTACGCCGCCTGGCGCCTCATGCGGCGCCGAGCAGGAAGCGCTGAACGGCCCGGCGGCCCTCCGGCGGCCTGCCGCGCCCCTGCACCGAATGGCCCGAGCCCTTGACCACGACAAGCCTTCCGTTCGGCGTATGCGCCGCCTGCTCGCGCGCCCACGGCAGCGGCGTGGACAGGTCGCGATCGCCGGCCAGCAGCAGCGTCGGCACCGGCGGCAGGTCGTCGGAGGCCACCACGGGCGGTCCCGGCGTGGGCGGCCAGCGCAGGCAGGTCTGGATGAGCCCGTTGCCGACGACGGTCGCGCGGTCGTAGGGGCCGGGATCCACGCGCGCCGCGGCCCGCCGCAGCGCGGCCTCGCGGCCGGCCATCGGCGCCGCTGGGCCGCCCCACGGCGTGCGCAGGTCGGCGCACGCCGTCGCCGCGTGCAGGCCCTGGCTGAGGACCGGTGCGGGCGCGCGCTGGGCCCGGCGCACGGCGCGCACGAGCCGGTCCAGGCGCTGCGGATGGCCCTGGCGCGCTTCGCGCAGCGCGCGTGGCACGCCCGGGAAGTCGGGGGCGCCGACGCTCATCGCGACGAACGTGTCGTCGAGCTCAGGTCCGTTGTGACGGGCGCGCACGACCGCGGCGAGGTCGGCGGCAGGGTCGCCGGGGCAGTGCTGCGCGCGGCAGACGTCGCGCAGCACGCGCGCGGTCTCGCGCATGCCGTCGGCCTCCAGGCCGTCGAGGCCGCGGGCGGGGACGACCGAGTCGAGCACCAGCCGCGCCACGCGGTCGGGGTGCGCGATCGCGTAGCGCTCGGCGACGAACGTCCCGTAGGACGTGCCGTCGATGGTCAGCTTGTCGGCGCCGAGAGCGGTGCGCAGCGCGTCGAGGTCGGCCACGGTGTCGGCCGTGGAGTAGAAGCGCCGCTGCGGCCCGAGGCGCTCGGCGCACGCCTCGACCGAGCCGCGCGGCGGCACCGTCAGGTCCGAGGTGCCGACGGCGCGCTGCAGCGCCGGGCAGCGCAGCGCGCCCTCGCCGGTGCCGCGCTGGTCGATCATGACCAGGCGGTACTGGCGCAGGCTCGGACGCATGCGCGTGCGCACGCGCGGGACGAAGGCGACGCCGCCCTGGCCCGGGCCGCCGGTGAGGACGAGGAGCACCCCGCGCGGGGCATCGGCGTTGTCGGCCGCGGCGATCGCCAGACGCAGCTCCCCGGCGGTGCGCCCGGAGTGGTCGAGCGGGACGGTCAGCGACGAGCAGGTGAAGCCCTTCGCGTTCGCGCACGGATGCGAGTCGGCGAGGCGCGGCGGGGGCGGCGCCGGGCGGGTCGCCGCGGCCGCCTTGGTATTCGTGGTCTTCGTGGTGGTGGCGCTCCCGCCGCCGCACCCTGCGAGCGCGGCGGCGAGAACGGCGGTCAAGGCGCACGCGCGACGCATGCGCCAAGGATGTCATCCGGCCTGGGACAGCACGCCGTGCAGGCGCTGCAGCGCCTTGCGCGCGGCCTTGCTCATCTTCGTCGACGCCGCGACCGGCTGCGGCTGCTCGAACGGCACCTCCTGGCGGCACACCGTCCCCGGAGCGGGAAGCGTGCCGTCGAGGACGTAGGCGTTCACGGCGTCGTCGATGCACGCCGAGTTGCCGCCGTAGGCGGTGTGCCCGTCGCCGCGCATCGTGATCAGCCGCGCGTTGCCCAGCTCGCGCACGAGCTTCAGCGCGCCGCGGTACGGCGTCGCCGGGTCGTAGGTCGTGGCCACCACGAG
>DATBKW010000079.1:0-22311 GCA_036555665.1 Solirubrobacteraceae bacterium | reverse complement strand
CCGTCAAAGCGCCGGGTCCGCTGCCGCTCGGGTACCTCGCCTAGGCCGCTGCTCGGCCGCGCCCACGATCTCGCGCAGGGCGGCGATCTCCGCCGTCAGCGCCTTGCGGCCCGCCGCCGTCGCGGTGACCCAGGTTCGCGGCCGGCGCCCCTCGAACGTCTTCTCGATCGTGATGTAGCCGGCGTTCTCGAGCGTGGTCAGGTGGCGCGACAGGTTGCCGTCGGTGACGTCGAGCAGCTCGCGCAGCGAGACGAAGTCGATGCGCCGCGATTCGCAGGCCGCGGTCAGGATCCCCAGCCGCGTCGGCTGGTGGATCGTGGGGTCAAGGCGCTTGGTGGGGTGGCTCATGCCCCGCGGCGCTCCAGCGCCTGGCAGGCCAGGCCGGCCGCAAGGAGTCCCGTGCCGACGAGCACCTCGTCGGTCGCGAAGGCGATGCTGCCCAGGAAGATCGCGTTGCCCAGAGCGCCCGCGAGGATCGTCGCTGCGGCGATGCCCGGCATGCCGGCGATGTACGCCGCGACCGCCGCCGAGGCGACGACGGCCGAGACGAGCGGATCGCCGCCGATCGCGACGGCGAGCAACGCCGCGAGTACCCCGGCGACGCCGCAGGCCACGCGCAGGCGCATCGGCCCGACGACGCCGCGCTGGTGCTGGGCGCGGCGGCGCTGCCAGCCGACGCCCACACGGACCACCAGGAGGACCGCGATCCACGCGACCGTGAGGAGGGCGTTGCGCGGCGAGACCGTGCGCAGCAGGCCGTGGGCGGCGACGACCGCGCCCAGCGCGGTCAGCGCGAAGGCGGGCGCCAGGCCCGCGCGCCGCGCGCGCGTGCGGACCGCGCTGACGTAGCGAAGCCGCGCCGCCGCGTCGGCGCTGGACATTCCGGGCGGATCGGTCAGCGGGTGCATTGCCGGAAGTGTAGGGCACCTTGCTCTGCAGCACAAAGTTCTTTGTAGGCACTTGCCAGCCGGCGCTTCGTTCGGTACGCTTTGCAACGCAAAGTCATTTACGGACAAGGAGAACGACGAATGCTCGGACTGGCGACAGGCATGGAGGTGCATCCCGCGATCAAGGCGCTCATCGGCGCGATGGTGCTGGTGGTGGGGCTCACCCGCCACGGCGGAGGGGGCCTCATCGTCATGGGGTCGGTGGCGCTCGTGTGGGCGGCGATCGATGCCGTCGGCGCCTGGCGGCGCTCGCAGAGGACCGCACGCGCCGGCACCGGCGAGGATCACGTATAGATCTGGCGCACGTAGTCGCGCACCATGCGCGACGCCGAGAACTCGGGGCCGTTGGTGCGCAGCGAAGCCTTCACGCGCGCCAGCCACGCGCGCGGCAGACCGTCGTCGTCGCGGTCGTAGAAGGCCGGCACGACCTCGTCGTAGATCAGGCGCAGCAGCTCGTCGGCGTCGCGCGTGTCCTGGGCCGCGTGGTCGTCGTCGACGTCGCCGGGCAGCGCCCAGCCGTTGCTGCCGTCGTAGGCCTCGGCCCACCAGCCATCGAGCACGCTGAGCTGCAGCCCGCCGTTGACGGCCGACTTCATCCCGCTGGTGCCGCTGGCCTCCAGCGGCGGGCGGGGCAGGTTGACCCACACGTCGCAGCCGCGGACGAGGCGCGCGCCGATGCTGAGGTCGTAGTCGTCGAGGTAGGCGACGCGGTGGCTGATCTCGGGGATGCCCTTGGCCGAGAACAGCGCCTGCAGGCTTCGCTTGCCGTCGTCGTCGCGCGGGTGCGCCTTGCCGGCGAGCAGGATCTGCACCGACCGCTTGCCGCGCAGCAGATCGACGATCCGCTCGGCGCTGCGCAGCAGCAGGTGCAGGCGCTTGTAGGTCGCAAGGCGCCGCGCGAAGCCGATCGTCAGCACGTCGGGATCGAACTCCGGCGCCTCGACGTACTCGCGTGGATCCTCGCGGCCCAGGCGATCCGCCACGCTGCGCTCGCGCGCCCACTCGACGAGCTCGGCGCGCTGCGCGCCGCGCGCGGCCCACAGCTCGGCGTCGTCGATGGCGTCGACCGGCTCCCAGGTGGCGGGGTCGTCGGCGCGCTCGAGCCAGCCCTCGCCGAGATGGTGGTCCAGCAGCGTGCGCATCGGATCGCCCAGCCAGGTGGCGAGGTGCACGCCGTTGGTCACGTGGCCGATCGGCACGTCGGCGATGTCGCGGTCGGGCCACAGCGCCGCCCACATGCCGCGGGCGACCTCGCCATGGCGGCGGCTGACGCCGTTGGCCGCGCGGCTCATGCGCAGGGCGAACTGGGTGACGCCGAAGTCCTCGCCGTCGTCGTCCGGGCGCGAGCGCCCGAGGCGGATGATCCGGTCGAGATCGAGGCCGACCTCGTCGGCCAGAGCGCCGAACGACTCGGCGACCTGGGCGGGCTCGTAGGTGTCGTTGCCCGCAGGCACCGGCGTGTGGGTGGTGAAGACGGTGCGCGCTCGCGCGGCATCGAGCGCGTCGTCGAGCGCGGCGCCTGTCGCCACCTCGCCGCGTGCGAGCTCGAGTGCGGCGAACGCGGCGTGGCCCTCGTTGAGGTGCACGATCGACGGATCGATCCCCATCGCGCGCAGCGCGCGCATGCCGCCGACGCCCAGCAGCGCGTACTGGGCCAGGCGCAGATCGCGCGTGCCGGTGTACAGCCGCGAGCTGATCCAGCGCGCGACGCGGCTGTTCTCGGGACGGTCGGCATCGAGCAGGAACAACGGGACGCGCCCGACGTCGACGCGCCACACCTGCGCCACGACGTCCTCGTCGCCGACAGGGACGGTGATCTCCAGCGGCGCGCCGTCGTCGCCGCGCACGAGCGCGGCGGGCTGGCGCTCGGGATCGGTGGGCACCCACGATTCGTGCTGCCAGCCCGAGGCGTCGATGCGCTGGCGGAAGTAGCCCTGGTGGTAGAGCAAGCCGAGGGCGACGAGCGGCAGCGCGCGGTCGGAGGCCTCCTTGAGGATGTCGCCCGCCAGCGCGCCGAGGCCGCCCGAGTAGATCGGCAGCGAAGCGTGGATGCCGTACTCGGCGCAGAAGAAGGCCACCGGGCGCTCGGGCGTGACCGCGCCGGCGGGGGCCGCGGGCCTCGCGAGGTCGGCGGCGATCGCCTCCTCGAGCGCCTCGCCGCGCGCGACCAGGTTTGCGTCAGCCGCTGCGCGTTCCAGGGCCGCCGTTGAGGTCTCGGTCAGCAGGCGCACCGGGTTCTCGCCGCACACCTCCCAGCGCCGCGGATCGACGGCCCGGAAGGTCGCGCTGCCGCCCGGCGTCCACGACCAGCGCAGGTTGTACGCGGCCCGCGCCAGCGGGCGCAGCGGGTCGGGCACGCGGCCGGCGAGCGCCTCCACGGCTCCGTCGATGTCCTGGACTCCGACCGGCACCGGGGCTAGACCGCAGGGTCGCTCAGCGAGGGCAGCGGCGGGATGCCGTCCTCGTGGGGCATGCCGCGGTACTCGCCGTCCAGGGCCAGGCGCTCGAGGCGCGCGATCTCGCGCTCGCCGTCGATGCGTGCGGGGTGGTCCTCCGGCAGGCCGGCGATCAGCCGCGCGATGCGCCCGCGGATCTGCAGGGCGAAGTGCGGGGTCGACGCGCCCATGAGCTGGCGCACGTCCTCCACGGTGACCTCATGGCCGGGCGTCTTGCGAATCGGTGACTCGGCTTCGCTCATGGCGACTGCTGGGTGTTCTGGGCCTTCCTGATCTCGAGGAGCGAATCGATGCGGGCCTGCGTCGGCACTGAGATGGCGCGATCGTCCCCGATGATCCAGCCGTGATTGTAGACGCCGCGCACCGGATCCTTGGTGTAGCCGGGCTGGATATCGAGCAGGTACTGGGCCACCGCGCCGTCGAGGCCCGTAGCGGTGCCGAGCAGCAGCAGGGGGCCGTAGGAGCCGCTCACCGAGAGCGGCGCGGCGGCGGCCGCGTCGAGGGTCCGGTCCGAGCGCGCGAAGACGAGCCCGTGGCCGGGATCGACGACGCCCCACCCGAAGTTCGGATCGACGTAGCGCGCGAAGGCGATCGCGTTGTCGATCGGGTTGTCGGCGCCGACCCGCTTGACCGTCCCCAGCTTCTTCAGCGCCGAGACCGCCTTCGCGGTGACCGTCGCCGGCGAGCCGAGCACGTAGATGCGCGGCTTCTTGTGCGTCATCAGCGCGGCCCGCGTCTCGGCCGGGACGCTGTCGCGGTGGACGAAGAGCACCGGATCGCCGGCCTTCGCGGCCCACGCCGCGGCGGGCATCGCGAACGCCGGATCGTCGGCCGAGACGACGACGACGCGACCGCTGCTGGAGCCTTTTGCGGCGGTCTGGAAGGCGTCGAGCGCGCGGGCCAGCGCGAAGGGGTCGCGGCCGCTGATGTCGGTCGTGCGCAGGCCGGGCGGGCGCGCCACGTCACCCACGAGCACCACCTGCGCGCCGCCCGCGGCCTTGGCGCCGGTCGGCTGCAGCGCGGCCAGCGCCGTGCGTGTGGCGTCGGGCATTTCGGGACCGTTGGAGAGCAGGATCGCGGCGCGGATCGGCGTCGAGGCGAGGACGGCGCCCGCGATCCCGGCGTGCCAGTCGCGCGCGTCGATGAGCGCTACCGCGTTGGGCCGGTTCTCGGCGCTCGTAGCGGGGAACACCGCACGCGCTGCACCGGTCGCGTTGGCGATCGCGTCGGCGCCGCCGATGCGCGTCGTGTTCTTGGTCGCAAACGACGGGAACCCGAGGTCGGCGGGAGCCTCGGGTTGGGAGCCCTGGGCGCCGAGGCCCGGACTGCTCTCGGGTTGCGTGGCGGTCTTGTGCGCACCGCGCCCGCACCCGGCCGCGGCGAGTGCCGCGAGCAGGCAGGCGAGAACTGCGGCCGGGCGTCGCATGGACGCCCAACGGTACGAGAGGGACACGACGCGTGCGCGGGTCACGGCCCCACCGGCGCGGTTTGCACAGCTTCCACGCGGGGCAATAGGCGTTCGTGTAGGGTGCCGCGGATCAACGCCGAATCCCTGTCGAAACAGGGAACGGGGGACCCAGTGGTTGGGGCGAATCTCACGGTGAGGGCCGTGAGAGGCGCAGGCTCTTTCAGCGCTAGCCCGTCAGCTAACCCCGCAGGCCGACGAAAGAGGGAGAGACGTGCGGGGCAACGCCCTGTGGACGTTCGTGTTGGTGGTGGCCGCATGGGTCGTCACCGTCGCACCGGCCGCCGCGCAGGCACCCGCTCCGGCTCCCCCGCCACCCGCCGCCGCTCCCGCCGCTCCCGCGACCGGCGGCGCGTCCTACGGCGTCGTCTTCCAGCCGCTGGTCGCCGGCGTCGCGGCGCAGATCGTCAACGGCGTCGCGTACGCGCCCGATCAGGCTCCCGATCAGGTCAAGCAGGCGATCTGGGCGGCCAACCAGATCGTCGGCCTGCCCTACCGCCTCGGCGGTGGCCACAAGCTCGGGTTCACCGACCACGGCTACGACTGCTCGGGTACGGTGTCCTTCGCCCTGCACGGCGGGAACCTGCTCGCGCGCCCGCGCGACTCGTCGTCGTTCCTGCGTTACGGGGCCCGCGGCAAGGGCCAGTGGATCACCGTCTACACGAACCCCGGCCACGCCTTCGTCGTCATCGCAGGCCTGCGGCTCGACACCAGCGCAGCCGGTGATCCCAGCGGGCTCTCGGGCCCGCGCTGGCGGCCGAACCTGCGCTCGACGCGCGGCTACCGCGCCCGCCACCCGATCGGCCTCTGAGCGCACTCTGGCTGTTTCTCGCCGTGGTGGGAGCGCCGCTCCTGCACGCCCCGGTCCTGCGCTTCGACCTGCTCCCCGCGCTCAAGCGCCCCCTCGACGGCGGGCGCACGTTCCGCGGCCGCCGCGTGTTCGGCGACAACAAGACCTGGCGCGGCGCGCTGTGCATGACAGTCGGCGTCGTGCTCGCGACGCTGCTGCTGTGGCAGTGGGACTGGTGGCTCGACCAGCTTCCCGGCGCGGTGCGCTCCTCGTCGCCGCTGCTCGTCGGACTGCTCATCGGGCTGGGGACCGTGGCCGGGGAGCTGCCCAACTCGTTTCTCAAGCGTCAGCTCGACATCGCGCCGGGGACCCGGCGCCGTTCGCCCGGGGGCTTCGCGCTCGCCGTCCTCGACCAGGGCGACCTCGTGCTCGGCATCTGGCTGTTCCTCGCTCCGGTGTGGGTGATGCCGGTGTGGCTGGCGGCGGTCGCCTTCGCGGCGATCGCGGCGATCCACGCCGTGGTCAACGTCATCGGCTACGCGATCGGCGCGCGCGCGGCGCCGGTGTAGCGCTGGTCTGGGCCAACGAGCCGTGATGCAGCGCGGCGTAGACGCGATCGCGCAGCGCGTTGGCCTCGGGCTTGGCGAGCGAGCGCGTCGGGTGGCGCAGCACGACACGGACGAGCAGGTTCTCGTGGTCCCGTGCGATGCCCAGCCGTTCGCGCGCCGCGTCGGGCAGCTCCGCGGCCGGCGTGCGTGAGATCACCGCGACCTCCTCGATCCACTCCGACGCCGCCTCGCCGAGCGCCGCGCGCACGCGATCGCCGAGGTCCTCGTCGGTCCATCCGGGCGGGCAGGCGACGCTGACGTCGCGGCGCGCCGGAGGCTGCGACGACACCGGCTTGTACGGCGCGAGGTCCTGCATCTGCACGGTCACGCGCGGGTCGGGCGAGCGCAGGAGGCGGATGTCGGCAATGCCCTTGCGCAGCATCACCGCCCGGTCCAGCCCCATGCCCATGGCCAGGCCGTGGTGCCCGCTCAGCCCGGCGCCCGCGAGCACGCCGGGATGGGCCAGGCCGCACTCGAGCAGCTCGACCCACTCGCCTGCGGCCAGCACCTGGACCTCGCGGCCGGCCAGGGTGTACGGGTGGCTGGCCGCCAGCGCGCGCCATCGCGCATCGGGCAGCAGCGCCTCGACGACCTCGCCGATCATCGCGTCGAGGTCGTCCTCGGTCATCGGCGCCGCGGTGATCCGCCACAGGTCGAGCTGGTGGGGCTCGCCGACGTGCAGCCGGTCGATCGCGTCGCGGCGGTAGGCGAGCCCCGGCACGCAGACGAGCACGTCGGCCGGCGCCGCGGGCGCGAGCGCTCGCAGCGCCGACGGGATCGCCGCCGAGGTGTGCGCCCGCAGCATCCGCCGGGCGTCGACGTAGCGCGTGTAGCGCCGCTCGCGCGCAGGTGCGTCGGCGCCGTAGCCGAGCGCGTCGTAGTTGTCGGCGATCGACACGATCCGGCTGGCGCGGTGCACGAGCGCCTCGCAGCGCCACAGCGCGGTCAGGGCGGCCGCGGCGAGGGCGACGAGCTGCTGCATGCAGTGCGCGCCGTAACCCGGGTCGGTCAGATCGGGCAGCGTCAGCGCCCGGGTCAACTGCTGGTCGGTCAGGTACGACATCGAGCCCTCTCCTCGTGACGGGTTGACGGGAGCAACGCCCCGGCCCGTCGTGGGAGAGGTTCAGCGCACGCGCGCGTCGCCCCGCCGAGACGGCCGGGGCGATGCAAAGTGGATGCGTGCGTTGCGATCCATTGCGGTCACGGTAGCGGCGGAGGGCCGCCCTGGCTAGTACTCGATCCGATCCGGCTTTGCCGCCCAGGCCACGAACGGGGTGCCCGCCTCCGGGTGGCGCACGCGGCGCATCGGCAGCGCGCGGGCGCCGGGAGGCAGCGCCAGCTCGTCGTAGACGAAGGCGTCGTCGAAGCCCGCCTCGGCCGCGTCGTCGCGGGTGGCCGAGAAGAAGACCGCGCGCGGGCGGGCCCAGTA
Source organism: Solirubrobacteraceae bacterium (assembly GCA_036555665.1). Taxonomy (GTDB): domain Bacteria; phylum Actinomycetota; class Thermoleophilia; order Solirubrobacterales; family Solirubrobacteraceae; genus JAOPZW01. Next base: position 14,616 of record DATBKW010000079.1, on the reverse strand, counting down.
GATCGCGCCCAGGCACATCGGGCAGGGCTCGCAGCTGGCGTAGAGGTCGCAGCCGTCGAGCTGGAAGGAGTTCAGCGCTGCGCACGCCGCACGGATCGCGCCGATCTCGGCGTGCGCGGTGGGGTCGTTGGTGGAGACGACCTGGTTGTGGGCCCTGGCCAGGACATCGTCGCCGCGGACCACGACCGCGCCGAACGGGCCGCCGGCGCCGGACTCGACGCCCTGCAGCGCGACCTCGAAGCTCAGCAGCAGGAACTCCTCGCGCGGTTGCATCAGACCTCCGGGGCGACGCCCTCACGCCCCCGCTGCTCGAGGATCTGCTCGCGCTCGGCCAGCCGGTTGGAGCGCCGCAGCTGCGCCTCGGCCTCGCGGCGCAGCTCATCGGGCGAGGAGGCGATCAGCGCGGGCACCGGGCTCGGCCGCCCGTCCCCGTCGACCGCGACCATCGTCAGGTAGGCGCTGTTCGTGTGACGGATCTCGCCCGTGCGCGGGTCCTCGGTCTGCACCCGCACGCCGACCTCCATCGAGGTGTGCCAGGCGGCGTTGACCGACGCGTTGAGCGTGAGCAGCTCGCCCACGTGGATCGGCTGGAGGAAGGTCAGGCGGTCGGCGCCGGCGGTGACGACGCGCGAGCGGCTGTGGCGCACGGCCGCGACGCCGGCCACCTCGTCGATGAGCTTCATGACGACCCCGCCGTGCACGAAGCCGGCCGAGTTCGCGTGCGTCGGCCCCATCCATTGCACCAGCACCGACCGCGACTCCTCGACTGTGCGGGCTTCCACGCTGCTCTACGCTAGACGAAACCAACAGTCGTCCAGCGATTCGAGGAGTACACATGCCCGGAATGGGCGGACGCATGTCCACCGTCATCAAGGCCAAGATCTCGCGGCTGCTCGACAAGGCCGAGGACCCCGGCGAGACGCTCGACTACAGCTACCAGAAGCAGCTCGAATCGCTGCAGAACGTCAAGAAGGGCATCGCGGACGTCGTCACCGCCAAGAAGCGCCTGCAGATGCAGTCCCAGAAGCTCGAGCAGTCGGTCGTCAAGCTCGACACGCAGGCGCGCCAGGCGCTGTCGGCGGGCAACGAGGAGCTCGCGCGCACGGCGCTCGAGCGCAAGAACGTCGCCCAGACCGAGCTGCAGTCGCTCGACCAGCAGGTCGTCGAGCTCGAGGCCCAGCAGGAGAAGCTCACCGACTCCGAGCAGAAGCTGCGCGCCAAGATCGAGGCCTTCCGCACCAAGAAGGAGGTCATGAAGGCGCAGTACTCGGCCGCCGAGGCGCAGGTGCGCATCTCCGAGGCCGCCACGGGCGTCGGCGAGCAGATGGCCGACGTCGGCCTGGCCATGCAGCGCGCGGCCGACAAGACCGAGCAGATGCGCGCGCGGGCCGACGCCGTCGCCGAGCTCGAGGCCGCGGGCACGTTCGACGACCTCACGACGCTGGGCACCGGCCAGGACGACATCGATCGCCAGCTCGCCGAGCTGTCGAGCTCGAGCCAGGTCGACGACGAGCTGGCCAAGATGAAGGCCGAGCTCGGCAGCGGCTCCGGTGGCGGCGAGACCAAGCAGATCGAGGAGGGTCAGGGGTCGTGATCGTCCGGATCTCCAACGAGGGGCAGTACCGCGTCGACGACGCGCTGCACGGCCGCCTCAACGAGCTCGACGACGCGGCGGTCGCGGCCGTCTCGGCCGGCGACGAGGACGCCTTCCACGAGGCCTTCGAGGAGCTGCTGGCGCTCGTGCGCGGCGAGGGCGAGGTGCTCGGCGACGACGAGCTCGACGCCTCCGACGTGATCCTGCCGCCCGCCGACCTGAGCTTCGTGGAGGCCGGCGAGGAGTTCACGGGCGACGGCCTGATTCCCGAGCCGGCCGAGAGCGCGGGGTAGACAGCCGGCTCAGGGCGCGGGCAGCTCGGCGCGCACGGTCGTGCCGGCGCCCTCCGGGCTGGCCAGCGACAGCCGGCCGCCCAGCGCCTCGACGCGGTCGACGAGCCCGCTCAGGCCCGAGCCCGCGCGTTCGTCGGCCCCGCCGACGCCGTCGTCGGCGACCTCGACCAGCGCCTGACCGTGCGCGCGGTGCACGCGCACGCGCGCGCGTGAGGCCTGCGCGTACTTGGCGACGTTCGCCAGCGCCTCCGCGACGACGTAGTAGGCCGCCGCCTCCACCGGCTCGGGCAGGCGATCGTCCAGCCTGATCTCGACCTCGACCGGCAGCGGGGCGCGCTGGGCCAGCGCGTCCACCGCTGCCAGCAGCCCGTGGTCGCTGAGGATCGCGGGGTGCAGGCCGCGCGCGAGCTCGCGCAGCTCCTCGAGCGCGAGCGCCAGCTCGTCGCCGGCGCCGTTGAGCATCGCGCGCAGGTCGGGGTCCTCGGCGCGGCGCGCGGCCAGCCGTACGCTGAGCGACGTCGCGATCAGGCGCTGCTGGGCGCCGTCGTGCAGGTTGCGCTCCAGGCGCCGGCGCTCGGCGTCGCCCGCCTCGACGATGCGCGCGCGTGAGGCCGCGAGCTGCTCGCGCGTCTGCGCGTTGGCGAGCGCCTGCGCGGCCAGATCGGCGAAGTTGGCGACGTGCTGCTCGGCCCCGGGCGGGAACGGCGTGCCGGTGCTCGAGATGATCACGGCGCCCCACAGCGTGCCCGCGAGGCTCACCGGCGCTCCGACGGCGGCGGAGATGCCGCGCTCGCGCAGCGCGTCGGCCAGCTCGCCGGTCAGGCCGTCGAGGCTGTCGTAGCGCGCCGGTCGGCCGGTGCGCCAGATCCGCGGGGCGATCGTCTCGCCGTCGAGCGGGATCGTCGTGCCGACCGGAAGCGTGTCGGCGCCGTCGTACCACGCCGCCATGATGCGCGCGGTGCCGTCGCCGTTGAAGCGCAGGATGTTGGCGATCCTGCCGTCCAACGCGCGCCCGACCTCCTCGGCGACGAGGCCGAAGAGCCGGTCGGGCTCGACCTCGGCGGCGACGGCCGTGGCGACGCGGCGCAGGGCCGCCTGCTCGTCGGCCATCCGCTGCAGCGAGCGCTCGTTGTCGCGGCGCTCGGTGACGTCGCGCAGGTAGCCGCAGAACAGCGGCGCGCCGGGGACGTCTGGCCGCGTCACCGCCAGCTCGATGGGGAACGTCGTGCCGTCGGCGCGCATCGCGACCAGGTCGATGGGGTGGCCGACGATGCGCGACGCGCCGGTCTCCATGTAGCGGCGCAGCCCGCGGCGGTGCTCGTCGCGAAGGCCGGGCGGGATCATCAGCTCGGCCAGCTCGCGGCCGACCATCTCCTCGGCGGTGTAGCCGAACGTCGTCTCGGTCGCCTCGTTGACCTCCACGATGTAGCCGTCGCCGTCCATCGTGATGATGCAGTCGAAGGAGGCGTTGAGGATCGCGGTCTTGCGCGCGTCGCTTTCGGTGAGCGCGTGCGTCGCGCGGCAGCGCTCGACGTACTGGCCGATCTGCGAGCCGAGGCTTGTCATCGTGGCGAGCAGCTCGTCGTCGAGCGTCCGGTGCTGGGTGGCGAAGAACTCCATGACCGACAGGACCTCGCCCGTGCCCCGGATCGGGAACGCGAAGGCCGAGAGCAGGCCCGCCCTGGCGGCGGCCTGCGAGCGCGGCAGGGGGCGCGGGTGCTCGTCGGCGTCGGCGATCCAGGCGGGCCGCCCGCTCTGCCACACCTCGCCGGGCAGGCTTTGGCCGAGCGCCGGCGTCACCGCGCGGCTGGCACGGGCGAAGGCGTCGTCGCTCAGCGCCGCGCTCTGCCAGGTCAGCTCACAGCGCAGGACGTCGCCGTCGCGGACCCACCACGCGCCGAAGTCCCAGCCCAACGCCTCGCCGATCGCCTCCAGGAGCCGTGGATGGGCGTCGTCCTCGTCGGCCGTCGATGCCAGGACGCGGGCGACCGCGTGCTCGGCGTTGAGGAGCACGGCGACGTCGGAGCGCTGTGCCGCGGTGGCCATCGTCGGTCCCACGAGACTCGCACATCGACCGGCGACCCGCGAGTAGCGCCCCGCCTGGTCACGCGGCCTCAGGCCGGCGGACGGGTGCGCCGGCGCCAGAAGACACCGTCCGCGGCCGCGCTCGCGTAAACGACGCGCTCCTGCTCGGCGTGCACTTGTGCGGCGCCGTCAAGCCACGCCCCATACCGCTCGGGGTCCATCGCCGCGCGCGTCGCTGTTTCCAGCGCGAGCGCCAGGCCGTGGCCCGAGAGGGGATCGACGGCGAGCGCGGCGTCGCCGATGACCTGCACGTGTGCCGGCAGCGGACCGGCAAGGGTCGCCGTGGTGCCGATGCGCACGCCGGGACGCACGCTCGCGGCGGCCGGCCAGCCGTGCGTGGCCGCCCGGATCCACGTCTCCCGCACGCGGTCGCCGCTTCGGCACATCAGGTCGGCGTCGGTGCAGTAGCCGAGGCTCGTTCCATCCCCCCGGCCGATCGCGAACCACCATCCCTCCGGGGCTCGGTCGAGCAGGAGTTGAGAGTCCAGGCCGGGCAGTCGCTCGGATGTCCAGCCGACGAGACCGACGAGCCGATGGACGGCGCGACGAGCGATACCCGCGCGCGCCGGGAGGGGGCTCGCCCGCCCGGTCGCGAGCACCAGGCGCGCAGCTCGCGCCCTCCCACTGCTGAAGCCGACCGTCCACCCGCCGGGTGACGGCTCGCAGGCCAACACGCGCTCGGGAACGCGGGCCACGCCCGAATCCTCGGCCGCGCGCACCAACCGGGGGTCGACCGCGCTGCGGTCGACGATCCAGCCGCCGCCGAACGGCGCGAGCAGGGAGGGGATGTGGGCGAAGTCGGCGCCGGACCAGCGCGAGAGCGTTCCCGTGCACGGCGTTGCGCCCGCGGTCACGGCATCCACCATTCCCAGCGCGGTCAGCGGCTCGACGGCGCGCCCGGCGACCACTTCCAGCGTGTTCGGTAGATGCCGGCGTGGCGTTCCGGCGAGCAGGACCCGCCGGCCATCGTTTGCAGCGGCGAGCGCATATGCGGCCCCGGCCGGCCCGGCGCCGACGACGATCGCGTCGAAACGGCCCTTCACGGAATCGCGGCCGCGCGGGCGATCTCGGCATAGATGCCGGCTGCCCCGTCGACGAACGCGAACTTGGGCCAGTTCGCGATCATCTGGTCGTAGGAGGGCATCTGGGCCGGTCGCGGCGTCGGCCCTCCCGGATCGGGCGGCCAGTCAGACGACGCTCCCACCGTCGCGCGAACCCACGGAACCATCGTCCCGCCCGAGGCGGCTTCGAGGCCCGTCTTGTACACGCCGTCAGGTCGCTGCGACGGCCACCAGCCCCACGGGTCGTTGGTGACGATCTGCTGCTCTGCCTGGCACTGCAGGAAGTCGGCCAGCCACGGCAGCGCCATCTGGCGTGAGAAATGCCCAGGGGCCACGGTGACGGCGCCGTCGCCGATGTACCGCGACGGCGCGCCGTGCCTGATCCGGAACGGCTCGGCGAACAGCGCCGGCTCGCGGATCTGCCAGCCGACCTCGATACCGGGGAAGAAGGCTCCGCCCGATGCGGCCTCGAGCGCCGCGCGATCGAGGCCGGCGGGCGTGATCGACGCCGGTACGGGTGGACTGAGCAGCGACGCTGGTCCGAGCGTGCTAGCGACGAATTTGCCCGCCGCCCAGCGGCTGAGGATCGCGTACTGCGTGACGGTCACCGACAGCCCCCAGCGCTTGGTCTTGTACTTGTCGTAGGGGTCGTCGCCGAGGAGCCGCGGCATGTCGTCGGCTCCCAGCCCCGGCGTCTCGGGCTTGCGCACGCGCGCCAAGATCGACTGGCGCAGGGCGTTGGACTCGGCGGGGTCCGACAGCAACTTCCATAGCGGAGCCGGCGAGGACCCTCCCAGCGTGACGTGGGCGGACTGCGCGGGCGCGAACACCGAGCGCGCGTGCAGCGCCTGGCGGAGGATCGGCGCGACATCGTCGTCGAAGGACGGCTGGTAGGACGTGAACGCAGTCCTGCCGCCGCCGAGCTCGGCCGCCATGTCGTGCAGGCGCTTGAGCTCGCCGGTCTGGTAGACGGTCTCGTCAGCGGGCAAGGGCAAAGCACGCACGGCCATGTCGACGAGCAGGTCCCAGAGGGTCACCATCGGCCGCACGTCGGGCGCGAAGTCGGGCGGCCCGACCAGGACCCATGCTCCCTGTACGGGCACCGTCTTCGGCTTCCCGTTGACGCGCAACCGCAACGTCGCGGTCACCGGTCCGTCCGACGTGTCGTCGAACCAGCCGTCGTTGTTGGAATAGTCGGCGATCGGCCCGGCGCCCGCACGCCTGGCCGCGATGCCCGCACCCCCGATGACGATCAGGCGCCCGTCCGGATCGGTCCGCAGCTCGCCGAGAGAATCGATCGCGGGGACCGGTGCCGGCGTGGGCCAGCGCTCGGATGCCGGATTGCCCGAGGTGCCTTTGCGGAACTCCACGCCCTTGACCGATTTCTTGGCGATCTTCCTGGCCAGCGGATCGATCTCGAGGGACTTGCGATTGGCGATCGCGGCGTTGCGACGCACGTGCGCCGGCTGGACCGGGAGCAGCGGTGACCCGGCGAGGCCGTCGAACTCGAAGAACGACGCCTTGCGATTGGCCAGGTGCACCTTCCACTCGAGATCGATCACCTCCGGCATTGCTGCCGTGATCTCGCGCGAGACCGTGTAGCGGCCCTTGCTCTCGACGTACTCGAAGATCCGGAAGCGCGCGGCTTGCCGGCGGACGGCGCCGCCGGACTTGAACCGCGCGGCGCCGCCGCCGGCGCCGCCGCCCGGCTGATTGGGCAGCTCCGGGCCGATGAAGTGGTCGTCGGCGCCCGCGTTGCCGACGCGGGCGATGCCGATCGCCGGATGGATCCGGTACCGCGGAGGCTGCGCCATGCGATCAGTCCGCTGTCCACGAACCGTCGGCCTGCTTGGTCCACGACGGCAACGAACCGTCGGGCCGCAGCCTGACGAGCGTCGTCGGCAGGCGGACGTCCCACGGGTCGCCCTGCGCGACCTCCGTGCCCGGCGCCTGAGTGCGCTCCTTGATCTCGTCGATGATGCTCACGTACAGCGGGCTCGTGAGCGTCGGCGGGTCGGCGCCCTGCCAGATCTCGCCGGTGTCGAGGAAGTGCGCGACTGCCGCCTCGAACCCCGGACGCACCGGAACGACCACACGCGCGGCGCCGGCCTTCAGGAACTCGGCGAACTGGGGGTCGACGTCCTGCAGCAGCGCCTGGGTAGGCCAGTTGTCCTTGCGCCCCCAGAAGTACGGGTAGTACAGGTACATCATCTGCTCCCATTCGAACGCCTGCTCGAAGAAGCGGATGTAGCGGCCTTCGAGATCGGCCTCCGACAGCCAGGGCTGGGGGTAGCCCTGGGCGGAGTACTCGATTGCGCCGAACAGGTCGAAGTGCTGGGCCGTGAAGATCTCGATCGCCTGCTTCTTGAGCTCCGCACGCTCGAGCATGGCGTTCTCGAGCGGGTTGCGGCCCTGCACCTGGCTTGCCGCCTGGACCTCCAGTGCGGCGATCTGATCCTGGTAATCGCGCTCGAGCTTGAGGTAGGCCTGCTGGATGGCCGCGTGGGTCTCGAGTTGCCACGCCGCGTACGCGCGCGGCGTGAGCTGGCAGTCGACCTCGACGCCCACGATCCAGTAGTGGATGCCGAAGGCCAGGATCGCGACCGATACCGCGCCTTCCTCGTTGTCGAGCGTGTAGTAGTTGTCGACGAAGCTTCCGGGCTGGCGGTACCAGTTGTCCTTGCCGATCGCCACCTGGATCATCCAGTTGGAGTTCCAGTCGGTCCAGTTGTTGGCGTTCGCGACCGCGTGCCCGCTGATCGCCTGATAGCCGTCGGGGATCGGCAGCTCGCCGACCTTCGTGGCCCCGTGGTCGTCGTGGGTGGCGACGCCGTCGAAGGTCTTGGCCACCGTCGTGTAGGGCTCGGGCGGCGGCTTGACGCCGGCGACCTCGTACTTCTGCACGTAGGTGCCGTAGTTGTACGGATTGAGGTCCTGCGGGCGCAGCGTGAAGCGGTCGGGCCGCACGACGTCCGCGCCGGCCCGCGGCTTGTTGGTGTTCGCGTAGATCCAGAACGCCGCGGGCTCCGGCACCATGAGATCGAACATCATGCGCTTGCCGTAGTTGAAGACCTGCGCCTCGTAGACCTTGTCGACCCACTGATAGACGCCGATCACGTCGCCGTCACCGCCGGTGTTGTCGACGCCGTGATTGTTGACCTCCTCGAAGAACTCGAGGGTGCGCAGGATGCGCTCTTCGCGATGGCGCTCGGAGACCTTGGTGGACGCGCGCTCGACGACCTCCTTGGAGTACGTGGATGCCGTCTTGGTCGCCTCCTCCTTGGCGTGGTCCATCGCGAAGTCGGTCGACGCCTTGAACTCGACGGTGGGCCCGTAGGACCCGGAGACCGACACGCCGGCCTTGAAGCTCACGTCGTCCTTGATGACGTCCGATGCCTCGCGCTGGAGCTCGAAGCGTTCGGTGGTCTGGCTGTCGTGCTCCTCGTCACGCGTCGTCTCGTCCTCGGTGGTCACCGTTTCCTCGGTGGTCTGCGACCGCGTGTGCCGGCGCTTCTTGAACTCGCCCTTGAGGATGTTCTCGATGTGGCCGATCTCGCCACCCTCGTAGCGCTTGAGGTGCTGGCGGACGACAAGCAGGTCGCCCACTCCGACCGGCTTGATCTCGCCGTGGGTGGTGGGCACGCTTGCCGACGACACGACCTCGCGGGTCAGGCGGCCGATGTCGTAGATCTGCGAGCCGATCTGCGTGTAGCCGGTCGTCTTGGTCTCCGCCGTGACGAGCTTGCCGTTGAGCACCACCAGCTCACCCTCGATCGCCTGCAGCGCGGACGGCAGCGGCGTGCGCGTGAGGTCCAGGCCGAAGTCCTGAAGCACGGCGCGGTGCGAGTCGGGCAGCTCCTTGACCGCCTCGGGACGCATCAGCAGCCTGGGCGTGGCCTCACGGCTGAGGTCCAGAAGGGCCTCCGCCGATTCCACGCTCTTGAGCTCCGCGGCGACGGCTTGGACGTTTCCGAGCTCGATGTCCGGCGACTCGGCCTCGCGGATCTGCCGGACGACGCGGCTGCGCAGGATCGTCGTCGGGTCCTCACCGTCCTGCGGCTTGACGGGATCCGGCGCCGGCACGTTCAGCGCCCGCGGCTCGACGGCGCGCAGCGTACCGGCGACGCGCTCGAGCAGCGCGATGCGCTCGCGCATGCCGTCGAGGTCATCGTCCGGCTTCGGCGGCGGGGGGTTCGGCGGCTCGCCCGGCGGCAGGTCGCGCATCGGCGCACGCATCGCGGCGCCAAGGGTCGTCGGTCGCGCGAGCGCCACCGCCACGGCCCCCGGCTCCTGCACATGGGGGTCGTCGTCCGCCACGCGTTCGATCAGGGTCATCAGGCGCAGCAGCGACTCCAGCCGTCGAGCGGTGACCGCTCCATCGCTGGACAGCAGCTTGGCGGCGATCAGGTTGTCCGCCAGGCGCTCCTTGTCGGCGGCGAAGCGGTCGTCCTTCACGAGGTCGACTGGGCCCATGCCGAATTGCGCTTCGACGGCGTCCACCAGGTCGTTCCGATCGGGCGCCTCGTCGGCTTCGAGGGCCGCCGCGACTGCAGTCAGGCCCGCCCCGACCGCAAGCTCGTCGATGCTCTGAAGGCCCCGGGCCGATCCGACGAGCGCGCCCGCCGCGCGCTTGAAGGCGGCCTTGCGGTCGTTCGCCGTGTCGGCGGCTGCGAGCTGCTTGCCGAAGTCCTGCGACGGCGTCACCGTGACGGCGGACCCGACGTCGGGCGGTCGCAGGAACAGGAAGCGGAAGATCTCGTCCATCGTTGGTCATCCCCTGTCGTCGTTTGATGGAGGAGCACCCGACGGGCCGCGCAGATACCCGGCTTGACAGACCAAGTCGGTAAGTCTAGACTAACGGTTAGTCGTGACGAACATAGCCGCCGCCATGACCGCGCTGGGCGACCCGACGCGACAGGCGATTCTCGAGCGCCTTGCCGCCGGGCCGCTCCCCGTGGGAGAGCTTGCCGCCGAGCTGCCGGTGACCCGTCCCGCCGTCTCCCAGCATCTGAAGGTGCTCAAGGAGGCGGGGCTGGTCGTCGACCGCAAGGCCGGCACGCGGCGCCTGTACCAGGTCGATCCTCGGGCGCTCGCCGACCTGCGGGCCTACTTCGACTCCTTCTGGGACCAGGCGCTGGCCTCGTTCCGCGCGGTGGCCGAGAGCCAGGAGGAACAGAGCCGATGACCGTGCCGCCGACCTTCGTCGCCATCGCGATCCATCACGCCGATCCGCAGTACGCCGAGGACTTCGTCGCGTTCATGCATCGCGTGATCGAGACGGTCGGCCGTCCACCCGGCCTCGTCGACTTCCACGGCTATCGCGACACGCAGACCAGCCGGCTGGTCGGTCTGTCGCGCTGGGAGTCGGAGGAGGCCTTCAAGTCCGCGCTGCAGACGATCGGCAGCCTGGGCCACGAGCGCCGCGACGAATGGTCTCTGCGGCCCGACGACGTGCTGATGCTCGCGCCGGTCTGAGGCTCAGACCTTGACCGACGCGGCCGGCGCGGTGCAGGTGCGGTCGCGCCCGCCGCGCTTGGCGGCGTACAGCGCGGCGTCGGCCTCGCCGATCAGCGTCTCGGGCTCCGCGACGCCGTCCCACTGGCTGATCCCGGCCGAGAAGGTCAGCCCGTTGAGCGGGAGGTGGTGCAGGCGCTCGACGAGCTCGGCGGCGCTGGCGGCGTCGCAGCCGGGCAGCAGCAGGCCGAACTCCTCGCCGCCCCAACGGGCGAGGATGTCGGTCTCGCGCAGGTTCTCGCGCCACAGGCCGGCCGCGAGGGCCAGCAGCCGGTCGCCGCCCTGATGGCCGTACTGGTCGTTGTAGGCCTTGAAGTGGTCGAGGTCGAGCATGACGACGCAGAGCGGCTGCCCGGTGCGTCGCGCGACGCGGCGCTCGTGCTCGAGCAGCTCCTCCCAGGCGCGGCGGTTGGGCAGCCCCGTCAGCTCGTCGGTGCGCGACAGCTCGGCCAGGCGCTTGAGGAGGTCGCCGCGTTCCATGGCCGTCGCCGCCTCGCCGGCGAGCACGTCGAGCACGGGGCCGATCCCCTTCGGGAGCTCGGGGATCGCCGGCACCCAGCGGAGCACGAGCGCGCCACGGGCCTGGTCGCCGTAGCCGATCGGCCCGAAGTAGAGCGAAGCGCTCTGGGTCCTGCCGCGGCCGGCGCGCAGGATCTGCTGGTTGACGTGCGGGCTCCCGGCTCCTTCGGCCACGAAGAGCGGCCGTCCCGTCTGCCACGCCACGCGCGATCCGTCCTGCGGCTGGTCGGGACCGACGGGGATGGGGATCGGCGCGTGGTCGCTGCGCAGCGTGTTGTGCAGGACCCCGTCGCCATCGGCCTCCCAGATCGCGGCGGTCGTCGCGCCGGAGATCCCGACGGCCACGTCGCAGATCGTGCGGCGCGCGTCGGCGGGGTCGGAGTGGCCCATCGCGTGAGTGACCGACGCGATCGCGGACAGCTCGTCGGCGCGCCGGCGCATCGCCTCCTCGTGCGCGCGCTGCTCGGTGATGTCGCGGATCGTGTTGACGAAGGCGCGGCTGCCGTCGCCGAGATCGGCGGCGGTGCAGGTGATCGACGCCGGGAAGCGCTCGCCGCCGGCGCGCATGAGCGTCAGCTCGAACTCGGTGCCGCCCGCGGCGACGACGCGCTTGCGCATCTCCTCGGCCGCGTCGTGCTGCTCGGGCGGCCAGAACGGGAACGGCGGCCGGGCGCCGAGCAGCTCGTCGCGGCCGAAGCCGGTGATCGCGGTGAGGGCGGGGTTGACGGCGACGATGGCGCCCTCGCGCGTGAGCGCGAAGCCCTCCGACATCGCGCCGAGGATCGCGGCCGAGTGGGCGTTGCTGGCCTGCAGGCGCTCGACGAGCCGCAGTACGGCGATGCCGACCACGGTGGCCACGAGGACGATCAGCGTGCCCGAGCGCCAGCCCAGCGACGGGTAGTCCGGCGGCCCGATGAAGACGAGCGGGACGGCGAAGGCGAGCGCGCCGCCGACGACGGCCACCACGAGCTCGACCCGGCGGCCGCGCAGGGCCGCCCAGATGGCGGGTAGCAGCACGAGCGGCCCGTAGCCGGTGCCCGCGCCGTCGCGCAGGAGCGCCACCGAGGCGACGAAGAGCAGAATCCCGGCGACGACCGGCACGGCATCGTCGCCGCGCAGGCGATGGCTGAAGGCCAGGCCCACGCCGATGAGCGCCTGCAGCGCGATCGCGACGGCGACCTCGCCGACGCGCAGCGAGTCCTGCAGCGGCAGCATCGCGACCAGCACGACAAGGCACGCCAGGTACGGCGCGAGGAGGCTGCGGCGTGCGTCGGCGCTGCTCGGCATGACGGATCCCCCGGATAGTCGCCCGCCGTGGCCGGGGCTTGAGCGGTCAGGCGGTGGTCGTGGCCGGCCTGCGGCTCACGCGCGGGCCGCTTCGCGGATGACCTCCGCGAGGTGCCGCGCGCGGCGACCGCCGAGCTGCTCGATCTGGGTCTTGCACGAGAAGCCGTCGGCCACCAGCAGCGTGTCCGGGCCGGCGTCGCGGACCATGCCCGCCAGGCGATGCTCGTAGACGGCCTTCGACAGCTCGTACTTCTCGGCTTCGAAGCCGAACGAGCCGGCCAGCCCGCAGCAGCCCGAGTCGAGCTTCTCGGCGTCCAGCCCCATGGCCTGCAGCAGCTCGAGCTCGGCGTCGTAACCCATCACGGCCGCCTGGTGGCAGTGCACGTGCAGCAGCGCGTGCCCCGCGCGTGAAGGCGGGCGCCAGTCCGGCGTCTGGAGCTTGAGGTACTCGGCCAGCGTCAGCGCCTGCAGCGACAGCCGCTTGGCGTCCTCGTCGTGGGGAAAGAGGCCGGGCAGCTCGTCGCGGAAGACGGCCACGCAGCTGGGCTCGGCGCCGACGAGGTGCACGCCCTCGCGGATCCACGGCCGCAGGCGGTCGAGCACGCGGCGCAGGAAGCGCTCGGCCGTGTCGAGCATCCCGTAGTCGAAGAGCGGGCGCCCGCAGCAGACGAAGCCGTCGGGCACCTCGACTCGGCGCCCCGCGGACTCGAGGACCTCGGCCGTCGCGCGAAGCACCTCGGGGTGAAGGAAGTCGTTGAAGGTGTCGGGGAACAGGACCACCGGAGGCGCCTGCGGGTTGACGGCGCCGCGGCCCTGCCACCACGCGCGGAACGACTCCCGCGCGAAGGTCGGCATCGGACGCTCGGGCGCGATCCCGGCCGCGCGCTTGACCGGCCCGAGCTTCGCCACCGCGTTGGCCAGCCGCGGCACCCGCGTCGCCACGCGCGCGTGGAGCATGATCAGCCCCATCGAGTAGGCGGCCCGCGGCCGCAGGCGGCGCTTGTAGTACTTGGAGAGGAACTCGGCCTTGTAGGTGGCCATGTCGACGCTCACCGGGCAGTCGCCCTTGCAGCCCTTGCACGACAGGCACAGGTCGAGCGCCTCGTGCACGGCATCCGAGCGAAAGCCGTCGGAGATCTCCTCGCCGTTGAGCATCTCGAAGAGCACCCGCGCGCGCCCGCGCGTGGAGTGCTCCTCGTCGAGCGTGGCCATGTAGCTGGGGCACATCGTGCCCTCGGTGATGTCGCGGCACTTGCCCGCGCCCACGCAGCGCAGCGCCGCGTGGGCGAAGGAGCCGCCGTCCTCGGGATAGTGGAAGTGGACGTCGGGGTCGGGCGGGCTGTAGGAGGTGCCGAGCTTGAGGTTCTCGTCGATGCGGTACGGCTCGATGAGCTTGCGCGGGTTCATCAGCCCGTCGGGGTCCCAGATCGCCTTGAACTCGCGGAAGGCCTGCACGAGCTCGAGGCCGTAGAGCTTCTCCATGAACATGGCCTTGGACTGGCCGTCGCCGTGCTCGCCCGAGAACACGCCGCCGTGCGCGACGACGAGCGAGCTGACCTCGTCCATGAAGGAGCGCCACTGGTCGAGCCCGCCGGGGCTGCGCAGGCCGAAGTTGATGCGGCAGTGGACGAGCCCTTGCCCGAAGTGGCCGTACTTGGATGTGTCGTAGCCGCAGCGGTCGAGCAGCTCCTGGAAGTCGCGCAGGTAGGCGCCGAGGTTCTCGGGCGGCACCGCGGCGTCCTCCCAGCCCTCGTAGTGGTCGACGGCGCCCGGCAGGTAGGCGGTGGCGCCGAGGCCGGCCTCGCGGACCTTCCACAGGCGGTCCTCGTCGCCGGGGTCGTCGTACATGTGCGACGACGGCGCCTCGAGCTGCTCACGCGCGGCGCGGGCCGTCGCGTCGGCCTCCTCGCGCGTGTCGGCGCCGTATTCGACGATCAGCCACCCGTGCCCGTCGGGGAGCATCGGGATCTCGGACTCGTGCATCCCCTGCTCCTGCATGTCGTCGACGAGCACCTGGTCGATCGCCTCGCACGCCATGCAGCCGGTCTGCATGACGTCGGGCACGTGGTCGGCCGCCTCGAAGATCGACGGGTAGCCGAGGATCAGCAGCGCCTTGTCGCGTGGCCACGGGTGCAGCTGAACCGTCGCCTCGAGGATCGCCACGCAGGTCCCCTCGCTGCCCGCCAGCGCGCGCGCCACGTGGAAGCCGCGCTCGGGCAGCAGGTCGTCGAGGTTGAGGCCCGAGACACGGCGCGGGATCTTC
>DATBKW010000078.1:0-13979 GCA_036555665.1 Solirubrobacteraceae bacterium | reverse complement strand
GCTGTACGGAGGGGACCTCACGCCGCTGAACGTCAACTGGCTGCTCAACGAGACGCTGTGCTACCTGCGCCACTTGCAGGTGACCGGGCGCGCGGCGGGCGACGGCGCCAGCCCGGAACGCTGGAGCGCGGCTGTCTAGCTCACCGCCGCGGGGACGCCGACCGCGGCGCGGTAGAGCAGCTCGCGAAGGGTGTCGCGCTCGTCGGGCGTGAGGTCGGCGAGGACGTCGCCCTCGAGTCCGTCGAGCGCCTGCTCGGCGCGTGTCAGCGCCTTGCGGCCGGCCGCCGTGAGCTCGACGGTGTGGCGGCGGCGATCCTCGGGGTCGCGGCGGCGTTCGGCCCAGCCCTCGGCCTCGAGGTCGTTGAGCATCAGGACAGTGTTGTTGGGGTCGAGGTGCAGCACCTCGCCGAGCTGGCGCTGGCTCACGCCGGGCGTGTGGGCCAGATGCGTCAGCGCGATGAACTGCTTGAGGCGCATGCCGAGGACGTCCTCCGTGGCGCGGCGATAGACGAGCCGCGACAGCCGGATCGCGAGTACCAGCGCTCCAGGTGACTCAGATGACATGTGCCTCGGTGTGCATCGTAGCGGCAAAGAGGACGAACATTACAACCGGGATCAACATTGACATAGAGATCATCCTTGATACAGTGATGATCCACATGGCTGTGATGAACCCCCTCTCGAAGTTCGAAGGCGAGCGCCGCCGCTGGGCCGCGCTCGTGGCTGTGCTCCTTGCGCAGCTGATGATCGTGCTCGACGCGACGATCGTGAACGTTGCGTTGCCCGCGATCCAGACCGACCTGCACTTCTCCCAGTCCTCGCTGACGTGGGTGGTCAACGCCTACCTGATCACCTTCGGCAGCTTCCTCCTCGTCGCCGGGCGCCTCGGCGACCTCGTCGGCCGCCGGCGCGTGCTGCTCGCCGGATTGGCCATCTTCGTGACCGCCTCGGCGTTGTGCGGCCTCGCGCAGAGCGACACGATGCTCGTCGCCGCGCGGTTCGTTCAGGGCTTCGGCGGCGCGCTGTGCTCGGCCGTGATCCTCGCGATCATCACCACCGAGTTCCCCGACGCCATTGAGCGCACGAAGGCGATGAGCACCTACACCTTCGTGTCGGTGGCCGGCGGCTCGATCGGGCTGCTGGCCGGTGGCGCGCTGACCCAGGCCATCGACTGGCACTGGATCTTCTTCGTCAACGTCCCGATCGGCGCGCTGAGCGTCGCCGCGGTGCGCGCGCTCGTCGACGAGCGGCCGGGCATCGGCCTGCGCCGCGGGGTCGACGTCGCGGGCGCCGTCATGGTGACCGTCGCGACCGCGCTCGGCGTCTACGCGATCGTCGAGGCGCCGGTGCACGGCTGGACCTCGAGCCACACGCTCGGGTTCGCCGCCGCCTCGGTGGCGCTGCTGACCGCGTTCGTCGCGCTCGAGGCGCGCCTGGAGAACCCGATCCTCCCGCTGCGGCTGCTGCGCATGCGCACGCTGGCCGGATCGAGCGTCGTGCGAGCGATGATGGGCATCGGCATGTACGGCAGCTTCTTCCTCGGCGCCCTGTACCTCGAGCGCGTCCAGGGCTACGGAACCGTCCAGACCGGCGAGGCGTTCCTGCCGTGGACCCTGGTCGTCGCCGCCCTGTCGGCCGGGCCGACCGCACACTTGGTCAACCGCTTCGGCGCGGGTCGGCCGCTGATGGCCGGGCTGGCGACCATGGCCGTCGGGCTGCTGCTGCTCTCGAGCGCCGGAACCGGTGACGCGTACTTCCCGACCGTGTTCATCGCCTTCCTGCTCATGGGCCTCGGTGCCGGCATCGCGTTCATGCCGCTGCTGACCATCGCGCTGGCCGACGTGCCGCCCGCCGATGCGGGCGTGGCCTCGGCGCTCATCAACGTCTCGCTGTACATCTCGGCGGCGCTGGGCCTCGCGGCCCTCGGCGCCATCGCCACCGACCGCACGCAGCAGCTCACCGACCGCGGCTGGGCGGCCGATCACGCTCTCGTCGCCGGCTACCAGCTGGCGTTCGTGATCGCCGCGGTGTGCCTGGCGGCGACCGTGGCCGTCGCCCTGGTGGTCCTGCGCGCCGCGCGCGTGCCGGCCGCGCACGCCTGACACGACGAACGTCCGTGACGTAACAACAGGATTGGTACGTCCGGGACGTTCACCGCTACTGAGCGTCGGCCGTCGGGGTCGCGGCGCCCGCTGAGGGCGCCGCGGCTGCGGCGGGGTCGGCGGGCGCCGGCGCTGTGAGTGTCGTGGCCGCGGGCGTCGCGGGCTCGGCCTTCGTCGCCGTCTTCTTGGGCTGAGTCTTCGCCTTCGCGCTCGGCTTGCTCGTCGCGGCCGCCTTCTTCGTCGCTGCAGTCGGCGCGGGGCCCGGCGCCACGGCGCGCGTTACTGGCGCCGGCGCCTGGACGACCGCCGGCGGGCGGACAACGACCGTCTTCTGGCGCACGACCTTGCGCACGACGACCTTGCGAACGACCTGCACCGGGCGCGGCGCGGGCCTGGACAGCGGGTTGCGCGCGTGGGCCAGCATCACGGCGGGGAGCAGCAGGCCGGTACAGGCCAGCAGCACGGCGCCGCCGGCCTTGGCCGGCTGCGGCGCGCCGGACAGCAGGCGGCGCACGCGCTTCGCGTGATCGGCGGCGCCGGGGCGCGGCATCGAGCGGGTCGCCAGGTTCTCCAGCGGGCAGAAGCTGAGCATGAGGATCTCGTAGGCCAGGGCCCACGCGAGGCCGCGCAGGACGAGCCACTCCCCGCCGGTGGAGGGGAGGTGGGCGGGCCACCAGAAGAGGAAGATGCCCGCGGCCAGGCCGCCGGCCAGCACCTTGGAGATCAAGTTGTTCAGCGCCATGGAAGAGGACGAACGAGCAGGTGTTCGCATCCCGTGGATCGGCAGGCCGTGCAGGAACTTGACCAACCCTCCGCGGGAGGCGTGCGTACCATGGGCGCGATGCGGATCGACGAGATTCTCGCCTCGGGCGAGCGGCCGACCTTCTCTTTCGAGTTCTTTCCCCCGCGGACGCCGGAGGGCGAGGCCAACCTGTACCTCGCCCTGGCCGCGCTGCGCCCGCTGGACCCGGACTTCATCAGCGTCACCTACGGCGCCGGCGGCTCGACGCGCGGCAAGACGTTCGAGATCGTCTCGCGCATCCGCGACGAGATCGGGCTGGAGGCGATGGCGCACTTCACGTGCGTGGGCGCCACGGTCGACGACCTGCGCGTCGCGCTCGACGAGATGGCGGGCCTGGGCTTCGAGAACGTCCTGGCGCTGCGCGGCGATCCGCCGCAGGGACAGGAGGAGTGGACGAAGACCGAGGGCGGCCTCGAGTACTCGCGCGAGCTCGTCGAGCTGATCGCCGGCGACTACCCGTTCACCATCGGTGCGGCGTGCTTCCCCGAGACGCACATCCATGCGACGTCGGCCGAGGACGACCTGCGCCATCTCAAGGAGAAGGTCGACGCCGGCGTGGGCTTCCTCATCACCCAGCTGTTCTTCGACAACGCCCTGTACTACGACTTCGTCGAGCGAGCGCGCGCGATCGGGGTCGACGTGCCGATCATCCCGGGCATCCTGCCGATCACGAGCCCGCAGCAGCTCACGCGGATCACCTCCATGTGCGGCGCCAGCATCCCCGACCACGTGCTCACCGAGATCGAGGCGCGCCGCGCGAGCAAGGAGGCGGTGGCCGAGTTCGGCGTCGCCTACGCGACGATGCAGTGCGCCGACCTGCTGGCAAAGGGCGCGCCGGGGATCCACTTCTACACGCTCAACCGCTCGCCGGCGACGCGCGCGATCCTCAGCTCGTTGAAGCTCTGGCGCCCCTGGGATCCCGAGCACACCGGCCTCGGGCAGCCGCGGCGGCCGCAGGCCGCTGCGTAATTCAGCCCTGCTCGATGTCGAGCTTCTCGGCCACCGCCGGCGACCCGTCGGCGCGCTCGTAGCGCACGTCGACGCTGTCGTCCTGGCGGTAGGTCCCCACGCCCCAGGCGCCCAGGAACCAGCGCCAGCCGCTGATGCGGTCCTTGCGCAACTCGCGCTCGAAGACCAGCGCCCCGTGGCGGACGGTGTAGTCCTCGCCCAGCCGCTGGCGCACGCCGTTGACGTAGACCTCGAAGGGCGAGCGCACGTCGGTTGGCAGGCGCACGACGGATCGGGCCACGGGCTGATTATCTCCGCGCGTGCTCGAAACGACTCCGAGCCCGAGCCCGATCGTGCGCGTACTCAACGAGCACGTGACGCGCTATCACCGCTGGTGCACGCCGTCGATCCTGCCCGACCAGGAGCGCGTGGACGACTTCTACGCCTCCGACGTGTCGATCTCCGCGGGCTTCTTCGGCACGCTGGTCGACCACACCGGGATCTTCGCCGAGGCCGAGCACTTCGCCGCCGCCGCCCAGGGCGCCGACCGCACGATGTTCTCGGTCCACGGATCGAGCGGCTCGAACTGGATCGTCCTGCGCGCGCTGGCTCTCGAGCGCTCCGACGTGCTGATCGTCGTCGCGCGCAACATCCACCACTCGGTCATCAACGCGATCAAGGCCTTCGGGCTGGACTTCCGCTTTCTGCCCACGCCGTACGAGCCGCGCTTCGAGGCCGTCCTGCCGCCGAGCGCCGACGACGTCCGCGACGCCCTCGCGCGCTACCCGGAGGCGCTCGCCGTCCTCTACACGAGCCCGACCTACGAGGGCCTTGCCGCCAACACCCGCGCGATCGCGCGCGCCGTGCACGCCGCGTCCGACCAGGCGATGGTCATCGTCGACGAGGCGTGGGGCGGCCACCTGCACTTCCACCCCGAGCTGCCCGAGAGCGCGATGGCCTCGGGGGCCGACATCTGCGTGCAGTCGACCCACAAGCTCGCCGGCGGGCTGCAGCAGACCGGCCTGATCCACTGGCGCACCGGCCGCGTGGACTCCGAGCTCATGGAGGAGGCCTACCGCGAGTACGTCACCACCTCGCCGAGCTACCACCTGCTGGCCAGCGCCGACGCCGCTTTGCGCACCCTCGCCGCCCGCGGCCACGACGAGCTCGGCCGCGCGATCGAGCGCACGCGCGAGCTCAAGGCCGCGCTGCACGAGCGCGTGCCCGACCTCGACCGCATGGACGATCCGGAGTGGATCGCACGTCACGGCGAACGCATCGGCGGCGAGGACCTCGTTAAGACGACCGTCGGGCTCAGCCGCTACGGCCTCAGCGGCTACGACGTCGCCAAGGCGCTCGTCGAGCGCGGGGTCGTCATCGAGAAGGCCGGCATGCACACGATCACGCTGATCACGACCTTCCAGCTCGCCGCCGACGCGGTGCCCGACACCGTCGAGGCGCTGGCCGACATCCTCTCCGGCCACTGCCTGCCCGGCGGGGCGCGCGAGCCGATGCCCGCCAACCCGTTCGCCGCCATCGACGACCGGCCCGTCATCCACCCCTACCACGCGCGCCGCTACGCGAAGTCGATCGGCCACGAGGTGCCGCTCAGCGAGGCGGTCGGCAAGGTCGCCGCCGAGGAGGTCGAGGTCTACCCGCCGGGCATCCCGGTGATCCTCGAGGGTTTTCGCGTCAGCGCCGATGCGGTGCAATATTTGATCGAGGCGCGCGACGCCGGAGGTTCGATCGTCGCGCGCGACACGAGCCTCGCGACCCTGCGCGTGCTGTGACCGACTTCAGCGCCTTCGACACCCGCGGCTACCGGACCGTCGACGTGCGCAGCGGCTACGGCGAGTGGGTGACGACCTACGAGCAGACCGTCGAGGATGCGATGGACATCCACCTGCTCGAGTCGCTCGGCGAGGTCCCGTGGGAGACAATCGAGCGTGCGGCCGACCTCGGCTGCGGCACCGGCAGGACCGGCGCGTGGCTGCGCGAGCGCGGCATCGCGTCGATCGACGGGGTCGACCTGACGCCCGAGATGCTCGACGTCGCGCGCGCACGCGAGGTCTACGCGAGCCTGGTCGAGGCCGACGTGTCGGACACCGGGCTGCAGTCCGGCGCCTACGACCTCGTCGTGACCTGCCTGGTCGACGAGCATCTCGCCGACCTGCGGCCGCTGTACGTCGAGGCGCGGCGGCTCGCCAGGCCCGACGGCATCTACGTGCTCGTCGGCTTTCACCCGCACTTCATCATGGCCTCCGGGATGCCCACGCATTACGACTCGGCCGCGGGCGAGCCGGTGGCGATCCAGACTTACGTGCACCTGCTCAGCGACCAGCTAAACGCGGGCCTGGCGGCGGGCTGGACGCTGGTCGAGATGCGCGAGCGCGTCGTGGACGACGCGTGGCTCGAGCTCAAGCCGAAGTGGACGGATCTGCGCGACCAGCCGATCGCCTTCGCGATGGCCTGGCGCGGCCAGGACGCCTGACGCCGCCTGCGGCGCCCCTAAGCTGACGGGGTCGTGGAGCTCGACTACACGATCCGCCGATCGCAGCGCGCACGCCACGTGCGCGTCGAGGTCGACGCGCACACCGGCGTGCGGGTCACACTGCCCGCCCGCGCGCGCGAGCGCGAGGCCGCGCTGGCCGTGGCCCAGCTGCGCCCGTGGATCGAGCGGCGGCTGGCCGAGGTGCGTGCCGCCCGCGATCGCCTGGCCGTCCCCGCCGGGCACGTGCCCTACCTCGGCGCCCACCTGCGGCTCGCACCCGAGGTCGGCCGCGTGCGCGCGCACCGCCGCGGCGAGGCGCTGCTCGTGCCCGCCGACGAGCCGCGCGACGCGATCGAGCGCTGGTATCGGCGCAGCGCTCGCACCGAGATCGCGCCGCGGCTGGACGAGGCGGTGGCCGCGCTCGGCCGCGCGTACACCAAGCTGACGATCCGCGGGCAGCGCACGCGCTGGGGCTCGTGCTCGACGACCGGCGCGATGAGCTTCAACTGGCGGCTGCTGCTCGGCCCCGACGAGGTCCTCGACTACGTGGTCTGGCACGAGGCCTGCCACCTCGTCGTGATGGACCACTCGCGCCGCTTCTGGTCGCTGCTCGAACGCCACCGCCCGGGCTACCGCGAGCCGCAGCGGTGGCTGCGCGCGAACGGCTCGGCGCTGGTGCTGCCGAGTTAGCGGGCCAGGGCCCGCGCCAGCGCGTCGTAGGCTGTCTCGCCCGGCCGGCGGTCGACCAGTTCGCGGCGCCAGCGGCCGGTGAACGCCTCGGCCGAGCCGTCGCCACGCACGTCGATCCCGCCGCGCGCGCCCGGGCCGGCGATCTCGCCGCGCACGGCGACCTGCTGAACGGGCTCGATCTCGCGGGCAAACGCGCGCTCGGGCCGGCGCCGCGCCTCGGGCGCGAGGTCGTCGAGCCGCGCCTCGAGCGCCGCGAGCGCGTCGTCGAGCGAGCCGAAGCGCGTGCGCTCGGTGGCGCCGCGGCGGCGGACCGTCAGCTTGTAGGCGGCCATGGCAGGCAGCCTAGGTCAGGTGCGCGCCGAGCTCGTGCCGGCGTTCGACGCCAAGCTTGGTCATCGCGTGGTACAGGTGCGACTCGACCGTCCGCACCGATACGTGCAGCTGCGCTGCGATCTCCGCGTTCGATTGTCCGGCCCCGGCGAGCTCGGCGATCTCGCGCTCGCGCGGCGTCAGCTCGGCGGAGCCGGGGTCGGTCGCGCGCAGCGCCGGCGTGCGCACTCCTTCGCACTCGGCCGCCAGCCGGGCGCTCAGCGCCGCGGCGCGGCGGGCCGAGCTCATCCTGCCGTCATCGGCATATGCCGAGGCCGCCTGTGCCGCCGCCTCCGCAGCGCTGAGCAGCGCGCCGATCGACCTCAGCGCGTCGGCCGCCCGCTCGAGCGCGGCGGGATCGCGATCTGCGAGCCCGGTCGCGTGCAGTGCGTAGGCGGCCGCCAGCGGCGCGTCGCAGCGCCCGGCCGCGTCCGCCAGCGGCGCGGCGAGCTCGCGCGCGTCCGCGCCTGCGGAGAGCACCTGGTGCAGCAGCTCGGCATGAAGAACCGGCCAGGCGGCGACCGACTCGGCGCCCTCGCGCATGATGTCGACCCCGCGCGCCAGCTCGCCCCCGGCGATGGCGATCCATCCCGCGGCGGCCGCGAGCCTGCCACGCTCATGCCAGAGCGGTTCGCGCGTGGCCAGCTGGTCGTGCGCGGCCGCCTGCGCGCGCAGCGCGGCGTCGAGGCGGCCGGCCCGCGCCTCCGCGTGCGCGAGGCGCGCGGCGGTGACGATCGTCAGTCCCCGCCGGTCGCGCAGCTCGAGGTGGGCGACGGCCTCGCGCAGCCGGCGCGCCGCGGTCACCGCCTTGCCGCGGCCAAGCGCGAGCGAGCCGAGGACGGCCGCGGCCGGCCCGGCCGTCACGCGGTCCCCGCGCTGCACGGCCGCGTGTTCGATGCGGGCCACGCGTGCCTCCGCCTCGTCCCAGTCGCGCCCGGCCTCCAGGCGGGTGACCGCCCACATCACGAGCGCGCCGACCTGTCCTTCGGCGAGCTGCTCGTCGCCCGGTGCGGGCGGCACGGCGCGGTCGGCGAGCGCCTGCGCCTTCGCCGTTTGTCCGGCGTACATCCAGCCGAGCGCAGCGCCCGCGGCCACCGCCACGGGCTGCTCGGGATCGGCGACGAGGTCGTCGCCGAGCCGGCCGGCCTCGAGCGAGCGCCCCGTCGCGCCGAGCACGAGGAGGCCCATCGAGTCGACGTGCCGGCGCCACGCGGGATCGGTCCACCAATGGGCCGCCCGGCCGACGAGCCGCTCGGCTTCCTCGCCGCGACCCAACCCCCAGATCAGCATGTTCACGCGCGCGAAGAGGTAGCCGGCCGCCGCTTCGGCCGACGGCAGCCCGCCCTCGAGCGAGGCCAGCGTGGCGTCGGCGTCGGCGTACCGGCCGAGCTCGGACTGGGCGTGCCCCAGCATCAGCGCGGCCGGGGCGCCGCCGCCGGCGTCGACGGCGGCCGCAGCGAGCCGCGCGGCGAGCTCCGGGTCGTGCCCGCGGTGGGCTTCCTCGGCCGCGCGCAGCAACAACCCCGGATCGACCGGCGCCTGCGCGTCGCGCAGCCAGCTCGCGACGCGCAGCGCGTCGCCGGAGCCCACGCCACGCGCGCGGACCGCGTCGGCGAGGCGCACGCGCAGCTCCGCCGCCCGCGCGCCGGACAGCTCGGCGACGACCACCTCGCCGTAGAGCGGGTGGGCCAGGCGCGCCTCGGCGCCCTCGACGACGACCAGCCCGCGCGACTCCGCGTCCGCCACCGCCATCCCCTCCACGAGCTCCACCGCCAGCGGCTCCCCGAGGCCCAGCAGGGCGAGCAGCTCGCGCCCCGGCTCGTCGAGCCCGTCGAGCCGCTGCGCCACGAGCTCCCTCAGCGCCGGCCCGGGCGCCGGCCGCCTGCGCAGGCGCCAGAGGCCTTCGTCGAGCTCCAGCGCCGCGTCCTCGGTCGCCGTGGCCAGGAGCTCGCGGAGGTAGAGCGGGTTGCCGGCGCTCATCGCGTAGGCCCACTGCGCCGCCATGCCCTCCACCGGCCCGCCAAGGAGCTGCTCGGTGAGCGCCACCGTCTCGGCCTCGGAGAGCTGTTCGAGGTCAAGGCGCCGCGCCCCCGCGTCCTTCCACAGCGCCACGATCGCGTCGGGGCAGGGCTCGCCGGCGCGGACCGTCGCCACGAGGAAGGCCGATCCGCTGGTCGCCAGGTGCAGCGCGAGCGCCGCCGACGCCTGATCGAGCAGGTGGGCGTCGTCGAGGCCGAGGACGACGGGCCGCCCGTTCGCGCGCGCGAGGATCGCGTCGGTGGCGTGCTGGAAGTGCCGCAGCGGGTCCGCCGGTCCGTCCGTCCGCGGGAGCAGGCGCGCGAAGGCGGCGAGCGGGATCGTCGCGGCCGATCGCGTGGCCTGCGCCCATTCCGACGCGGCGCCGTCGGCGCTCGCGGTGGCAATCGCCTCGCGCGCCAGGCGCGTCTTGCCGACCCCCGGCGGCCCCGCGATCACGACGCCGGCGCAGCCGGGCCGTTCCCAGGCCTCGCCGATGAGCGCAAGCTCGCGCCGGCGACCGACCAAGCGGGACGCGATGGGCTCGACCTCGGCCCCCACGAAACGTGAGAGTACCGGCGCCTCAGTAGCACCGCGGCCGCCCGTCAGTAACCGGTACCGATGACGCGACGAACGGGCGACGGCACGCTCCGCGGCCGTGGGGAGACGAAGCGTTTCGGCAGCGGTTGTGCTTGCGACGCTTGCGTGCGCGCCGGCGGGCGCGCGGGCCGTCGAGCCCGTGCGGATCACCGCGCCGGCGGCGGACTCGTTGCGCACGTCGACGGTGGTGACGGTCGTCGTGCGCACGGCCGGCGCGGCGCCCCGGCTGCGCGTCACCACCGACGCGCGTGGCAACAGCCCCCACGACGTCACGGCCCGCTTCCACCGGGTCGGCCGCGGGCGCTACGTCGCGCGGCTGCGCGTGGGGCGCGACCTGCGCTTCGGCGTCAACCACGTCTTCGCCGAGGCGCGCGCGAAGCCCACCGGCGCCGACTCGCGCCGCTTCACGATCGCGCGCCCGGGACTCTCGACGCTGACCGTCCGCCGGGTCGAGCACGGGCGCGCGGAGCACCCCCCGCTCGACATCGCGGTCCGCGGCCCGCGCAGGGCCACGGTGCGCGCCCGGCTCAACGGCCGCGCCGTGCGCGAGGAGTTCAAGCCCAACGGCAACGGCCGCTGGCGGGGGACCTTCGGCGTCAAGGACGGGCTGCGCTTCGGGCCCAACGTCCTCGTCGTCACCGCGTTCGCCGGCAACCGGTACCAACGCTTCCGCATCGCCGCCGACGTGACCCACGACCGCCCGCTGGCCGACGCGGGCCTCGACCGCATGGCGCGCGCGGGCCGCGCGGTCCGCCTCGACGGTCGCGCGACGCGCGCCGCACCGGGCGCGCGAGGACTCGCGCTGCGGTGGAGGATCGTCTCCAGGCCCAAGCGGTCGCACGCGCGCCTGGAGGGCGCGACGGGTACGCGCCCGCTCCTGCATACCGACGTCAACGGCCACTACCGCATCGAGCTGGTGGCCACGCACCGCCGCGGCCGCGCCTCTACCGCGCAGACGCCGCCGGCCGCAGTCGACACCGCCGACGTGACCGTCACGCCGAATGTGCTTCCGAGCGGCGTCCCGGTGCAGACGCTGGCGACGCAGAACGGCAGCCTCGGCATCAGCGTCGGCCAGGACTTCTACGCGATGCCCGCGGGGTCGGCGGTGCAGCTGCTCGAGCTCGACCGCCAGACGCTCGACAAAACCACCGCGAAGAACACCGGCTACGCGCCCGGGCAGGAACAGGCGCTGCTCACCGAGGTCAACAGCCTCGGCCCCGACACGATCGCGATCATGACCGGCGACGGCGGCGCGGCCTACAACGCGACCGCGGAGGTTCAGCAGGCGATCACGAAGATCGGCGGCAAGCTGGACGGCGCAAGCCAGGCCATCGGGGTCATCAGCGAGCTGACCAACGGGCACGGTGGCTGGTCGGTCATCGGCGTCCCCGGCATCCCCTCCGGTCAGGCGTATCAGCTCATCGGCCTGCAGCAGAGCGCCGGAAATGCGGTCGGGAGCATGAGCGGCGCGTTCCGGTCGGACTCCGGCGGTGACCCCGCCGACCTGCGATACGCGTTCAACTGGGCGTCCGAGTACCACCCCTTCGACACGTCGCAGTCCACGACGCCGACCGGCAACACGATGGCGGTGGACGAACAGGACTACACGTCGTGGAACCTGCCCTTCCCGGGACGTACCGGCACCGTCGGCTTCCAGCTGCTGTGGTTCGACGCCGACACGCTCACCCTGCGCGAATCGCAGACCTACGACGCCGATCCCAACAGCTCCTACGACGACGTCAGGACGCTTTCGCCCGCGCCGGGCACCGGGGCGTGCAGTCAGCCACAGCCGCCCGCGTGGTGCCATGGCATGTGGGGCCTGCGCGACGAGCTGCGCAAGATCAACAGCGACCCGAAGCCGGGTCTGCTGTTCATCAACACGATCGGCACCGTCCCGTCGCTCTACTACCAGGCGGTCAAGAACAAGTCCGACGGCAACGACGTGCGCGGCGACGTGATGGCGCGGGTCACGGCGCTGCTCGAGCAGTTCGGCGCCAACCGTTTCGCCTTCATGGGCCTGGGCCGCAACGGGGCGACGGGGACCACCCCGGGTGGCTACAGCCTCGTCGGCGTGACCGGTCTGCGTTACGTGAAGGGCCCGAACGCGGGCGCCGAGCTCAGCACGCGACTGAACCCCGGCACCACCGCGCGGCTCACGGGCCTGTTGACGCGCAGCCGTCAGGGAGTGCTGCAGGCGGGCGCCACCAAGGCGCCGGCGGCGGCCCCCGATCCGTCCTCGATCCTGCCCGGCATCCAGGCCATCCTCGCGCAGCCGCCGCAGCCGTTCACGCCGTGGTCGCAGATGTCCCAACAGGAGCAGAACTGGCAGATCGATCTCGCCGGCCGGCTCAGCCCGCCGCTCGCCGTCGACAAGACGACGATCGGGATCCGCGCCAACTACTGGCAGGCTGCAAACGACGACTTCGGCACCATGAGCGGCCAGCTCGGCGAGGAGGGCAGCGCGTGCCTCGGGCCGCCCACGAACCCCACGGCGTGTTCGCCCGACGAGCTCAATTACGCGATCGGGCTGAGCAAGGAGTTCGCGGCCGTCGGCGCTGTGCGCGACCACATCGGCGAGAAGGGCGACCTCTGGGGCGTGTTCGACACCGCCTTCCTGTCGGGCTCCTACGACATCCAATCCGTGTGGGGCCACATCAACAGCCTCTACGCCCCGCCCAAGTCGAGCGCGACCTCCGGACCGAGCGCGCTGGGGATCCTCTCGGGCGTGCTCGGCCTGGCCGGCGGGATCGGCGGCTTCGCCCTGCCCGAGGGTGGCGAGGGACTTGCGGTCGCCGCCGACCTCGCGGCCAGCGTCGTCGACGTCATCGAGGCCTCGACGACCGACGAGGACAGCGGCGAGTCGCTGCTGGACCCGTACGGCTTCCACAGCACGGTCGCCGACCTGGCCGACGACCTGAGCCATGCGCTCACGCAGACGAAGTTCGCGCTGGACCGCGTGGCCGACCTCATCGTCTCCGACGCGGGGCGCCTGTCGGCGGCCGCCGCCGTGGCCAACAAGCCGAGCATCGACGGCGGCTGGGACCTCAGCCTGGTCTCGACGCAGCTCGAGCGCCGCCTGCAGCAGACCATGAGCCAGTTCATGTGGATGACGATGATGCAGCCGGTCCTGGCCACGTACGAGTGCGCGCGCGAAGACGAGGCGGACGTGACGAGCCACAACCCCGCCGCGGTGCTGGCCACGAACATCAACTACCCCGAGTGGGAACCGCGCGGCACGAGCAGCTGGAACCTCTACCCCACGTGGCTGATGCTCGCCAACCGCAACCACTTCGGGTGGCCCGAACTCGCCCCGAAGAACGTCACCAACATCCTGTTCGGCACGCCGGGCGACGGCGATCTCACGCCCGACAGCGGGATCGGGTTCATCCCCGAGTACCTCTTCGGCCGCGCCATCGCCGGCGGCGGAGACCCGATTCCGGACCCCGACCTCGACCGCAACGTCTTCCCCGTCTCGCCGGGCCTGGTCCACAAGAACATGGGCATGGGCTTCCAGGAGGAGGACGAGAACGGGCTGTCGCACCGCAACACCTGGTCGGCCTACACGCCCTCCTGCGGCCACGGCGTGCGCCTGATCTGGTCGGACCCGGACCCGCGCAAGCCCGACTCGCCCTACGCGAATCCGTAGGAGGCGCCGCGCCCGGGCTCACCCAGCGGCAGCGTGGCGTGCTGATCGCGGCCGGCGCGGCCAACGCGCTGCTGTTCCTCGATCAGACGGCGGTGCCGGTCGCACTGCCCGCCATCGAGCGCCAGTTCGACGCCTCGACGGCCGAGATCCAATGGACGATCGGCGCCTACCTGCTGTCGCTGGCCTCGCTCATGGCCGGGTCGGGACGCCTCGCCGACCTCTACGGCCGGCGGCGGCTGTTCCTGCTCGGCCTGGGCTTGCTCGGGCTCGCCTCCGTCGCCTGCGCCGCGGCGCCGTCGCAACTCGCGCTGATCG
>DATBKW010000077.1:0-4281 GCA_036555665.1 Solirubrobacteraceae bacterium | reverse complement strand
GGCGATCGAGGCGCTGGCGGGCGTCCTCGGCGGCACCCAGTCGCTGCACACCAACTCCTACGACGAGGCGCTCGCGCTGCCGACCGAGGAGGCGGTGCGCATCGCGCTGCGCACGCAGCAGATCATCGCCCACGAGACCGGTGTGACGAACACGATCGACCCGCTCGGTGGCGCGTACTTCGTGGAAGCGCTGACCGACGAGCTCGAGCGCCAGGCTTACGACTACTTCGCCAAGATCGACGAGCTCGGCGGGATGGTCGCCGCGGTCAAGGACAACTATCCCCAGCGCGAGATCGCCGACGCGTCGTTCGAGCTGCAGAACAAGATCGATGCGGGCCGCCGGATCGTGGTCGGCGTCAACGCCTACCGCCACGCCGACGAGCAGCCGCTGGAGATCCTGCGCATCGACCCCGAGCTCGAGCGCAAGCAGGTCGGCCGCGTACAGGCGGTGCGCGCTCGGCGCGACTCCGCCGCGGTCGAGGGCGCGCTCGACACGCTGAAGGCGGCCGCCGCGCGCGAGGAGGCCAACCTGATGCCGCCGCTGCTCGACGCCGCCCGCGCACACGTGAGCGAGGGCGAGATCGTGCAGGCCCTGCAGGAGGTCTTCGGGTCCTACACGGAGACGCCGGTTTTCTGACCGACCGCTCGTCGGCCGCCTGGCGCCGTCGACCGACCACTGTCAGGAACCTCGACGAATTGCCGATTAACCCGATGTGGACTCCTCCACGCCAAGCAGCCCGAAGGCCGAACGGCAGACCGTCGAGGACGTTCTCGCCGACCCGTCGCTGATCCGGCCGGTCTTCCAGCCGATCGTCGACCTGCGCCGGTCGGCGGTGAAGGGCTACGAGATGCTCGCCCGCCTGGCCAACGACCCGGCCGGGACGCCGCCACAGTGGTTGGCGGCGGCAGAGCGCCACGGGCTGGGCGACGCGCTCGAGGCGGCCTTCGTCGCCGCCGGCATCAGCGCGCGCGAGCACCTGCCGCGGGGCACCTATCTCTCGATCAACGTCTCGCCGGGCGCGCTGGTCAGCGCCGACGTGCGCGCGGCGCTCGCCGCCGCGCCGGGCGGCCTGGACCAGATCGTCGTGGAGGTCACCGAGCAGAAGCCCGTCGAGGACTACGACGCGCTGGCGACCGTGCTCGACCGCGCCCGCGCCGCCGGCGCACGCGTCGCCGTCGATGACGCCGGCGCGGGCTACGCGAGCCTGCAGCACGTCCTGCGCCTGCGCCCCGAGTACGTCAAGCTCGATCGCGGCCTCATCGCCGATGCCGACGCCGACCCGGCCAAGCTCGCGCTGATCGAGGCCGTCGGCCTCTTCGCCGCGCGCCTGGACGCCGCGCTGGTGGCCGAGGGCATCGAGCGCCGCGCCGAGCAGGAGACGCTCGCCGGTCTCGCCGTCCCGCTCGGCCAGGGCTTCCTCTTCGGCCGGCCCGGCCCGTCGCTCGTGCGCGACGTGCCGATCGCCGGCTTGCGCGCGGTCACCGGCGCGCTCGGCTCGCTGCTCGACGGCTCGCCCCCGGCCATCCTCGACGCGGGGCTCCTCGCCGCGGGCGCCGAGCCCCCGGCCGCCGCGCGCGGCCAGGTCGTCGTCGTCATCGACCGCGAGGGCCGCCCGACCGGCCTGCTCGTTCCACAGGGCGGCGGCTGGGCGCATCGCGATCAGCCGCTGCTGGCCGGCCTCGACGAGCCCGCCCTCAGCGTTGCGCGCCGCGCCCTCGCCCGGCCGAACGCGACGCGCCTCGATCCCGTGTGCGCGTGCCTGCCGGATGGGCGCTTCGCCGGCCTCGTGGGCGTCGAGCGACTGCTCGGCGACGAGGCCGGAGCGACCGATGCGTCGTTCCTGCTGCCGGCGAACGTCTGAGGTTGGCGGCTACTCGCCGGGAGCGCCCGGGTCCTTCACGGCCTCGAAGGCGTCCTTGGCCTTGTCGGTCGTGCTGCCCTCCTCCTTGGCGACGTCCTTGAGCTCTTCGGCGTCCTCCTTGGCGGCCTGCGTGCCGCCGCGCTGGGTGAAGATGGACTTGGCCTTGTCGATGAGGCTGCTCACGGGACCTCCCTTTGGGATGGACACCCAGGGGTCTACGCCACGTCGGAGTCCGAGTCAAGCCGCGGGGCCCCTGCAAGTCGACTCTTCATACACTCCCGTGCACTCATGGCGTCGCCAGCATCCACGGCTCGCAAGATCCGGGTCGTCGTGGCCAAGCCCGGCCTGGACGGTCACGACCGCGGAGCGAAGATCATCGCCCGCGCGCTGCGCGACGCCGGCATGGAGGTCATCTACACCGGCCTGCATCAGACGCCCGAGCAGATCGTGGAGACGGTCATCCAGGAGGACGCCGACGCCGTGGGGTTGTCGATCCTCTCCGGCGCGCACATGACGCTTGTCCCGCGCATCGTCGAGCTGCTCAAGGAGCAGGGTGTCGACGACGTGCTGCTGACCGTCGGCGGGACGATTCCCGGCGACGACATCCCGGAGCTCAAGCGTCTCGGCGTGGCCGAGGTCTTCACGCCGGGCGCGCCGACGCAGGACATCATCGACTTCATCCAGGGCGCTGTCGGGGACCGCGAGAGCACCTAGCGGCGCCCCGTGGCGGCGAACGTCCGTGACGTCACAACAGGATTGTTACGTCGCGGACGTTCGCGGTGTGGGGCACCCCGGTTACCGATTGACCAATCAGTCAATACGGCTAGGATGCCGAACGTCCGTTTGCCAGAGGAGGCCGTGAAGTGAAGATCTGTGTCCTCGTCAAAGAGGTGCCAGACGCCGCCGTGCAGAAGCGAATCGATCCGTCGTCGGGACGCATGGACCGCGGCGGCGAGAAGAACCTCAATCCGTACGACACGCATGCGATCGAGGCCGCCATGCAGATCCGCGAGGCGGGCGCCGTCGAGGTCGACGAGATCGTCGCCGTGACGATGGGCCCCGAGTCGGCCGTCCGCGCGCTGCACAAGGCCGTCTCCCTCGGCGCGGACCGCTCGGTGCACCTCACCGACGCTGTGCTCGCCGGCTCCGACGTCGCCGCCACCGGCTACGCGCTGGCCCAGACGCTCAAGCGCGAGTCGCCCGATCTCGTTCTGCTCGGCCAGCAGTCCGACGACGGCGAGTGCTACACGATCGGCGCGGTCGTGGCCGAGCACCTGCAGATGCCGTCGCTGACCCAGGTCATCAAGATGGACGTCGAGCCTGAGACTCTGCGCTGCGAGCGCCAGGCCGAGTACGGCTACGACACCGTCGAGGTCCGCCTTCCCGCCGTCATCTCGGTCGGCGACGCCATCAACGAGCCGCGCTACCCGTCGCTGAAGGCGATCATGGGCGCCAAGAAGAAGCAGCTCGACACCGTCGCCGCCGGCGACGCCGACATCGACGCGTCCAAGGTCGGGGGAGACAACTCCGGCGCCCAGTGGATCGCCTCCAAGGCCCCGCCCGAGAAGGCCGCCGGCACGATCATCGAGGACGAGGACACGAACGAGACGGTCGAGAAGATCGTCGCGTGGCTCGACGAGAGGAAGCTGATCTAGTGCCCGACATCCTGGTCTACGCCCTGCACTACGAGGGCGCCATCAACAAGAACTCGCTGGGCGCCGTCTCCGAGGGTGCGCGCCTGGCGTCCGAGATCGGCGGCGAGTGCCACGCGATCGTCGTCGGCGAGAACGTCGGCGACGACCTCGCCGCCTCGCTCGGCGGCTACGGCGCGACGAAGGTCTTCCGCGCGAGCGCCCCCGAGGGCCTGGCCCAGCCGGTCGTCGACGCCATGGCCAAGGTCATCGCCGACAACGGCCACGGCTACGCGCTCTTCGGCGGCGGGCTGCTCGGCTTCGAGGTCGGCGCCGGCCTGGCCGCGCGCCTGGGCGCGGGCGTCGCGATGGAGGTCACCGCCGTCCACATCGAGGATGGCAAGCTGATCGCCGAGCGCCCGATCCTCGGCGACTCGGCGATCTCGCAGATCAACTTCCGCTCCCCCGTCGGGATCATCATCAGCCGCCTGAACGCCTTCGAGGCCAAGATGGAGGACCCACCCACCCGCGGCGCGGCGACCGTCGAGGACGTGCAGGTCGAGCTGTCGCCCCACGCCCAGCAGGCCACGATGGTCCAGCGCGGCGAGCAGCGCGGCGCCGACGTCGACATCGAGGGCGCCGATGTCCTGGTCGCCGGCGGGCGCGGCCTCGGCAAGCCCGAGGGCTTCGAACTGGTCGAGGAGCTGGCCAAGGCGTTCGGCGGCAACAGCGCCGTCGCCGCCACGCGCGCCGTGGTCGACGCCGGCTGGTACCCCTACGCGGCCCAG
>DATBKW010000076.1:0-30301 GCA_036555665.1 Solirubrobacteraceae bacterium | reverse complement strand
CAGCTCCGCGCCCTCGTCGTAGAGCTTGAGCACGCGCACCGCGCCGGCTGGGGCGGCGTCGAGGCACAGCCCGCAGAGCACGCACTCGTCGAGGTTCTCCTCGTGCAGGACGAGATGCCCGCCCTGCTCGCCGTAGATGTCGACGGGGCAGACCTCGGTCAGCTTGTGCGCGAGCTCGGCGTCCTGGGCGGCCGCGTCGGCGACCTCGACGGCGATGAACGTCGCGTCGGCCCTCATGCTGGTCACCTCCGCGGGGCATCCAGCCCCGCGCTCTGAGACAGGGGAGCGGCCTCCGGCCGCACTATTTCGAGCTTCTCGCGGATCATGGTCGGGATGTCCTCGATGCGCTCGGCCACCGCGATCCCGGCGTCGGCGAGGCGGGCGATCTTCTCGCTCGCCGTGTCCTCCTTGCCCTCGACGATCGTGCCGGCGTGGCCGAAGCTCATCCCCGGCATCTCGTCCATGAAGCGCCCGGCCATGAAGGCGACGATCGGCAGGCGCGAGTCGTTCTCGGTGACCCAGCGCGCGAGCTCGGCCTCCATGCGTCCGCCCGGCTCGGTGTAGATGACGATGCCCTCGGTCTGCTCGTCGGCCTCGAAGAGCGGCATCAGCTCGGCGTAGCTCGAGCCGATGATCGCGTCGCCGCCGATCGAGACGGCGGTCGACTGACCGAGGCCGGCGGCGCTCAGCGTCGAGGACATCTCGGTCGTCATGCCGCCCGAGCGCGAGATCACGCCGATCGGGCCGGGCGTGTAGGCCTGGCGCGCGTTCTTGGCCGGGCCGCCGATGCCGCCCATCTTGACGACGTCCGGGACGATGATCCCCAGGCAGTTGGGGCCGATGATGCGCGCGCCCCGCAGCGTGGCAAGCTCGACCATCTGGGCCACGTCGCGGCGCGGGATGCGCTCGGTGACGATGACCACGAGCTTGATGCCGTTCTCGATCGCCTCGAACACCGCGTCCTTGGTGAAGGCCGGCGGCACGGTGACGACGGCGCCGTCGATAGGCGCGCCGTGCTGCGCGACCGCCTGATCGACGGTGTCGAACACGGGCACGCCGTGGACGTCGCGGCCCTTGCGCCCGGGCGTCACGCCGCCGACGACCTTCGCGCCGGCGCCGTAGTCCAGGCACTCGCGGGTGAGGTTGACCGCCTCGCGGCCGGTGATGCCCTGCACGATGAACGTCGTGTCGGCGTCGATGAGGATGCTCATTGCGCCCCCTGCACCGCCAGCCTCGCGGCTTCGTTCAGCGACGTCGAGCGGTCCGCATACCGCACGCCGTAGCGCTCGAGGATCTTGAAGCCCTCTTCCTCCCAGGCGCCCGGGATGCGGAAGATCGAGATCTTCTCGGCCGGGTCGTAGCCGAGCTCCAGGCACGCCTTGATGACGCCGCGCGCCACGATGTCCACCCGCGTGTTGGACACGATCGACATCATCACCGCGATCTTGTCGACGCCGGGCTTCTGCAGCACGAGCTTGGCCAGCCCGCACGCCTTGCGCACGCTCGGGTTGCCACCGATCTCGCAGTAGTTGGCGGGTCGGCCGCCGTGCGCGCGGACCGCGTCGAACAGCGTCAGCGAGCCACCGCCGGCGCCGATGACCAGCCCGAGGTCGCCGTCGAACTCGGTGACGTTGCCGGCCACGCCGCGGTGGTCCATGGCGTCGACCGCCTCGCCGGCTAGCTCGAACTCGGTCGCCTCGCGGGCCTGGCGCGTCTCGTCGTCGCCGACGCCGAGGTCGGCCAGCAGCGCGCGCTGGCGCGGGCGCGCCTCGTTCTCCATCTCCATGTGCGCGTCGAGCGCCACGAACGAGCCGTCCTCGAGCTCGCCGAGCGGGTTGATCTCTGCCAGCGTCATGTCGCGCTCGACGAACAGCCGCGCCAGGCGGGTCAGGATCGGCACGAGCTTGTTCAGCCGCGATCCGCTGACCCCGACCGAGGCCACGACCTCCTTGGCCTGATAGTCGCTCAGCGGCAGGATGTTCGAGAAATGGCCGCGGCCGACGTGGTCGGGGTGGGTCTCGGCAACCTCCTCGATGTCGATGCCGCCCATGTCGCTGAACAGCATCACCGGCTGCTTGCGGATCCCGTCCCACACCACGCCGGCATAGAACTCCTGGGCGACCTGGGCCATCGGATCGACGAGCACGCCGCGCGGCACGTGGCCGTTGATCGCCAGAGCGAGCACCTGCTCGGCCTTCGCCGCGGCGTCGTCGGGATCGTCGGCGAACTTGATGCCGCCGGCCTTCATCCGCCCGCCGGTGAGCACCTGCGACTTGATCACCACGGGCTCGCCGATGCGCACCGCGATCTCGCGCGCCTCCTGGGGCGTCGTCGCGAAGCCGTAGTCGGTCACCGGGATCCCGGCCCGCTTGACGATCTCGCGGGCCTCGTACTCGAAGAACCTCATGGGCCAGCGAAACCTTAACTGATTGACTGCTCAGTCAACACCCCGCCGGTGCGTGGCTCAGACCGCGGGAGCCGGCGCGAACCCGTAGGCCTCGGCCAGCTCCGGGTCCTTCGCCGCGAGCATCTCGGCCAGGTCGACCATCACGCGGCACTGCTTCCAGGTGGCGTCGTCCTGCATCTTGCCGTCGATCATGTGCACGCCGGCGCCGTCCGGGATCGCCTCGATGACCTTCTTGGCGAAGGCGACCTCATCGGGGTCGGGGGAGAAGACCTTCTTGGCGATGTCGATCTGCACGGGATGCAGTGACCAGGCGCCGACGCACCCCAGCAGGAAGGCGGCCCGGAACTGCGTCTCGCAGCCGACGACGTCCTTGATGTCGCCGTAGGGCCCGTAGAAGGGGAGGATCCCGGCGGCCGTGCAGGCGTCGACCATGCGGGCGATCGAGTAGTGCCACGGGTCCTGCTGGGCGCTGACGCGCGGTGCGTCGAAGTCGTCGGTATCGGGGTCCTCGATGACCCGGTAGCCGGGGTGCCCGCCACCCACGCGGGTGGTCTTCATCCGCCGCGAGGCGGCCAGGTCGGCAGGGCCGAAGCTCATGCCCTGCATGCGGGGGCTCGCCGTGGCGATGTCCTCGAGGTTGGTCACGCCCAGCGACGTCTCGAGAATCGCGTGCACGAGGATCGGGCGCTCGAGGCCCGCCTTGGCCTCGAGCTGGGCGAGCAGGCGATCGACGTAGTGGATGTCCCACGGGCCCTCGACCTTGGGCACCATGACGACGTCGAGGCGGTCGCCGATCTCGGCGACGAGCCGCGTCAGCTCGTCGAGCACCCACGGCGACTCGAGCGCGTTGACCCGCGTCCACAGCGCCGTCGACCCCAGCTCGATCTCGCGGCCCACGCGGAGGAGGCCCTCCAGCGCCGCCTGCTTGCGATCGATCGGGATCGCGTCCTCGAGGTTGCCGAGCAGGACGTCGGTCTTCCCGATCATGTCGGGGACCTTGGAGACCATCTTCTCGTTCGAGGCGTCGAGGAAGTGGATCATCCGCGCCGGCTTGACGGGGATGTCGAGTGGCGGATCGGGCGCTCGAGGCCCGCCTTGGCCTCGAGCTGGGCGAGCAGGCGATCGACGTAGTGGATGTCCCACGGGCCCTCGACCTTGGGGACCATGACGACGTCGAGGCGGTCGCCGATCTCGGCGACGAGCCGCGTCAGCTCGTCGAGCACCCACGGCGACTCGAGCGCGTTGACCCGCGTCCACAGCGCCGTCGATCCCAGCTCGATCTCGTGCCCCACACGCAGGAGGCCCTCCAGCGCCGCCTGCTTGCGGTCGATCGGGATCGCGTCCTCGAGGTTGCCGAGCAGGATGTCGGTCTTGGTCGCGATGTCGGCGGCCTTGGCCACCATCTTCTCGTTGGAGAAGTCCAGGAAGTGGATCATCCGCGACGGCCGTACCGGGATCTCGGCAAGCGGCGCGGGCGCCCCGATGGCCAGCGGCTTGAGGAAGTCGCGGGGGTTGCGCATGTCCACAGACGATATTGACTGACGAGTCAACACGCCGCGGCGCGGCGAACGTCCGCGACGTAACAACAGGATTGGTACGTCGCGGACGTTCGCGATCGGGTGTCCTCGGTGCGCGCCGGTGGTATGCCTTGCCGGATGCGCCGGGCAGCGCTTGCAGCCCTCATCGTCGCCGTCGTCGCTCCCACGACGGCGCAGGCCCACCGCGTCCACGTGCGCGCTCCGGCGCAGTTCGAGGTCTCGCTGGCCCAGATCCGCTACGCCGTCCCGCACGGGCCGCGGCCGGCGCTCCACCTCAGGCTCGCGGGCCCGAACGGGCTGGACTACGTCGCCGCCGCACTCCCGCGCCACCAGCCGCGCCGCGCGCTCGTGGCGCTCGTGGCGGTCGTCAACCGCCGTCCGCGCGGCACGCTCACGCCCGACCTCGCCGACGTCCTGCTCAGCGCGCGGCCGTCGCGCCGGCTGCGCGCGCCGCGCGTCAGCACCGCGATGAACGTCCTGGCGTCCCGGCCGGTGATCACGTCGCCTGCCTGCTCGCTGGGGCCGCTGGGCGTCGCCGACCTGCGCTTCGCGATGCGCGCGGGCGATCCGCCGCCGGGCTTCGGCGCGCGATCGACGATCGCCCAGGCGCTCGCAGCCGCCTGCGGACGCCCCGTCGATCCGGCGTTCCGCCAGGCCGTGGGTCAGTCGCCGGTGCAGCCGTTGCCGCCACCGAAGTGCCCGCCCTGCGGTCCGTTACCGCTACGGATCGTATGCCCGCAGTCGCTCCCACCGGCTGTGTGCCCGCAGTCGGCGTGATTGACTCCCGGGCCTAGCCAGACCAAGGGAGCGAACGATGTCCGACACGACGTCGCCGGCCGTCGAGACGGATCAGGCCGCGCGCGAGGCCAGTGGCGCACACCCATATGGCCGCTATCTCGAGGAGTTCGAGGTGGGGGCCGTCTACAAGCATTGGCCCGCCAAGACGGTGACCGAGGCCGACGATCACCTCTTCTGCCTGATCACGATGAACCACCATCCGCTGCACATCAACGACGTCTACGCCTCGCAGTCGCAGCAGGGTCGCAACGTCGTCGTCGGCCCGCTCGTCTACTCGCTTGCATTGGGGATGAGCGTCTCCGATGTCTCGGGTAAGGCCATAGCAAACCTTGCCACCGAGGAGCTCAAACATCCCGCCCCGGTCTTCCACGGAGACACGCTCTTCGTGGAGTCCGAGGTGCTCGAGAAGCGCGAATCGCAGTCCAAGCCCGACCGCGGGACCGTCAAGGTCCACACCCGCGTGCACAACCAAGACGGCGTGCTCGTGGCCGAGTTCAAGCGCATCGTGCTCGTCCCCCGCAAAGAGCCAGGGGCAACGAACGGCGCCGAGGGTAACGTCGAGTAGGTAGTTCCCCCGCTCCCGTGGCCGCTGCGCGTGCGGCAGAATCCGCGATCCTCATTACGCCAGAACAAGGAGTTGACCTGACCAAGTGAGCCAAACGACTGTCCCCACGAAACACGAGCGCCTGCTGTCCTGGGTCGACGAGGTGGCCGAGCTGACCGAGCCCGACACCGTTTACTGGTGCGACGGATCGGCCGCGGAGTACGACCGCCTGGCGCAGCAGCTCGTGGATGCCGGCACGTTCGAGCGCCTGTCCGAGGCCAAGCGGCCCAACTCGTACCTGGCGCTGTCGGATCCTGGGGACGTCGCGCGCGTCGAGGACCGGACGTTCATCTGCTCTGAGCGCGAGGAGGACGCGGGCCCGACCAACAATTGGCGCGACCCGCAGGACATGCGCGAAACGCTCGATGAGCTGTTCCGCGGCTCGATGCGCGGGCGCACGATGTATGTCGTGCCCTTCTCGATGGGGCCGCTGGGATCGGACAAGAGCCACATCGGCGTGCAGTGCACCGATTCGCCCTACGTCGCGGTCTCGATGCGGATCATGACCCGGATGGGCGTCGATGCCCTCGAGGCGCTCGGAGAGGACGGCGAGTTCGTCCCCTGCCTGCACTCGGTCGGCATGCCGCTGGTCGACGGCGTCGAGGACGTGCCGTGGCCCTGCAACGCCGACAACAAGTACATCGTGCACTTCCCCGAGAGCCGCGAGATCTGGTCCTACGGCTCGGGCTACGGCGGCAATGCGCTGCTGGGCAAGAAGTGCCTGGCGCTGCGCATCGCGTCGGTCATGGCCCGCGACGAGGGCT
Source organism: Solirubrobacteraceae bacterium (assembly GCA_036555665.1). Classification (GTDB taxonomy): domain Bacteria; phylum Actinomycetota; class Thermoleophilia; order Solirubrobacterales; family Solirubrobacteraceae; genus JAOPZW01. The sequence continues at coordinate 24,190 of DATBKW010000076.1, read as the reverse complement.
GGATGGCCGAGCACATGCTGATCCTCAAGCTCACCTCCCCCGACGGCCGCGTCAAGTACGTCAGCGGCGCGTTCCCGAGCGCCTGCGGCAAGACGAATCTGGCGATGCTCGTGCCGACGCTCGAGGACTGGACCGTGGAGACGATCGGCGACGACATCGCGTGGATGAAGTTCGGCGAGGACGGCCGCCTGTACGCGATCAATCCCGAGGCGGGCTTCTTCGGCGTCGCGCCCCATACGAGCGTGATGACCAACCGCAACGCGATGGCGACGATCAGCGCCAACTCGATCTTCACCAACTGTGCGCGCACCGACGACGGCGATGTGTGGTGGGAAGGGATGACCAAGGAGCCGCCCGCGCACGCGATCGACTGGAAGGGCAACGACTGGACGCCGGACTGCGAGGGGAAGGCCGCGCATCCCAACGCGCGCTTCACCGCGCCGGCCTCCCAGGATCCCGCCATCGCGCCGGAGTGGGAGGACCCGGCCGGCGTGCCGATCGACGCGATCCTGTTCGGCGGGCGCCGCGCCACCACCATCCCGCTGATCCACGAGGCCTTCGACTGGGAGCACGGCGTTTTTCTGGGCGCGACCATGAGCTCGGAGACGACTGCCGCCGCGGCCGGCCAGGTCGGCCAGCTGCGCTTCGATCCGTTCGCCATGCTCCCGTTCTGCGGCTACAACATGGCCGACTACTTCGAGCACTGGCTCGAGATCGGGCGACGCGCCGACCCGGCCACGCTGCCGCGGATCTTCTACGTCAACTGGTTCCGCAAGGGCGAGGACGGCCACTTCCTGTGGCCCGGTTATGGCGAGAACTCGCGTGTGCTGGAGTGGATCTTCCGCCGCTGCGCCGGTGACGCCGAGGCGCACGAGACCTCGATCGGGCTCGTGCCGGCGCCGGGCGATCTCTACACCGGCGGGCTCGACGCCCCGGCCGAGGACCTCGACGCGGTCCTCACCGTCGACGACGACGCGCTGCGCGAGCAGCTGCCGCAGGTCAAGGAGCACCTCGCGCAGTTCGGCGATCGGCTGCCCAAGGAGCTGCGCGCCCAGCTCGACGCGCTCGAGCAGCGCCTGAAGCACTAGCGCCGGCGCGCCACACGGGCGGCGAACGTCCGTGACGTACCAACCCTGTTGTTACGTCACGGACGTTCGTGCTCGGGGGCGGCGCGCGGCGCCCTTGCGGGCGCTGCTCGTGCGCCGCCGCGTGCTCGCGCGGCGCGTGCTCGTCTTGCGCTCGGCGGCCGGGATCTCCTCCCGGCTGACCGCCTTGGCCAGCGTGGGAATCAGGCGCTCGAGGTAGCCGGCCATCTTCTCCTCGTCGCGGCGGATCGCGCGGGCGAGCTTCGCCGTGTCGGCGTCGCCGACGGCCTCGGCCAGCGCCTCGATCGCGGCGTAGGTCGCGATCTCCTCGTGCTCCTCTGAGTACTCGGTCTTGGCGTTCTTGAGCATCTTCTCCTGCTCGCCGGTGCCGCGTAGCGCGTGCAGCGGGCCCTGGGCCGCGGCGACGGCCCGCGAGGCGACCTCGGTGACGCGGCTGCCGGCTTCGGCGACGACATTGGTTGCCTCGGTCTTGCCGCCGAGCTCCTTGATGCGCCGCTCGAGGCCGCGCGCGTGCGCCTTCGTCTCGCGCAGGTGCTCGCGCAGGCGATTCTTGTAGGGCATGCGCGTGGTCATGCCGATGTGCGCGGTCAGCGCGGTCTCCAGCTCCTTCTCCTTGCCGTAGGCCTCGTTGAGGTACTGGACCAGCTTCGTGTCGCGTGTGGTCTCGGGCATGCCCGTGCGCTACCCGAGTCTCGCTCCGTCTACCCGCGCGCGCGGCGGCGGGCGACCTGGCGCTCCAGCGCCGCCAGGCGCTCGTCCCACGCGCCGCCGACCTCGGTCATCCACGAGATCGCGTCGCCGAGCGGAGCCGGGGTGGGGCGGTACCGCGTTTCCCGGCCCTCGCGGCGCGCGTCGACCAGCCCGGCGTCGGCGAGCACCGCGAGGTGCTTGGCGACCGCCTGGCGGGTCACGCCGAGCGGGACGGCGAGCTCGGTCGCCGTCGCGCTGCCGCGGGTCGAGACCTCGCGCATGACGGTGCGGCGCGTCGGGTCACCGAGCGCCGCGAACACGTCGGTGTGAGCGGTCACGCTCCGGCGAGGGCAAACGGGCCGACCGGCGCCTCGCGGACGCTCACGCGCGTGCCGGACGGCACGGCCACGAGGCGCAGCTCGACGCGCGAGCCGGGCTCGCCCTCCTCCCACCACCAGAAGACCAGCCGCTCGCCGGGCTCGGCCTCCTCGACCACGGCCTCGCGCTCGCCGTCGCCGAACCACTGCTCGAGCAGCTCGGGGTCGGTGAGGGCGTCCCAGGCCTCGTCGGGATCGACCGGCAATGTGATGTCACGCGCAACCATGGGGTTGCATGATACCGTAGACAGAAAAGCGCAACCGAACAGTTGCAGAAAGGAGCCCCGACATGCCTCTGGTCCCCATGGTCGTCAAGCAGGATCCGCGCGGCGAGCGGTCCTTCGACATCTACTCGCGGCTGCTCGACGAGCGGATCGTCTTCCTCGGCCAGCCGATCGACGACGAGGTCGCCAACCTCGTCGTCGCGCAGCTGCTGCACCTCGAGTCCGCCGACCCCGACGCGCCGATCCAGCTCTACATCAACTCGCCCGGCGGGGTCGCCTATTCCGGCCTGGCCATCTACGACACGATGCAGCACATCCGCTGCGAGGTGCACACGACGTGCTGTGGCATCGCGATGTCGGCCGCCGCGCTCGTGCTGACCGGCGGCGCGCCCGGCAAGCGCACGTCGCTGCCCAACGGGCGCATCCTCATCCACCAGCCTTCGGGCGGCTACCAGGGCCAGCAGACCGACATCGCCATCCACGCCGCCGAGACCCTCGCGCTGCGCCGGCGACTGGACGAGATCTTCGCCCTGCACACCGGCCAGGCGCTCGAGCAGGTCAACCTCGACATGGAGCGCGACCGCTACTTCACCGCGCAGGAGGCCTCGGAGTACGGGCTGATAGATCGCGTGCTTAACGGCAACGGCGCGCGCCGCGCGGCATGATGCGCATGCATGGGTCCGATCGAGCAGCTCGTCGAAGAGCGGCTGCCGCCGGAGCGCGCCGAGGCGGTGCGAGAGTTCGCCAAGGCCTACCTCCGGCGGCTGTCGGCCGACGACGACGGGCACGACCAGGAGGCGCTCTTCCACGAGGTCGTGGGCGCCTTCCAGCTCGCCGCCGCGCGCAACGGTGCGCCGATCGCCGTGCGCGCCTTGAACCCCACGCGCGAGGAGCACGGCTACGAGCCCGCCGGCTCGGTGCTCGAGACCAACACCGAGGACCTGCCGTTCCTGCTGGACTCGGTGAGCGCGGAGCTGCAGGCCCGCGGGCTGGGCATCGTGCGCGTGCTGCACCCGATCGTCGGCACCGAGCGCGATCCCGACGGCGGCATCGCGCGCGTCCTGCACCCGCGCGGGGCGCCGGCCACCGAGTCGGTCATGCACTTCGAGCTCGACCGGCGGCTGACGCCGGAGGAGCTGGCCGACCTCGAGGACGCGGTGCGCTCCGTGCTCGACGACGTGCGCCGCGTCGTGCGCGACTTCCCGGCGCTGCGCGCCCGCGTGGACGACATGGTCGAGGTCGCCCGTCAGGGCGCCGCGCGCTACGACGCCGAGGAGGTCGCTGAGGTCGTCGACTTCCTCGAGTGGCTGGCCAGGGACAACTTCATCTTCCTCGGCGCGCGCGACTACGAACTGGTCGACGGGGCGCTGCAGGTGCTCGCCGGCTCGGGCCTCGGGCTGCTCGACGACGAGACGCGCTCGGCCTACGCCAAGCCGGTGCCGGCCGACACCCTCGATACGCGGCTGCGCGAACGCGCGCTGGGCGGCGACCTGCTGCTGGTCTCCAAGACCAACCGGCTGTCGCCCGTCCATCGCCGCGCGCGCATGGACTACATCGGCATCCGCCGCGTCGGCGCCGGCGGCGAGGTCGTCGGCGAGGCGCGCATGATCGGCCTCTTCACGACGAAGGCCTACGCCGAGCCGGCGTCCGAGAGCCCGCTGCTGCATCGCAAGCTGACGCGCATGCTGGCGGCCGAGGACCTCATCGAGGGCTCGCACGACTACAAGGCCGCCGTCGCGCTGTTCGAGTCCTTTCCCAAGGACGAGCTGTTCGCTGCGCCGACCGAGGACCTGCGCCGCGCGGTCGTCGCGCTGCTCGGGCTGCATCCCGACCAGGGGCGGGTGCTCGGGCGCCTGGATGCCGACGGGCGCAGCGCATCGATCATCGTGGCGCTGCCGCGGGGCCGCTACGACACGACGCTGATCGAGCGCCTGCGCGCGTTCCTGACCGAGCGCTTCGACGCCGCGGCCGTCGACGCCCACGAGGTGCTCGGCGAGGAGGACCGCGTGCGCGTGCACCTCACCGTGCACCGTCCGCAGGGCAACATGCCCGACGTCTCCTTCCGCGAGCTCGAGGCCGAGATCCTCGAGCTGACGCGCACGTGGGACGATCGCGCGCGCGAGGAGCTCGTGGCGCGCCATGGCGACGAGCGCGGCCGCATGCTGGCCAAGCGCTGGACCGCGCGGCTGCCCGACTCCTACAAGGCGGCCGTGCCGCCGTCAGCCGCGGCCGACGACATCGCCAACTTCGAGCGCCTCTTCACCGGCGGCGCCGCCTTCCACGTCGGCGTGCGCAACGAGCACGAAGGGCTCACGCGCATCGGCATGTATCGCCTGGGCGGCAAGGTCGAGCTGTCGCAGGCGATGCCGATCCTCGAGCACCTCGGGCTGCGCGTCGTCGAGGAGCGCCCGACGCGCCTGCAGGGCGGCGACGGCGAGACCTGGCTGCAGGACTTCGGCGTGCTCGGCCCGACGGACCGGCCGCTGGATCTCGAGGAATGCGGGCAGCGCCTGGCCGAGTCGATCGCGGCCGTCTGGCGCGGCGAGACCGAGTCGGACTCGCTGAACCGCCTGGTCATCAGCGCCGGGCTGGACTGGCGGCGCATCGCCATCCTGCGCGCCTACCGCTCCTACCGTCAGCGCATCGGCTCGCGCTTCACCGAGGGCTACCAGAACGACGTGCTGGCGGCCAACCCGCACGTCATCGCCAAGCTCATCCGCCTGTTCGAGCTGCGCAACGACCCGTCGACCGAGCGCGACGAGCAGGCCGAGGCCGCGCTGCGCGAGGACATCCTCGCCGACCTCGAGGCCGTGCCCTCGCTCGACCACGACCGCATCCTGCGCAACCAGCTCGGCCTCGTGGAGGCGACGGTGCGCACCAACGTCTACCGCCATGGGCGGCGCTCGATCGCCTTCAAGCTGCGCTCGGCCGAGGTGCCCGCGATCCCGCAGCCGCCGCCACTGTTCGAGATCTACGTCTACGCGCCCGAGGTCGAGGGGATTCACCTGCGCGGCGGCAAGATCGCGCGCGGCGGCCTGCGCTGGTCGGACCGCATGGACTACCGCACCGAGGTCTTCGGCCTCATGCGCGCGCAGATGACCAAGAACGCGGTCATCGTGCCCGACGGCGCCAAGGGCGGCTTCTACCTGCGCCGGCGCCCCGATGACCCGGGCGCGCTGAAGGCCGAGGTCGAGCGCGGCTACGTGACCTTCGTCAGCGGCCTGCTCGACCTCACCGACAATCTCGTCGAGGGCGCGGTCGTGCACCCCGAAGGCGTGCGCGTGCTCGACGACGACGACACCTACCTCGTGGTCGCGGCCGACAAGGGCACGGCGACGTTCTCGGACACCGCCAACCGGATCGCCGGGCGCTACGGGTTCTGGCTGGGCGACGCCTTCGCCTCCGGCGGCTCCAAGGGCTACGACCACAAGGCGCTGGGGATCACCGCCCGGGGCGCCTGGGAGTCGCTGAAGCGCCACTTCTCAGAGCTCGACCTCGATCCCGCGGTCGACGAGTTCACCGCCGTGGGCATCGGCGACATGTCCGGTGACGTCTTCGGCAACGGGATGTTGCTGAGCGACAAGATCCGCCTGGTCGCCGCGTACGACCACCGCCACGTCTTCATCGACCCCGACCCCGACGCGGCTACAGGCTTCCTCCAGCGCAAGCGGCTGTTCGAGATGCCTGGCTCGTCGTGGGACGACTACGAGCGCGACGCGATCTCGGCCGGCGGCGGCGTGTGGCAACGCAGCGCCAAGCGCATCGAGCTGTCCGAGCAGGCGCGCGCGGCGCTGGACATCGAGGCCGAGGTGCTGACGCCCAACGAGGTCATCCAGGCGATCCTGCGCGCCCGGGTCGACGTGCTGTGGAACGGGGGCATCGGCACCGTCGTGAAGGCCTCGACCGAGACCGACGCCGACGCGCTCGACCGCTCCAGCGACGCCATCCGCGTCGACGCCGCCGACCTGCGCTGCCGCGTGGTCGCCGAGGGGGGCAACCTGGGGTTCACCCAGCGCGCGCGCATCGAGTACGCGCGCGCCGGCGGGCGGATCAACGCCGACTTCATCGACAACTCCTCCGGCGTGGATTGCTCGGACCACGAGGTCAACCTGAAGATCCTGCTCGACCTCGCCGTGCGCCGCGGCGAGCTCGACGGCGAAGGCCGCGACGCGCTCCTTGCCGAGGTCACCGACGACGTCGCGGCCCACGTCCTCTACGACTCGTTCCTGCAGGCCCAGATCCTGGTCCAGGAGGTCCGCGCATCGGCGTCGCGGATGTTCGCCTACGAGGATCTCATGGAGTCGCTGGAGGCCGAGGGGCTGCTGCACCGCAAGGTCGAGTTCCTGCCGTCCTCCGAGGAGATGGCCGACCGCCGGCGGTCCGGGCGCGGGCTCGAGCGCCCCGAGCTCGCCGTCCTGCTGGCCTACGCCAAGCGCAGCCTCACCGACGCGCTGCTGCGCTCGGCGTTGCCCGACGATCCCTACCTCGACGACGACCTGCGCAGCTACTTCCCGCCTGCCGTGGTCGAGCGCTTCGGCGCGCTGCTGCCCGAGCACCCGCTGCGCCGCGAGCTCGTGGCCACGATCGTCGCCAACGACGTCGTCAACGCGCTGGGTCCGACCTTCGTCTCGCGGCTGGTCTCCGAGCAGGGCGCCGAGCCGGCCGACGTCGTGCGCGCCTATCGGATCGCCCGCGACGTCACCGGGTCCGAGCGCCGCTGGTCGGTCGTCGAGCAGCTCGACCGCAGCGTCGAGAGCCAGGCGCAGTGGCAGCTCATGGAGGGCGTCGACGCGCTCATGGAGGCGACGTCGCGCTGGTACCTCGAGAACGCGCACGGCGCCGACCTGGGCGCGGCGATCGCCGCGGGTCGGGAGGGCTTCGCGCGCGTGGTGGCGGTGCTGCCCGACCTGCCCGAGAGCGCCCGGCGCGAGGCGCGCGAGCGCGACACCGCGGCGCTGGCCGAACGCGGCGTGCCGGAGGAGATCGCGCGCGCCTACGCGTACCTGCCCGTGCTCTCGTACGCGCCAGACATCATCACGGCGGCGCAGGCCGTCGAGCGTCCCGTCGAGGAGGTCGCGGCGGCCTTCTCGCTGATGGAGGACCGCGTCCAGATCGGCTGGATCCAGGAGCAACTCGAGGAGCTGCCGGTCAGCACGCGAATGCAGCGCTGGGCGCTGCACGCCCTGCGCGACGACCTGTGGCGGGCGCGCCGCGAGCTGGTCCAGCACGCCCTGGCCGAGGCCCCCGGCGTCCCGGTGGCCGAGGCGATCGAGCGCTTCGCCGACGCGCGCCCCGACGCAATGCGGCGGGTGGACGACTTCGCCCGCATGCTGTCGGTCGAGGGCGCGGCCGATCTCGCCGGCCTGACGCTCGCGGTCAGGCAGCTGCGGGCGCTCGCGGATTAGCGAGCCGCTCGCGCGGCAGCCGCGCGCGCACCACGAAGCCGCGGCCCACCGGCCCGGCGCGCAGCTCGCCGCCGCACAGCGCCACGCGCTCGCGCATGCCGACAAGGCCCTGGCCGCTGCCCAGCAGCGCGTCGCCGATCGCGCCATCGCTGCCGACGCGGTTGGCGATCTCGACCTCGAGCAGCTCGTCCGACCAGCGCAGGGTCACGCGCGCCGGGCCGCGCCCGGAGTGCTTGAGCGCGTTGGTCAGCCCCTCCTGGACGAGCCGGAAGGCGGTGAGGTCGACGCCAGGGGCCAGCGGTCCCGGCTCGCCCTCGCTGCGCAGCTCGACGTCCAGGCCCGCGTCGCGCGAGCGCGCGACGAGCGCGCCGAGGCGATCGAGCGACGGCTGCGGCGAATGCTCGACGTCCTCGCCCTCGGGGCGCAGGATGCCGAGCAGGCGGCGCATCTCGGTCAGCGCGTCGCGGCCGGTCGCCTCGACCGCGCCCAGCGCGCCGATCGACGCCTCGGGATCGCGGTCGAGCACGCGCCGCGCCGCGCCGGCCTGCACGACCATGACCGACACCGAATGCGCGACGACGTCGTGCAGCTCGCGTGCGATCCGCGCGCGTTCGCGCGCGACGGCGTCGCGCTCGCGCTGGGCGCGCTCGCGGTCGAGCTGCTTCGCGCGCGTCGCGAGCTCGGCGGTCAGCTTGGCCCGCCCGCGCGCGACGCGGCCCAGGATCCACACGCCGCCGAACACGACGAACGGGAAGACCATCGCGGTGTCGTCGGTGGCCAGGGAGACGATCACGACGATGGCGATCGCGATGCCGAGCCCGGCGAGCGCCCGCGGGCGCGGCTCGTGCGCGGCGACCGAGAAGGTCGCGAGCCCGAGCGCCGCGAAGGTGCCGATGAGGTCCTGCGGAGGGGTGAGGGCGGCGCCGAGGACAACGCCCGCGGCGCCGACCGCGATGATCGTGGCCAGCGGAGCGGCGCGTCGCCAGGCCAGCGGGGCGCCGAGCGCGACGGCCGCGACGAGGTTTGCCGCCAGCGGGCCGCTGCGCTCGTTCGTGAACAGCATCTCGATCACGAGCTCCGCGCAGACGGCGGCGGCCAGCGCGACGTCCGCCCGTGACAGGCGGCGGGTCATCACGCGGCCTCCGTGACCGGCAGCCGCGCGCGCAGCTCGAAGTCCTCGCCGCTGCGGCCCGCGTGCAGCTCGCCGCCGTAGAGGGAAACGCGCTCGCGCAGCGCGACGATCCCGCCGCCGTCGCGCAGTGCGCCGTCGTCGCTGACCACGAGCTCGATGGCCCCCGTCTCATAGGCGACATGCACCGCGGCGCGGCTTGCCCCGCCGCGCTGGACGACGTTGGTGAGCGCCTCCTGGACGATGCGATAGGCCGCCGCGTCGATCCCGGGCGCCAGCGCCAGGCGCTCGCCGGAGACGTCGAGGTCGACGGCCAGCCCCGCGGCCCGGATGCGCTCGACCAGCGTGGCGAGCCGAGCCAGGGAAGGCTGGGGGGCGAGCGCGAGCTCCTCGTCGCCGCGGCGCAGCACGCCGAGAAGCCTGCGCAGCTCGCCCAGGGCCTCGCGCCCCGTCTCCTCGACGGCCGCGATCGCGCTGCGCGCGCGTTCAGGATCGGTCAGCGCCGTGCGGTGCGCGCCCTGGGCCTGCACGAGCATGACCGAGACGTCGTGGGCGACGATGTCGTGCAGCTCACGCGCGATGCGGGTGCGCTCACCGAGCACGGCGGCGCGCTCGCGCTCGGACCGGTTGCGCTCGAGCTCGTCGGCCTGCTCGTGCAGGCGCCGGTTGAGGTCGTTGCGCGACCGCAGAACCCGGCCGCAGATCGCCGGCATGCCCACGGGGATCAGCGTGAGCCACGCGGCGTTGTCCACGAAGCTGCCGCTGTCGTGCTCGAGCTCCGAGGCGGTCATCAGGAGCCCGATCGTCGCCGCGACACCGATCGCGAAGGCGGTCCGCTCCGCGCGCAGCGCCAGCACGAGCACGTAGGCGATCAGCAGCAGGGCGACGGAGACCGACGTGTTGAACACGCGGCCGCCGAGCGCCGCCTCGAGGAGCGCCAAACCGTCGAAGGCCAGCAGCGCGCCCAGCGGCGCGCGCCAGGCAAAGGTGAGCGGCACGGTGAGCAGAACCGCGAAGACGACGGCGACGCCGCGCGTTCCGGGATGCGCGGCCGTGGCCATCTCCAACGCACCGGTGACGGCGAGCAGCACGGCGCACGCCGCGAGCACGCGGTCGGCGGGGAGCGTACGCAGGCGCGCGTCGATGGCGGCCAGGCGGCCCATCCCCGCGGAAGGTAGAGCAGCCCTGACGGGCTGTCGTCGTCCTCAGGGATGACTGCTAGTGGGGGTCCTCGCCCGTCGCGGCGGGCGGGCGCGACTCCTCGGCCAGCGAGGTCAGGGCCAGGCGGCCGCGTGAGGCCTGCTCGAGCACCTCGGTGGCCTCCTCCTGCGAGCGCGCGTAGAGCTCGACGAGCAGATGCACGGTGATCGTGTTCTCGTCGTCGTGCTTGTGGTAGCGCACATGGGTGAAGAACTCGCGCGTGCCGTGGTCGCCGAAGGCGGCGTAGCTGAGCGCGTCGCCGGCCTCGGGCCCAGAGCACGTCTCGACCTCGTCGGCGTCGACGGTCACCGAGCACGAGGCGACCCACGGCGTGCCGGTGATCATCCGCTCCCAGCGATCCTCGATCGGCTCCACGCGGCCGTCGCGAAAGCCCAGGTGGGGCTGGTCGTGCATGCAGTCCAGACACTGCACGACGGCCTCCTGCAGCTCGTCGACGACCTCGCCGCGCTCGCCGGTCTCCGGGTCGATCTTGTGGATGCCCTCGTAGTGGACCTGCACCTCGAGGTCGGTCGACCAGCAGCGATAGCAGCGCAGCCAGGCCTTGGTCTCGACGGACGGTTCCATCACGCACAGCATAGGCTCCGCACCATGGGCGACACGGTGCGGTACGAGGCCGCGGATGGCGTGGCGACGTTGACGCTCAACCGCCCGGAGCGCCTGAACGCGATCACGCCCGAGCTGATCGAAGACTTCGACGCCGCGCTGGCGCGGGCGCAGGCGGACGGCGAGGTACGCGTGGTGCGCCTGCGCGGCGCGGGCCGGGCGTTCTGCGCCGGCTACGACATCGGCTGGGGCGCCGCCTCGATGCAGGAGGCCGAGGCGGGCGCGCCGTGGGACCCGATCGCCGATTACGAAACGATGCGCGGCTTCGTCGACACCTACATGTCGCTGTGGCGCTCGCCCAAGCCGGTCGTCGCGCAGGTGCACGGGGCATGCGTTGCCGGCGGCACCGACTTCGCGCTGTGCTCGGACCTGATCGTCTGCGCCGAGGACTGCCGCATCGGCTACCCGCCCGCCCGCGTATGGGGGTCGCCGACGACCGCGATGTGGATGTATCGCCTCGGCCTCGAGCGCTCCAAGCGCCTGCTGCTCACCGGCGACGCGATCGACGGGCGGCGCGCCGTGGAGTGGGGCCTGGCGTCCGAGGCCGTGCCCGTGGCGCAACTCGACGAGACCGGCATGGCGCTCGCGCGGCGCGTCGCGCTGCTGCCCCACAACCAGGCCCACATGATGAAGCTGCTCGTCAACCAGGCCTTCGAGCAGATGGGCCTGTACGCCACGCAGCTCGTCGGCACGCTGCTCGACGGCGCTGCGCGCCACACGCCCGAGGGCGTCGCCTTTACGCAGCGTGGGCTCGAGGACGTCCGCGGCGCGGTCGCCGAGCGCGACGCGCCGTTCGGCGACTACGGCCAGGGGAGCGCGACGGTGTAGCGATGCGCCGAAGGGGGCCGATTGCAGTCGTGCTCGCCGGCGGCGTCGGCCGCAGGATCGGCGGCGACAAGGCGACGGTCGAGCTCGACGGCCGGCCGTTGCTGCACTACCCGCTGGCAACGCTGCGCGCAGCCTTCGACGACGTCGCCGTCGTCGCCAAGCACGCAACGGCGCTGCCGTCGCTGGACCCGGACGTCCCTGTCTGGCGCGAGCCCGACGAGCATCACCACCCGCTGGTCGGCGTGCTCTACGCGCTGAGCTGCGCGGGGCGGCGGCCGGTGGTCGTGGTGGCCGCCGACATGCCGTTCGTCACGCGCGCGCTGGTCACCGCGCTGGCCCGCGAGCGCGCCCGGGGCGCGCCGGCGGTGGTGCCGCGCGCCGCCGGCCGTCTCCAGCCGCTGTGCGCCCGCTACGACCCGCCCGCGCTGGCGGCGCTGGCCGGGTTCGACCCTTCCGCCCGGGCCCAGGACGTCGTCGCGGCGATCGGCCCGCGCGTCCTGGACTGGCCCGACGACGAGCCGTTCTTCAACGTCAACGCGCCCGAGGATCTGCTGCAGGCGAGCGCGCTGCTAGGGCGCTAAGCCGCCTGCTCGGCGGCGCGCCGCGCGCGCACGGCCTTCCGGATACGGGCCTGGTCGGCCGTGGTGCGCGGGCGCACGGGGCCGGTCAGCATGGTGCCCTGCTCGATGAGTGCGGTGAGGTCAGTGATTCGCATGCCGAGGAAGACGCGCGCACGGGCAGACCCATCCCGTGACACTCGACACAGAGGGGAGCGTCAGCCGCCGATGGCGCTCATCGTGCGCACGGGCTGCACGAAGCCAGGCTCGTTGACCTGGTGCTTGAGCTCCTTGCGCCAGACCGCGTCGCGCACGATCTGCTCCAGGTCGGCATCGCTCGCGCCCGTGCGCAGCGGCGCGCGCAGGTCGGTCTCGTTGAGCGAGAACAGGCAGGTGCGCAGGCGCCCGTCGGCAGTCAGACGGATGCGGTTGCAGTCGCCGCAGAACGGCTCGGAGACCGGATTGATGAAGCCGATCGAGCCGCGGCCGTCGGCGAAGCGGTAGACGCGCGCGGTCGCGTGCGGCTCGCGCGGCTCGGGCTCCAGCGCGAAGTGCTCCTCGATCAGGGCACGCACCTCGGCGCCGGTGAGGACGCTGTCGGGCGTCCACGCGTGGTCGGCGTCGAGCGGCATGAACTCGATGAAGCGCACCTCGTAGGGGTGCTCGCGGGCGAAGCGCGCGAACGGCAGCACCTCGTCCTCCGTGAAGCCGCGCATCGCCACCGCGTTGACCTTGATCGGATGCGCTTCGGGGAAAGCGGCGAGGGCCTCGAGGCCGCGCAGCACGCGCGGGAGCGCGTCGCGGCGGGTCATCTCGAAGAAGCGGTCGCGCTGCAGCGAGTCGATCGACACGTTGAAGCGGTTGACGCCGGCGCCCACGAGCGCCTCGGCGTCGCGCTCGAGCAGGTAGCCGTTGGTCGTGACGCTCAGGTCCTCGACGAGCGGCGCGAGCATCGCGGCGAGGCGCGGGAACTCGCGGCGCACGAGCGGCTCGCCGCCGGTCAGGCGCACGTCGGTGACGCCCATCGCCGCCAGCAGCGCCACGATCCGCTCGATCTCCTCGAAGTGCAGCACCGCCTCACGCTCGAGCCACGGCAGGCCCTCGGCCGGCATGCAGTACTGGCAGCGGAAGTTGCAGCGATCGGTAACCGAGACGCGCAGGTCGGCGATGCGGCGGCCGTGTCCGTCGACAAGGGGCTCGAGCGCCATACACAGCAAGCCTACCCGGCCGCCGCCTGTACCACGATGGTGTTGACATGGCATCATTTTGGCGTCATACTGATGCCACAATGGATCTGACTCCATACACCGAACAGCTCCGCCGCGAGCTTGGGGTGGCGGCCGAGGCCGGCGGCGACGACGCTCGCGCGCTCGCCGATCGCCTCACTGCGCCCCTCGAATCCGCGATCAGGCTCATGCTCCTCGAGGCCTTGTCGGCCGCTGCCGACGAGATCACGGTGGAGCTCGCGCCCGGCTCGGTCGAGCTGCGGCTGCGCAGCGGCGAGCCGGAGTTCGTCGTCACGGCCGCACCGGCCGACGAGCCGGCCGAGCCCACCGCCGCGCCGGTCGACGCCGAAGACGGTGCGACGGCTCGGATCAACCTGCGCCTGCCCGAGCAGCTCAAGGCCGGCGTCGAGCGGGCCGCAAGCCGCGAGCGGCTGTCCGTCAACTCCTGGCTGGTGCGCGCTGTCGCAGCGGCCGTTGCCAACACCGACCGCGACCGTCCGCGCCAGCGCGGCGGGCCGATCGGCCAGACCTACACCGGATGGGCGCGCTGAGCGCCCAGGAGAACCCCATGCCTACCTTCGACTCTCCCGAACCGATCACCGCCACCGTCGAGATCGTCGCCGGCGACGCGCGGATCAGCGCCGCCGAGCGCGCCGACACCGTCGTCGACGTCTCGCCGAGCGACGCGTCCAGCGACCAGGACCGCAAGGCGGCCGAGCAGACGCGCGTCGAGTACGCCGACGGGCGCCTGCTCGTCAAGCAGCCCAAGCTGCGCCACTGGCTGCCGGGCAACACCGACGGATCGATCAGCGTGACCATCGAGCTCCCGGCCGGATCGAGCGTGCAGGCCACCGGCGGCCTCGCCGACTTCGACTGCGGCGGCCCGCTCGGCGAGTGCCGGCTCAAGACCGGCCTCGGCAGCATCCACCTCGACCGGGTGGAGAACCTGACGGTCAAGAGCGGGACCGGCGACGTCGTCGTCGATCACGTGGCCGGCCACGCCGAGATCCGAGCCGCGTCCGGCGAGGTCCGCGTGCGCGAACTCGCAACCACCGCTGTGGTCAAGAACTCCAACGGAGACACCTGGGTCGGCGACGCCGGCGGCGACCTGCGCGTCAACGCCGCCAACGGCAACATCGCCATCGATCGGGCGCGCGCGACCGTCGACGCGAAATCGGCCAACGGCGACGTCCGCCTGGGCGAGGTCATGCGGGGCTCGGTCGTGCTCGAGACGCACCTCGGCGACCTCGAGGTCGGCATCCCCGAGGGGACCGCCGCGTGGCTGGACCTGCGCGCGACCGCCGGCAAGGTCCACAACGCGCTCGACGCCGCCGACAACCCCGGCCCCGCGGCCGACACCGTCGAGGTTCGCGCGCGCACGAGCGTGGGCGACGTCGTCATCCGGCGCCCCTGAGGAGGCCGGTCATGACACGCTCACAATCGGCCATCGTGGCGACCGGCCTGCGCAAGTCGTTCGGCGACCAGCTCGTGCTCGACGGAGTCGACCTCGAGGTCGCCGCGGGGACGATCTTCGCGCTGCTCGGCCCCAACGGCGCCGGCAAGACCACGATCGTGCACATCCTCTCGACCCTGATCGATGCCGACGCGGGCGAGGTCCGCGTCGCCGGCCACGACCTCGCCCGCGACGCCGACGCGGTGCGCGCGGCGATCGGCGTGACCGGGCAGTTCGCCGCGGTCGACAACCTCCTGACCGGCGAGGAGAACCTGCTTCTCATGGCCGACCTGCACCGGCTCAGCCGCACGGAAGGGCGCAGGCGCGCCGCCGAGCTGCTGGCCCGCTTCGACCTCCAAGAGGCGGCGCGCCGGCCGGCCGCGACGTACTCGGGCGGCATGCGCCGCCGACTCGACATCGCGATGACGCTCGTCGGCGATCCGCGGATCATCTTCCTCGACGAGCCGACGACCGGCCTGGACCCGCGCAGCCGCTACACGATGTGGCAGATCATCCGCGGCCTCGCGGCCGGCGGCGTGACGATCTTCCTGACGACCCAATACCTCGACGAGGCCGACGAGCTCGCCGACCGGATCGCCCTCCTCGATCGCGGCAAGCTCGTCGCCCAGGGCACCGCCGACGAGCTCAAGCGCAGCATCCCCGGTGCGCACATCCGGCTGCAGTTCGCGGACCCGCGCCGGCTCGAATCGGCCGCCCGGCTGCTGGCCGACGGCGCACGCGACGAGACGGCGCTCGCGCTCCAGCTGCCCACCGACGGCAGTGTCCGCTCGCTGCGCGCGCTGCTCGACCGGCTCGACCGCGAGGCGATCGACGTCGACGAGCTGTCCGTGCACACGCCCGACCTCGACGACGTCTTCCTGACCCTTACCGGCAACCACGACCCACGAAAGGACGGCACGCGATGAGCACGCTCAGCTACGCCGTCACCGACTCCGCCACCATGCTGCGGCGCAACCTGCGCCACGCGCAGCGCTACCCGTCGATGACGATCGCGACGGTGGCGGGGCCGGTCCTGATCCTGCTGCTCTTCAACTACGCCTTCGGCGGGGCGCTCGGCGACGGCATCGGCCGCGCGGCCGGCGGCGCCTCGTACATCGACTATCTCGCGCCGGGGATCATCCTGATGGCGGCCACCTCGGGGTCGGTCGCGACGGCGGTCGCCGTCTGCACCGACATGACCGAGGGCATCGTGAACCGCTTCCGGACGATGGCGATCTCACGCACGTCGGTGCTGACCGGGCACGTCATCGGCAGCATGATCCAGACCCTCGTCAGCGTCGCGTTCGTCATCGGCGTTGCCATCGCCGTCGGCTTCCGGCCGAGCGCGGGCCTCGGCGACTGGCTCGCCGCGGTCGGGCTGCTCGCGCTGGTCACGCTTGCGCTCACGTGGCTGTCGGCCGCCTTCGGCCTCGTGGCCAAGACACCCGAAGCGGCGAGCAACGCCCCGCTGCCGCTGCAGTTCCTCCCGTTCCTCGGCTCGGCGATCGTGCCGACCGACTCGATGCCCGCCGGCATGCGCTTCTTCGCCGAGAACCAGCCGTTCACGCCGATCATCGAGACGCTGCGCGGGCTGCTGATGGGCACCCCGATCGGCGACAGCGCCGTGCTGGCCGTCGCCTGGTGCGTCGGCCTGACGGCGATCGGCTACCTGTGGGCGCGCGCGGCGTTCGCTCGTCCGCGCACCCGCTGACACACCGATTCTCAGCCAATTCTTATTGCGTTCTGAGGCCGGAGGTGTTGACTTGCGTGTCCCCAACGATGAGAGGAGGAGCGATGTCTCGACGCCTCCGTGGTGCCGCCCTCGGCCTCGCCGTGGCCGGCATCCTCGCGGGAGCGGCGATCGCCCACGCGGCGAGCTCCACCACCACGTCGAAGTCAGCCCCGGCGAGCCCGAGGCCGCACAGCGGCTACCAGATGCCGGCCGCCCAGCACCACGGTTCGGGCAACTGCCCGAACATGGGCGGCTCATCAGGCTCGGGAAACTCGAGCGATTCGAGCGCGCCGACTGCCATCGGGGTGTAGGACCGCTACGGGCCTCGCCGCGCTTGCGGCGGCCGTCGCCCTCGCCGCGTGCGGCGGCGGCGACGCGCACAAGCGCGGCGGGCTCGTGCCCATCGGAGCCGGCCTCAACGGCCCGCCGGGCTACGCCGCATCGGTCTACGCCACCGGCCTGCGGACGGTTTCCGCCTTCGCGCTGGATCCGGGCGGCCGGCTGTGGGTCTCCACGTCGGGCGCCACGAAGCACGCGGGCGACGCGGTCTACCTCGTCCCCCGCGCCGGCGCGCGGCCGGTCAAGGTCATCCGCGGCGTGCGCGGCCCGCTCGGCCTGACCTGGTCGGACGGCAGGCTCTACGTCACCTCGCTGGGGCGCGTCGACGCCTTCGGCGGCCTGCGCGGCACGCGCTTCACCACGCACACGACGATCCTCGTCGAGCCCGCGGGGCACGGCTGGAACAACGCCATCGTCCGAGCGCCCGACGGCCGCATGGTCATGAGCATCTCCTCGGCCTGCGACCACTGCTCGCAGACCTCGAAGTGGTCGGCGTCGATCGTCTCCTTCCGGCCCGACGGCAGCGACGTGCGCCTCTACGCGCGCAACATCCGCGCCGCGTTCGGCCTCGCCTACTACCGCGGCGAGCTGCTGGCCAGCATGAACCAGCGCGACGACCTCGGCGCGCGCACGCCCGGCGACTGGCTCGCGCGCGTGCGGCGCGGCGACGACTGGCGCTTCCCGCGCTGCTACGGCCAGGGCGGCCCCGCGTGCGCCGGCGTCCGCAAGCCGATCGCCGTGCTCGACAAACACGCCGCGGCTGGCGCGGTCGCCGTGCTCGGCGACGCCGCGCTCGTGCCCGAGTGGTCCTACGGCAAGGTGCAGCGCGTCGCACTGCCCAGCGGCGCGGCGACCTCGTTTCTCACCGGCCTGCGCAACCCGCTGCCGATCGTGACGACGCGCAGCGGCGCCATGCTCGTCGGCGACTGGGGGACGGGGCGCATCTATCGGGTGGCGCCCAACGACTGACCCTCCTCGCGCAGATACGCGACAACCGCCAGCACGCGGCGGTGATCGGCCTCGCTGCTGTCGAGATCGAGCTTGGCGAGGATGCTCGCCACATGCGTCTCGACCGTCCGCTCGCTGACGACGAGGCGCTGGGCGATGCCGATGTTCGTGCGGCCCTCGGCCATGAGCGCAAGCACCTCGCGCTCTCGAGCGGTGAGGAGCGCGAGCGGGCTGTCATGCCCGCGCGGCCGCAGGAGCCGGCCGACGACCTCGGGGTCCAGCGCGGAGCCTCCGGCGGCCACGCGCGAGAGCGCGTCAAGGAAGTCCTGGACGTCGAGCACGCGGTCCTTGAGCAGGTAGCCGAAGCTGCCGCCGCCCACGAGGTCCACGGAGTGACGGGTCTCGACGTGCTGGGACAGCACGAGGATCCCGAGCTCCGGGTAGGCGGACCGCAGGCGCCGCGCGGCCCGTGCTCCGTCGTCGGTGCGATCAGGCGGCATCCGGATGTCGACGATGACGAGGTCGGGCTGCGCCTCGTGGACGACGGCCTCGAGCGCATCGGCGTCAGCGGCCTGGGCGACGATCTCGTGCCCGGCGTCGGCGAGCAGCCGCGCGAGTCCCTCGCGGAAGAGCGCCGAGTCCTCGCCGATCACGATCCGCATGGCACCTGCGCCTCGAGCACCGTCCCGCCTCCGTCGGCGCTCTGCAGCGCCAGTGCGCCGCCGACCGCCTCGACGCGGTCGCACAGCCCGATGAGGCCCGACCCGCCGCGCATGCTGGCCCCGCCCTTGCCGTCGTCGCTGACGCGCACCTCGAGGTGCCCGTTGCAACGCGCGATGCGAACGTCGATGCGCGTCGCCTCGGCGTGCTTGACGGCGTTGGCGATCGCCTCGCTCGTCACGTAGTAGGCGGTGGTGGCGGCATCATCGGGCAGGGGCTCGGCGGGCACCTCGAGGCCGACCGGAATGGGGGCATGCTGCGTCAGCGCCACAAGCGCGGCGTGAAGCCCGTCGTCGAGGCTGCTCGGGCGCAGACCGTGGGCGATCTGGCGCAGTTCGGCGACGGCCGTCGCCAGCTCGGCGACCGCTTGGTCGAACAGGCGGTCCATGTCCGTCGTCCCGTCGTCGAGGTGGCGCTGCGCGACGCGCAGCGCCATGCCCAGCGAGACCAGGCGCTGCTGGGCGCCGTCGTGGAGGTCGCGCTCGAGCCGGCGGCGCTCCTCGTCGCCTGCGTACACGAGCCGGGCTCGGCTCGCCTCGACCTCCCGCAGCGCCGCCGTCACCTCCAGGCGCAGGCGCACGATCTCCACGAGCGTCGCCGATGCGCTCGCCACCTCGTGGAGCAGGTCGGGCGCCGGCCGCACGCCGGGCAGCAGCGCTCCGATCGGCGAACCGTCGAGGACGACGGGCACCGCCCCGGCCGGGTCGAGCGGCGCGCTGTCCTCGTCGACGAGCCCTTCACCGCCCGGGATCCGGTAGCCGACCCGCAGGCCAGGGTCGCGCAGCGCGACGCGCAGGCGCTCGGCGAGCTGCTCCGGGCGCGCCCTTCCGGCGTGGATGTCCTGCTGCAGCTCGGCGATCGCCTCCAGCGCGGCCTGCCGCAGCGGATAGAGGCGGCGGTCCACGCCGCGCTGCAGCCGCGTCAGCAGGGGGGAGAGCGCCATCGCGCTGAGCGCTGTCGCGGCCGCGGCGACGAACGTGGAGTCGCGCCCCAGGATCACGCCGCCGGCAAACGAGGCGCACGCGAAGATGCCGAGCAGGCCCGCCGACGCCAGGCCGTACGCGACGGCTGTCGCCAGCGCGCGATCGACGTCGTACAGGTCGTCGCGAAGCATCGCGATCGCGATGGCGATCGGGATCCCGAAGAGGCTTGCCAGCCCGACGACCACGCTGCCCCACTGGGCCTGCCCGAACAGGATCACCTCGGCGAGGCACATGAGGATGAAGCCCGGAACGCCGAGCCCGGCGAGCGCAAGCCACTTCAGCTGGCGCCGGCGCAGATCGTCGGAGCGGCGGAAGCGGACGAAGAGCGACGCCGCGCAGGCGATGAGCAGGCCGAGCAGCACCAGCTCGGCGAGCGTCGCAACGGCCTCGATCACCAGCGGTGGCTTGCCGAACGGGTGGCCGAGGTCCTCGAGCGGCGCGCTGTAGGGGGCCGTGTCGACCGCGCCGTACGCGTGGTGGACGAAAGCGGCCACGACAAGCGCCACGGGCACCCAGCGCCACCGCGGCCCCGGGAGCCGGCCGTCGGGGAAGTAGAGCAGCAGCAGGGCGAGCGCGACGAACAGCCACACCGAGCTCTCCGCCAGCAGTGCGACCAGCCAGTCCAGGCGAGCGGCCTCGGCGGAGTGGGCGCCGAGCACCTGCCAGCCGATCAGGCGCGTGGCGCTGAAGGCGACCGCCAGCCCCACGAGCACGAGCAGGAGCCCGACCACGTTGTGCGCTACGCGCCGCGCGACCGCGAGCCCGAGGCCGACGGCGAGCGTCGCGGCTGCGCCACCGACGGCAGCGATGGCGATCGTCGTCGCCGTCGGCGTCACGACCACGAGCGCGGCGCCGGCGATCAAGAGCGCCCCGGTGACGGCCGAGGCGGCGAGCGCGATCGGCCAGGCCCACCTCATCGGCCCACTCTACGGCGGTCGACGCGGTCTGGGAATCCGTGCCAGCACGGAAGCGAAGTCCGGTGCTGGCCGCGATGACAGCACGCGCCGCCGACCCTACCGTCGCCGCATCGCACATCGACCCCGGCTTGGGAGGTCCGCCATGTCCGTTGCACCATCCGTCGCCCTGCCGCACGCCCCCGCCGTCAAATCGGCGCGGTCTGTCGGCTCCGGGCGCCTGGCCCTGCTCTTCGCCGTGATCCTCACCACGAGCCTCTCGGCCTTCGCGCTGGCCTTCGTGTCCTTCGTCAAGCCGATCGGCGAGGGCGACGGCCTGCCCGACTACGCGGCGATCGCCCCGCACCGCGATTACGTCTGGGCCTTCTTCGCGATCGCCGGCGTGCAGCTGATCGTCGGCGCGTGCGCGGCGGCCCTGGCCGCGTGGCTGCTCGTGCCGGATCGCGGCGCGCGCTGGGCGACCGTCGGCGGCGGTCTGGTCTGGCTCGGCGCCGCGCTCTATGGCGTAGGGATCGGCGGCTGGGCGGCGGTCTACTACTTCGCCACCGATCACGCGACCCTCGGCTCGGCGACCGCGGGCCGCTTCGTCGACCACGTCAACGACGACACCGCCCACCTGCTGGCCATGCCGATCGGCGGCGCGGTCCTCATCGCCCTCGGGTCGCTGACCATCGCGGTCGCGCTCTGGCGCGCCCGGACGGTGCCGCGCTGGGTCCCCGTCGTCGGCGCCATCAGCGCCGTGGCCACCGTCGTCCTGCCGCCCGACGGCGTCGCCGGTCTGGTTGGTGAGGCCGCCAGCTCGGCGTCCACGATCGCGGTCGGCTGGTACGCCTGGCAGCGCGGCCGCGCCGCGTTCAGCGCTTGAGCAGCACGTAGACCAGCGCGCCGGCGAACGCGATCTCGCCGAAGGTCATCGCGGTGCCGAGGTTCGCCGCGCCAAGCAGCGCCGCGAGCGCCGTCGTGCCGACGAACGCGACGAAGAGGATCAGCAGGCTCGTCCTCACCCGGCCGCCGCCCGGGCCTCGAGCGCCGCGACGAGGGCGGGGACATCGGCGCCCGGGTCGGCCTGCTCCAGCGCCTGCTGCGCTGCGCGGCGGCCGCCGAGCGCGCGCAGCCCGCGCTCGCCGTGCTCGGCGGCGAAGTCGGCCAGCGCGCTCGCGCGCCGGGCGGCCAGGCGCCGCGCGGTGAGGTCCAGGCGCTCGCGGTGCGCGTCGAGCGCGGCCACCAGCTCGTCGATGCCGGCGGCCGGCGGCAGCGAGGACACCGCCACGACCTCGGTGTCGCGCACGCCGAGCGAGCGCAGCGCGGCGTGCAGGTCACGCCGGGCGCGCAGCGCGACGGCGCCGAGATCGGCCTTGGTGACGACGAGCACGTCGGGGATCTCCATGATCCCGGCCTTCAGGAACTGCAGCACGTCGCCCGAGCCGGGCTGAACGATGACGGCGACGCTGTCGGCGACCTCGGCCACCTCGGTCTCGCTCTGGCCCACGCCGACAGTCTCGACGACGACGACGTCGAAGGCCGCCGCGAGCGCGTGCGCGGCCGCGCGCGTCGCCGGCGCGAGCCCGCCGAGCCGGCCGGCGGCCGCGGTCGAACGGACGAAGACCTCCTCGTCGGAGGGGTCGAACGGGATCCGCGCGCGGTCGCCGAGCAGCGCGCCGCCCGAGCGCCGCGAGGACGGGTCGACCGCGAGGACGGCCACGCTGCGCCCGTCGGCGCGCCAGGCGCGCACCAGCTCCCCCAGCAGCGTCGACTTCCCGGCGCCCGGCGGCCCGGTGACCCCGACGACATGCGCCGGGGCCTCGCCGCCCAGCGCGGCGGGGGAGACCTCGCGCAACAGCGCCGCGACCTCGTCGTGAGCGCCGCGGGTCTCGACGAGGTTGAGCACGGCGGGCGCGGCGCTGAGGTCGCGCGCGCGCAGCCGCGCGCCGAGCTCGGCGCCGCCCGTCACGCCGACGCGCCGACCCCGTTGCGCTCGGCCACCAGCGCCACGATGTCGCGCATGATCCGCGTCAGGTCGAAGTCCTTGGGCGTGTAGACCGCGGCCACGCCGGCGGCGCGTAGCGGCTCGATGTCGGCCTCGGGGATGATCCCGCCGACCACCACGGGCGCATCGACGCCGCGCTCGCGCAGCGTCTGCACCACCGCGGGGATCAGCTCGCGGTGTGAGCCCGAGAGGATCGACAGCCCGACGACGTGGACGCCCTCGTGCAGCGCGCTGGCGGCGATCTGCGACGGCGTCAGGCGGATGCCCTCGTAGACGACGTCCATGCCGATGTCGCGGGCGCGCACGGCGATCTGCTCGGCGCCGTTGGAGTGGCCGTCGAGTCCCGGCTTGCCGACGAGGATCTTCAACCGCCGCCCGAGGCCCTCGCTCACGCGGTCGACCTCTTCGCGCAGCGCCTCGAGCGCCTCGGAGTCGCCGGGGCCCGCCGCGGCCTCGCCGACGCCCGTGGGCGCGCGGAACTCGCCGAACGCCTCGCGCAGAGCGGCCGCCCATTCGCCAGTGGTCGCGCCGGCGCGCGCGGCGGCGATCGTCGCCGCCATGATGTTGTCATCGCCGGCCGCGACCTCGCGCAGCTGCGCCAGGGCCGCGTCGACGGCGCCCTGGTCGCGCGCGGCGCGCCACGCGCGCACCGCCTCGACCTGCTGGGCCTCGACCGCCGGGTCGACGGTCAGGATGCCGCCGTCGGCGCCCTCGAGCAGCGGCGAGGGCTCGGTCTCCGTGTAGCGGTTGACGCCGACGATCACCTGCTCGCCGGCCTCGATGCGCCGGATGCGCTCGCGGTGGGAGTCGACGAGCGAGGCCTTCATGTAGTCGACCGCGCCGACCGCGCCGCCGTGCTCGTCGACGATCGCCATCTCGGCGCGGGCGCCCTCGAGCAGCTCGGCAACCAGCCCGTCCATGACCTTCGAGCCCTCGAAGAGGTCGGGGTACTCGAGCAGGTCGGTCTCGTAGGCCAGCACCTGCTGGATGCGCAGCGACCACTGCTGGTCCCAGGGGCGGGGGAGGCCGAGCGCCTCGTTCCACGCCGGCAGCTGGATGGCGCGGGCGCGTGTGTCGCGCCCCAGCGTGACCGCGAGCGCCTCGAGCACGATGCGCTGGATGTTGTTCTCGGGCTGGGACTCGGTCAGGCCGAGCGAGTTGACCTGCACGCCGTAGCGGAAGCGCAGGTGCTTGGGATCCTCGACCCCGTAGCGCTCGCGGCCGATCTCCTCCCACAGCGCCGCCATCGCCCGCAGCTTGGCGTGCTCTTCGACGAAGCGCACGCCGGCGTTGACGAAGAACGAGATCCGCCCGAACACGGTGCCCATCAGCTCCTGCGCGACGCGTTCCCTCACCGCGTCGAGCACCGCGATCGCGTTGCTCATCGCGTAGGCGATCTCCTGCACCGGCGTCGCGCCGGCCTCCTGGAGGTGGTAGGAGCAGATGTTGATGGGGTTCCAGCGCGGGACCGCCTCGACGGTGTAGGCGACCATGTCGGCGATCAGGCGCATCGACGGCCCGGGCGGGAAGGCGTAGGTGCCGCGGGCCAGGAACTCCTTGATGATGTCGTTCTGGGTCGTGCCCTGAAGCGTCGCCGGGTCCAGGCCGTTCTCCTCGGCGACGACGATGTAGAGCGCCAGCAGCCACGCCGCCGTCGCGTTGATCGTCATCGACGTGTTCATCTCGCCCAGCGGGATGCCGTCCATCAAGGCGTGCATGTCGCCCTTGTGGGCGATCGGGACGCCGAC
>DATBKW010000075.1:0-17895 GCA_036555665.1 Solirubrobacteraceae bacterium | reverse complement strand
GGCCCTGTCGCCGGCGCGTACCGCACCTTCGGCGAGACGCTGCGCGGCCTCAAGACCACGTTCGCGCGGATCGTCGAGGGCCCCACGACGATCCAGTACCCCGAGGAGAAGGTGCCCGTCTACCCGCGCTTCCGCGGCCGGCACAAGCTGCACCGCTTCGAGGACACGGGCCTGGAGAAGTGCGTCGGCTGCTCGCTGTGCGCGGCGGCCTGCCCGGCCGACTGCATCCGCGTCGTGGCGGCCGAGAACACGCCCGAGAACCGCGTGTCGGCGGGCGAGCGCTACGCCGCGGTCTACGAGATCAACCTGTCGCGCTGCATCTTCTGCGGCTACTGCGAGGCGGCCTGCCCGTTCGACGCGATCACGATGGGGCACGACTACGAGATGAGCGACTACAACCGCTCGGACCTCATCTTCACCAAGGAGATGCTGCTGGCCGAGCCCTTCGAGCGCACGCCGCTGCGGCGCGAGGGCGAGTAGCGGGGCGGGTGGGTACTTAATCCATGTCCGAGGTCTTCTTCTTCATCGCGGGCATCGGCGCCGTGTGCGGCGCGGTCGGGGTCGTGATGGTGCGCAACCCGTTCTACGCGGTGCTGGCGCTCGTCTTCCACCTGCTGTCGCTGGCGGCCCTGTTCCTGCTGCTCGAGGCGCAGTTCGTCGCGGCCGCCCAGGTCGTCGTCTACGCCGGCGCGGTGATGGTGCTCTACGTCTTCGTGGTGGCCTACGTCGGCGGCTCGGAGCCCGCGCAGCTGCGCGCGCCCGTCGGCCGCGGCCAGCGCACGGTCGCGGTGCTGTTCGCGCTCGCGCTGTTCGTCGAGCTGTCGATCGCGATCCTCGCCTCGGGCCTGAAGGCGCTCGACAGCGACGGGCCGACGCTGGGCGCCTCGTTCGGCAGCCCGGAGCAGATCGGCGACCTGCTGCTGACGGAGTTCCTGCTGCCCTTCGAGGTCGCGTCGTTCCTGCTGCTGATCGCCGCCGTCGGCGCGGTCGTGCTCGCGCGCCGGCGCGGCGGCATCGGCGAGGAGGCCGAGCGCCTTTCGGCCATCGACTTCACGCGCCCGCTGAACACGGGCACGATGGCCGAGGCCGTCGGCGGGCCGAGCTCGCGCGAGCCCTTCGAGCTGGGCGTCGGCGGCGGCGACAAGCCGCGCGAAGACGAGGGCGGCTGGTGAACCTCGACTGGTACCTGGTCGTCTCCGCGCTCGTGTTCTCGATCGGGGCCGCCGGCGTGCTGGTGCGCCGCAACCCGCTCGTGATCCTGCTGTGCCTGGAGCTCATGCTCAACGCGGCGAACATCGCGCTGATCGCCTTCGCGCGGATGTGGAACAACGCCGAGGGCCAGATCTTCGCGATCATCGTGATGGTCGTCGCCGCCTGCGAGGTCTGCATCGGCCTCGGCCTGGTCGTGGCGATCTTCCGCCGCCGGCTGCCGATCGACGTCGACGAGATCCGGGAGCTGCACGGGTAGTGGAAACGAGCGCCTGGCTCATCCTCGTCTTCCCGCTCGCCGGCTGCGTGATCAACGGGTTCGGCTACCGCGCGCTGCCCGCCAAGGCGATCGGCTGGATCGGCACCGTCGCGATCGCGGCCGCGTTCGTCGCCGCGGTGGCGACCTGCATCTCGCTGCAGGACCGCGCCGAGGACGCGCGCCAGGTCGTCTACGTCGGGTGGGACTACGCCAACAGCGTCGGCGTCGACGGCAAGATCTCGATCCTCGTCGACCCGCTGAGCATCTTCATGGCCCTCGTGGTCACCGGTGTGTCGACGCTCATCCACCTGTACTCGGTGGCGTACCTGTCAAGCGATCGCGGCTACGCGCGCTTCTTCGCCTACCTGAACTACTTCGTCTTCTCGATGCTCGTCCTGGTCATGGCGGGCAACTTCCTGCTGCTGATCGTCGGGTGGGCGTTCGTCGGCGCCGCGTCGTACCTGCTGATCTCGTTCTGGTACCGGCGCACGACGGCGACGGCGGCGGGCATCAAGGCGTTCGTGGTCAACGTGGTGGGCGATGTCGGCCTGGTGCTCGGGACCTACTTCATCTTCCGCCACTCGCACACGCTGGACTTCCTGGGCACCTTCGACACGGCCTCCAGGGACTTCGCCGGGCACGGGGGCGCGCTGACCGCGGGGCTGATCCTGCTGCTGATCGGCGCCTTCGCCAAGTCCGCGCAGATCCCGCTGCACACGTGGCTTCCCGACGCGATGGAGGGCCCGACGCCGGTCTCCGCCCTCATCCACGCCGCCACCATGGTCACGGCGGGCGTCTACCTGATCGCCCGCATGCACCCGCTGTTTCAGCTCTCCGACGCGGCGTCGATCGTGGGGGCGGTCATCGGCTGCCTCACGCTGCTGATCGCGGGGACGATCGGCCTGGCCGTGACCGACCTCAAACGCGTCATCGCCTACTCGACGATGTCGCAGATCGGCTACATGATCATGGGCGTCAGCGCGGGCGCCTACGTCGCGGGCCTCTTCCAGCTCATGACGCACGCCTTCTTCAAGGCGCTGCTCTTCATGGCGGCCGGCTCGGTCATCGCCGCGATGGCCGGCGAGCAGTCGCTGGACCGGATGCGCGGCTTCAAACGCGCGATGCCCTTCACCTACCTGTCGTTCGTGATCGGCGGACTGGCGCTGACCGGCGTGCCGCCGTTCTCGGGCTTCTTCTCCAAGGACGAGATCCTGGCCGACATCGGCGCCCGCGGCGGGGGCTGGTGGGCGCTCTACGTGGGCGGCTACGTCGGCGCGATCTTCACCGCGCTCTACACCTGGCGGATGATCTTCCGCGCTTTCTGGGGCGAGCCGTGCGCGGAGGCGCGCGAGCTCGAGGAGGGCCACCTGCACCACGCCGAGGCGCCCTTCAACCCGGCCAGCGGCGAGATCGAGGACACCGACGTCGGCTTCCCCGGCCCCGAGCACCACATCGCCGAGCGCTCGGGCGAGATGAAGAGCGCGATGGGCGTGCTCGCGGTGCTCGCCGTCTTCGGCGGGTTCATCCAGATCCCGTTCATCGACCACGTGCTCGAGGACTTCCTTCACCCGTCGTTCGCCGACGCGACGATCGACGTGACGCCCAGCGACCCGCTGACCATCTTCGGCATGGTGCTGGGCACCGTCATCGCCCTGGCCGGCATCTACGCGGCCTACCAGGTCTGGGTGCTGCGGCCGGGGACCAGCGAACGCATCCGCGAGCGGTTCACGCCGCTGTACCGGCTGTTCGTCAACAAGTGGTACTTCGACGAGATCATCGACGCGCTCGTCGTGCGGCCCTGGGCGTGGGCCGGGCGCTTCGGCCAGCAGACCTTCGAGCGCGTGGTCGTCAACGGCTTCTTCGTCGGCGGGACGACCGGGATCGTCAAGGCGGGCTCGGCCGCCGCGCGCGCCCTGCAGAACGGCTTCCTGCGCGCGTACGCCGCGCTGCTCGTGCTCGGCCTCCTCGGCGTCGCCCTCTACTTCCTGTTGCAGAGCACGTGAACCTGACGATCCTCCTCTGGCTCCCACTGGCCGCCGTCGTGGCGGGGCTGATCCTGCCCGCCACCGAGGCGCGCTTCGCGGCGCTGCTGGGCTCGGCGGCGACGCTCGTGCTCTCGATCGTCCTGCTCGTGAAGTTCGACACCGGCGAGAAGGGGCTGCAGTTCGTCATCGACAAGGTCTGGATCAGCGAGCTCGGCATCCACTACAAGCTCGGGGTCGACGGGCTGAACCTCTTCCTCATCGTCCTCGCCGCGGTGCTGTTCTTCGCCAGCATCGTCTGGTCGGCGTTCCGCGAGTGGGACCGGCCGCGGCTGTTCTACCTGTGGTTCGGCCTGGCCGAGAGCGGCGTGCTGGGCGCGCTGATGGCCCAGGACCTCGCGCTGTTCGTGATCTTCTTCGACCTCATGCTCGTGCCGTTCCTGTTCCTGGGCGGCGGCTGGGGGACGCCGGAGAACCGCGTGGCGAGCATGGTCAAGCTGTTCATCTACACGCTCGTCGGCTCGCTGTTGATGCTGTCGGCGGCGGTGGCCACCGGCGTGCTCGCGCCGGGCGACAGCGTCACCTTCGACATCGCCCAGCTCTCCTCGGCGGCGCGGCGCCTGCCGGTCGGCTCGCAGGAGTGGATCTTCCTGTTCTTCGCCGCGGCCTTTCTGGTCAAGATGCCGGCCTTCCCCGTGCACGGCTGGATGCCCGACGGCTACCGGGCGATGCCGATGCCGGTGCTGGCCGTCTTCTCGGGGATCCTGTCGAAGGTCGCGGCCTACGGGTTCCTGCGCATCGCGCTACCGGTCTTCCCCGACGCGGCCGTGCACTTCCAGGAGCTCGTCCTCCTGATCGCGCTGGCCTCGGTGCTCTACGGCTCGGCGATGGCCTTCACGACCTCCGACGTGCGGCTGATCCTCGGTTACTCGTCGGTCGCGCAGCTGGGCTTCATCACGCTCGGGATCTTCTCGCTGAAGGACACCGGCGCCCAGGGCGCGCTCCTGCAGGCGTTCAACCACGGCCTGGTGGTCGCGCCCGCGTTCTTCATCTGCGCGCTGCTCGCCGCGCGCGCCGGCGGCTCGGAGGACATCCGCGACATGGGCGGCATCGCGTTCCGCGCTCCGGTGCTCGCCACGCTGTTCTTGATCGTCGCGTTCGCCAACCTGGCGATGCCCGGGTCGTCGAACTTCGTCGGCGAGTTCTTCATCCTGCTCGGGGTCTTCACCTCGAAGATCGTCATCGCGATCGTGGCGTTCACCGGCGTCGCGCTGGCCAGCGTGTACACGCTGCGGCTGTTCATCCGCGCCGTGCACAACCGCGTCGGGCCGCACGTCGAGTCGCGCGAGATCTCGCTCACCGACGGGCTCGTGGTCGCGCCGCTGGTCGTGCTCATCCTCGCCATCGCCCTCTATCCGCAGATCGCGCTGAAGCGCAGCCAGGACGCCGTGCAGGCGTCGATCAGGGACGCCAAGGCGCTCACCCAGCCCGCACGGGAGGCGTCGCGGTGATCGTCGCGGCGGCCAAGGCTCCGCACATCGACTGGACCGGCCTCTCGCCGCTCCTCGCGCTGCTCGGCGGCGCGACGCTCGTGCTCCTGGTCGGGCTGCTGCGCCCGCGCGTCGTGCGCGAGACGCTCGTGCCGCTGCTCGCGCTGGCCGCGTTCCTCGCGACGATCGGCCTGGGCATCTGGCAGTACGGCGAGCAGAAGGACCTGATCTCCGGCGCGCTGCGCCTCGACGACCTGACGACGGTGCTCTCCTTCATCTTCTGCACGGGCGGGGCGGCTGCGGTGCTGCTGTCGTGGCGCGCGGTCGCGCCGCGCGAGGCCGCCCACGGCGAGTACTTCGCGCTGCTGCTCACCACGACCGCCGGCATGTGGGTGCTCGTCGCCGCGCAGAACCTCGTGTCGCTGTTCCTCGGTCTCGAGCTGCTGTCGATCCCGCTCTACGTGCTGTGCGCCACCGAGATGCGCCGCGCGACGTCGCTGGAGGCGGGGCTGAAGTACCTGATCATCGGGTCGGTCGGCTCGGCCACCCTGCTCTACGGGCTGTCCTTCCTCTACGGGGCGACCGGCTCCACCGACTTCGCCGGCATCGCGCGCGCGACCGGGAGCGTCGCCAACGACTCGCTGCTGCTCACCGGCATCGGGCTGAGCGTCGTGGGCCTTGCCTTCAAGGCGTCGGTGGCGCCTTTCCACCAGTGGACGCCGGACGTCTACGAGGGCGCGCCGACGCCCGTCACCGCGTTCATGGCGGTGGCGACCAAGGCGGCGGCGTTCGGAGCCTTCCTGCGGCTCTTCAACGTGGCGCTGCTCGACGCCAGCGTCGACTGGGCGCCGGCGCTGGCCGTGCTGGCGACCATCACGATCATCGTCGGCAACGTCGGCGCGCTGGGCCAGAGCTCGCTGAAGCGCCTGATGGCGTGGTCGTCGGTGGCGCAGGCCGGCTACATGCTCGCCGGCGTAGTCGTGGCCACACAGCTCGGCGTGCAGGCGACGGTCTTCTACCTGGCCGTCTACCTGATGATGAACCTGGCCGCGTTCGCGGTGATCGTCATCCGCGAGCGCGAGACCGGCCTGGGCGACGACATCGCCTCGGTGCAGGGCCTCGGCGCGCAGCGGCCGCTGCTGGCGATGTCGATGACGCTGGCGATGCTCGGGCTGTCGGGCATCCCGGCGACCGCCGGCTTCATCGGCAAGTTCTATTTGATCGACGCGGCCATCTCGGGCGACTACACGTGGCTGGGCGTGGTCATCGTCATCGGCTCGATGATCTCGTTGGCCTACTACCTGAAGGTCGTCGCGGCGATGTGGATGCAGGACGCTCCGACGCCGGGGACCGCGCTGGCGACCGGGCAGCCGGCGATGGCGGGCGGCTCGCCCGAGGCCGACACGGTGGGCGTGCAGCCCGAGACGTGGTTCGTGGCGCTGCTGTTCGGCGCCGCGACGCTGTTCTTCGGCATCGTGCCCTCGCCGCTGTTCGACCTCGCGGTCGATGCCGGGCACGCGTTCACGGGCCTGTTCTAACGTCCCGCGCCGTGGAGATCGCGGCCACCGACTACCACACGGCCGGCGAGCCGTTTCGGATCGTCACGGCGGGCGTGCCGCCGATCGCGGGCGCGACGGTGCGCGAGCGGCGGGAAGCGGTGAGCGAGCAGGTCGACCGCGTGCGGCGGCTGCTCTGCCACGAGCCGCGCGGCCACGCCGACATGTACGGCTGCTTCCTCGTCGAGCCCGACGACGCCGGCGCCGACCTCGGCGTGCTCTTCTGGCACAAGGACGGCTACTCGACGGCCTGCGGGCACGGGACGATCGCACTGGGCGCCTGGGCCGTCGAGTCGGGCCGGGTGCCCGCGCCGGTCGACGGCGAGGTCGACGTGACCGTCGACGTGCCCTCGGGGCGCGTCGTGGCGCGGGTGCGCACGGACGGCGGGTGCGTTGCCGCGGTGGCCTTTCGCAACGTGCCGTCCTGCGTGGTCGCGCGCGACGTCGAGGCCGCGGGCGTGCGCGTGGACGTGGCCTACGGCGGCGCCACCTACGCCTCGGTGCCGGCGGAGTCGTTCGGCCTGCGCGTCGTCCCCGGCGACCTGCCGGCCCTGATCGACGCCGGGCGCGCGGTCAAGCGCGCGCTGCAGGCCTCCGGGGCGGTGAGCGACCCCGACGGCATCTACGGCACGATCCTCTACGAGGAGCTCGGCGACCTCCACCAGCGCAACGTGACGATCTTCGCCGATGGCGAGGTCGACCGCTCGCCGTGCGGCTCGGGGACGTCGGCGCGCTGCGCGCTGCTGGCCGACGAGGGCGCGCTGCGCGAGGGCCTCGAGCTGCGTCACGACTCGATCGTCGGCTCGACATTTGTCGCGCGGGTCGTCGGAGAGACGAGCGAGGGCGTGCTCACCTCGGTCGAGGGCATGGCCTATCGCACCGGCGAGCACCGCTTCGTGCTCGACGCACGCGACCCGCTCGGCACCGGCTTCGTGCTGCGATGAGCCTCCCGTTCCTCGCGGCGGCCGACGTCGAGCGGCTGCTCGGCGTGACCGCGGCGGCCGACGCGCTCGAGGCGGCGCTGCTCGCCGGCCTGGACCCCGAGGCCGAGGCGCCGCGCGGCGTCGTCGCGGTCGGGGGCGGCGAACTGCTCGTCATGCCCGCCGCCGTCGGCAGCCACGCCGCCGTCAAGCTCGTCACGGTCGGCGGGGAGCCGCGTGTGCAGGGCGTGTGCGTCGTCTTCGACGCGGCCACGCTGGCACCGGTCGCGCTGATCGACGGGATCGCGCTGACCAACCTGCGCACTCCCGCGGTCTCGGCGCTGGCCGTGCGTCGCTTGGCGGTCGAGGACGCGCGCCGGCTCCTCGTCTTCGGCCGCGGTCCGCAGGCTCATGCGCACGTCGCGGCGATGCGCGCGGTGCGCCCGATCGAACACGTCGACATGGTGGGGCGCGATGCCGGCGACGTCTCCGCGCTCGTGGCGGCGGCCGACGTCGTCTGCTGCTGTACGACGGCGCGCGAGCCGCTGTTCGACGGCGCGCTGGCCGCCGATCACGCCGCGGTCGTCGCAATCGGCTCCCACGAGCCCGACGCGCGCGAGGTCGACGAGACGCTGGCCGGCCGCGCCACGGTCGTCGTCGAGTCGCGCGCCTCGGCGCTGCGGGAGGCGGGCGACGTCATCGCCGCGGCAATCCCCGAATCCGACCTGGTCACCCTCGCCGATCTCGTCGGCGGCCGCGCGACCGCCGACCCGGCGCGGCCGCGGCTGTTCAAGAGCACGGGCATGGCGTGGGAGGACGCGGTCGTCGCCGCGGCACTGACGGTCGCCGCGAGCGGGTAGGTCCTGGCCATGACAGAAGAGCGCGAGCCGTTCCCCACCGAAGACCCGCGCGAGAAGGGGACGAGCGACCAGAACACCGAGGAGAACCCGAGCGCCACGACGCCGCGCGAGGGCGAGCCGGCCGATCGCGGCCCATCGCCCGACGCGCCGGACACGTCACACGAGGACGAGGGCGACCCCGAACAGGCGACGGGCAACCCGAACCCGTAGCGCGCGTGGCGGCGGGCCGGCCTGAGAGGATGCGCGGATGCGCATCTCCGCCCGGGCCGACTACGCGGTGCGCGCCGCGGTCGAGCTCGCGGCGGCGGGCGAGGGGCCGACGAAGGGCGAGGCGATCGCCCAGGCGCAGTCGATCCCGCTGAAGTTCCTGGAGAACATCCTGGGCGACCTGCGCCACGCCGGCATCGTGCGCTCGCAGCGCGGCGCCGAGGGCGGCTATTGGCTGGCCAGGCCGGCGACCGATATCACGGTCGCCGATGTCATCCGCGCGGTCGAAGGCCCGCTGGCCTCGGTGCGCGGCGGCCCGCCCGAGGACGTCGACTACGCCGGCGCGGCCGCCCCTCTCGTGCAGGTCTGGATCGCCGTCCGCGCGAGCCTGCGCGGCGTCGTGGAGCACGTCACGCTGGCCGACGTCGCCGCCGGCCGCCTGCCGGCGCGCGTGGCGAAGCTGGCCGAGGACCCGGAGGCGTGGGTCACGCGTTAGGCCGCGACCGCCGCCGGCGCTGCCGATTGCCCGACCCAGACGATGTCGCCCGGCGCCAGCTCGAGCGCGAGCGCGTCGTCGCGGGTGAGCTGGACGGTCAGCGGCGTGCCGTCGCCGAGCGCGAGCTCGGCGCGGACCTCGAAGCCCAGGTGCACGACGCGGTCGACCATCGCCTCCAGGGCGCCGTCGCGCGGCTCGGCGGTGACATGCAGGTCGTGGGGGCGCACGAGTGCGTCGCCGATCCGGGCGACGGGGCCGAGGAAGGACATCACGAAGCCGTTGGCGGGCCGGTCGTAGAGCTCGCGCGGGGTGCCGACCTGCTCGACGCGGCCCTCGTTGAGGACCGCGATGGAGTCGGCGACCTCCATCGCCTCCTCCTGGTCGTGGGTGACCAGGACGGTGGTGACGTGAACCTCGTCGTGCAGGCGGCGCAGCCAGGCGCGCAGGTCGGCGCGGACCTTGGCGTCCAGCGCCCCGAACGGCTCGTCGAGCAGCAGCACACGCGGCTCGATCGCCAGCGCGCGGGCCAGGGCCATCCGCTGGCGCTGACCGCCGCTGAGCTGCGCGGGGTAGCGCGCCTGGTAGCCCTGCAGCCCGACGATCGCCAGCAGCTCGTCGACCTTGGCCACGACCTCGGCACGCGGGCGCTTGCGGACCTTCAGGCCGAAAGCGACGTTCTCGCGGACCGTCATGTGCTTGAACGCCGCGTAATGCTGGAAGACGAAGCCGATCCCGCGGCGCTGGACCGGCAGCGCGGTGGCGTCGGCGCCCGCGATGACGACGCGCCCGCCGTCGGGCGCCTCGAGCCCCGCGATCACCCGCAGCAGCGTCGACTTGCCCGAGCCGCTGGGGCCCAGCAGCGCTGTGAGCGAGCCCGCCGGGACCTCGAGCGAGACGTCGTCGAGCGCGCGGAAGGCGCCGAAGCTCTTGGTCACGCGGTCGACCGAGATCATGCCGTGTCCTTTCGGGGCTTGAGCACCGTCATCGCCAGCAGCGTCGCGATCGCGATGAGGCCGAGCAGCGCCGAGGCCGCGTAGGCGCCGGCGAGGTCGAAGTTCTGGAAGCGCTGCTCGACCAGCAGCGTCAGCGTCTGGGTCTGGCCGGCGATGCGGCCCGAGACGACGCTCACCGCGCCGAACTCGCCGATCGCCCGCGCCATGGTCAGCACGACGCCGTAGGCGATGCCCCAGCGGATCGCGGGCAGCGTGATCCGCCAGAAGACCTGCCAGCGCGAGGCGCCCAGGGTGGCGGCCGCCTGCTCCTGCTCGTCGCCGACCTCGCGCAGCACCGGCACGACCTCACGCACGACGAACGGCAGCGCCACGAAGGCGGTCGCCAGCACCATCCCGGGCAGGGAGAAGATGACCTGGAAGGGCAGCGACACCCAGCCGCCGCGGCCGTAGACGAGCAGCAGCGCGAGGCCGATGACCACGGGGGACAACGCGAAGGGCAGGCTGATCACGGCGTCGAGGACGGCCTTGCCGCGAAAGCGCCCGCGCGCGAGCGCCAGCGCGGCGATGACGCCGAAGATCGTGTTCAGCGGCACCGCGATCAACGCGATCTCGATCGTCAGCCAGAAGGCGTGGACGGCCGCCGGCGTCGTGACCGACCCCCACACCGGCGCCAGGCCGTGCTGGAAGGTGCGGTAGAAGACCAGGCCGACCGGGACGAGCAGCAGCACGGTGAGGTAGGCGAGCACGACCGCGCGCAGGCCCAGCCGCCCGCGGCGGCGGTCAGCGCTCATGGCGCGACCCCCACCGAGCGAGGGCGCCGATCGAGAGCAGCACCAGCAGCGAGACCCCGAGCAGCACCACCGCCACCGCCGCCGCGCCGATCGGATCGTCGCTCTCGACCTGCCCGAAGATGTAGACCGAGGCCAGCTGCGTGTGGAACGGGATGTTGCCGGCGACGAGGACGACCGAGCCGAACTCGCCGACGGCGCGCGCGAAGCTCATCGCCGCACCCGACAGGATCGCCGGCACGAGGTTGGGCAGCACGACGCGCGTGAAGACGGTCGCGGGCCGCGCGCCCAGCGAGGCCGCGGCCTCCTCCATCTCGCGGTCGAGCTCCTGGACCACCGGCTGCACGGAGCGCACGACGAACGGCAGCGTCACGAAGGCCAGCGCCATCAGGATCGCCCACGTCGTCGCGACGGCGTGGATGCCGACGGGCGAGGTCGGCCCGACGAGCGCGAGCAGGATGATCCCGACGACGATCGTCGGCAGCGCGAAGGGCAGGTCGATCAGCGCGTTGATGGCGCCCTTGCCGCGGAACTCATCGCGGACGAGCACCCACGCCGTCGCCGTGCCGGCCACCGCGTTGAAGGCGGCCACGACCAGCGAGGTCCACAGCGACAACTTCAGCGCCGACAGCGCCTGGCGGCTGGTCACGGCCGACCAGAAGGTGTCCAGGCCGCCGTCCGTCGAGCGCGCCACGAGCGCCGCCAGCGGGATCAGGACGATGACGCTCAGCCACAGCGTCGCCACCCCGAGGCCCAGCGCGCCGGCGCCGCTCGCCACCCGACGAGGACGGCGACGAGCGGCACGCGCAGCGAGGACGTCACTTGGCAGTGGAGACCCCGGCGTCTGCTTCGATCTCCGCCACCGAGCCCTTGTCGGGATCGAAGAACTCGTCGTTGACCTTGCTCCAGCCGCCGAGGTCACGGATCGTGAACAGGCCGTTGGGCGTCGGGAACTTCGACGCGTTCTTCTTGAAGACGGCCTCGTCGACGGGCCGGTAACCCCAGTCGGCGAACTTCTGCTGGGCGACCGGCGACAGCGCGTAGGCCAGGAACGCCCGCGCCTGCTCGGGGTGCTTGGACTTCGCGACGACCGCGATCGGGTTCTCGATCAGGATCGTCCGGTCGGGTATGACGTAGTCGACCTGTTGGCCCTTCTTCTGGGCGGTGATCGCCTCGTTCTCGTAGGAGATGAGGACGTCGCCGTTGCCCGAGGTGAAGTCCTGCAGCGCCTCGCGGCCGGACTTGTCCTGCGTCGTGACGTGCTTGGTGATCAGCTCACGCAGGTAGGCCAGTCCGGCCTGCGGGTCCTCGCCGCCGCCGCTCTTGGCCCCGTAGGCCGCGAGGATGTTCCACTTGGCCGCGCCCGAGGTGAACGGGTTGGGCGTCAGCACCTTGATCCCCGGTTTGAGCAGGTCGTCCCAGGTGTGGATGTTCTTCGGGTTGCCCTTGCGGACGATCAGCGCGGCGACCGAGCGCGACACCAGGCCCTTGTGCGCGTTGGCGGCCCAGTCGGGCGACACGAGGCCGTCCTTGACCAGCCGCGTCATGTCGGGCTCGAGCGAGAAGGTCACGACATCGGCCGCCAGCCCGCCCTCCACCGCCCGGCTCTGATCGCCCGAGGCTCCGTAGGACTGCGCGAACGACACCCCCTTGCCCGCAGCCGTCTTCTCGAAGCCCGGGATGACCTCGTCGTAGACGACCTGCGGCGTCGAATAGGCGACCAGCGAGAGCTTCGTGGCGCCCTTGCCCGACGAGGCGGTGTCGCCGCCGCCGCCCGAGGTGTCGTCGGCGCCGCCGCACCCGGCCGGCACCAGAGCGGCGAGGGCGAGGACGGCGAGGAGCAAGCGGGTTCTCAAGATGACCTCCGGGAGAAATGCCTAAAGCCCAGTCGGATTTCGGCACAATACACTATGTCGATCAAATCAGTGGACAAGGTCGGGAAGTGCGCGGCAAGTGCCCTCCGGGCGGCGCGCTAGCGTTGCCCGCCCGTGCAATATCCGGCCGAGACCTTCACCTTCGAGGAGCGCGCGCGGCTCGCGCCCCACGTCACCAACCTCGATCGCCCGGTCTTCGCGCTGGTCAACCTGCCCGAGACGGTCAAGGGCGCGCTGTTCGCGCGGTACTCGCGCTACCAGGGCACGCTGCGGCGGCTGTTCCTCGACGAGTTCGCCGCTTCTGCGCCACACGGCGCCGTGTGGGAGGGCGACGAGGGCAAGCGCGCGGCCGAGCTCTACGAGCGCATCTTCCTCGGCTACGGCGACGACTCCGTGGCCCAGCTCGGCGGCGCCCACGTCGCCTGCGAGTGGGTCTCCAACGTCCTCACGAAGATCCTGCAGCGCCCGCGCCTCGCGGCCTACCTCGAGCAGTCCACGCGCTACATCCCTTACGACGCCGAGATGCCCGGCGGCGGCTATCGCTACTACCGCGACCCCGACCTCGGCCCGCACTACGCCAACGCGATGAACGCCCTGTTCAACGCCTACTCGACATGCCTGCCGCGCATCGCCGCGTGGGCGGCCGACGAGTTCCCCGGCGAGGAATCACCCGCGCGCCGCCGCGCGATCCAGGCCAAGGCGCTCGACCTCCTGCGCGGGCTGCTGCCCGCCGCCTCGCTGTCGCACATGGGTATCTACGCCAGCGGCCAAACCTACGAGCAGCTCATCCTGCACCTGCTGGCCCACCCGCTGCCCGAGGCGCGCGCCTACGGGCGGATGATCCTCGAGGCGGTGCAGGCCGTGATGCCGTCCTTCGTCACGCGCGTCGAGCGCCCCGACCGCGGCGGCGAGTGGGTCAACTACCTCGAAGGCCGCGAGCGCGCCGCCGACCGGTGGGTGCGGCGCCTGGGCCTCGATCGCGAACCCGGCGAGCCCGACGAGCGACCATCGGTGCGCCTGCTGCACGTCGACGGCGACGAGGACGCGCTTCTCGCCGCGCTGCTCTTCGAGGCGGCAGGCGCCGGCGAGGAGCACATGCGCATCCGCCTGGCGGCGCTCTCGGCGCCCGAGCGCGCCGAGCTGCTGGCCGACCTGGTCGGCGTGCGCGCCAACCGCCGCCACCGTCCGGGCCGCGGCCTCGAGGCGCTGCGCTATCGCTTCGAGATCGTCTCCGACTACGGCGCCTTCCGCGACCTGCAGCGCCATCGGATGCTCACGGTCCAGTGGCAGCGCCTGACGCCGCACCTCGGCGCCGGCGTGCCCGAGGAGGTGCGGCAGGCGGGCTGCGGCGACGACTACCGGCGCGCCCTCGAGATCTCGCGCAGCGAGTGGGAGCGCCTCACGGCCGAGGGCCACGAGCGCGAGGCGGCCTACGCGCTGTGCCTGGGCTACCGCATCCGCTACGTGCTCGACCTCAACGCGCGCGAGGCCATGCAGCTCATCGAGCTGCGCTCAGGGCGCGAGGGCCACCCGAGCTACCGCGCGGTCGCGCACGAGATGCACCGCCTCATCGCGGAGGTTCACCCGGCGGTGGCGGCGGCGATGACGCACGTCGACACCGAGGCCGAGCCGCGCCTGGAGCGGATCCTCAGCGAGATGCGCACGCAGGCGCGCATCGACGCGCTCAGCCGGCAGTGATCGACGCGCGCAGCCGGCAGTGATCGACGCCCGCAGCGGGCGCTGACTCAGGCCGCCGGCTGGCCGGCGCCCGGAGCGCAGACGTCGGGGGCGGCCGCCCGCGAGGCGCGACGCATCATCCGGTAGGCCAGGTTGACCTGACCCACCAGCGCGCGCCGCCGCTCCCGGGATCGGTACTGATAGAGGTTCATCAACAGCCAGCGCGCGTTGTCGGCGGCCGCGGAGTTGGCCGCCGCCAGGCCGAGCAGGTAGGTCAGGCAGTGCCCGGACGGCACACTCGCCGCCACGGTGCCCAGCAGGATCGAGGCGCCGCGCCCGCCCATCCCGACGTGCTGGAGCGCGGGAGCGACGCAGCGCTCGACCTCCCGCGCCGGTGCAGCGACGTCGCAACGCGCCGCGGCGCCGAGCTCGCGCGCGAGGTGCAGGGTCGCGCGGCGCATCTGCCGGGCCTCGGCATCGGAGGTGGCGTCGACGCGCAGGCGCGGCTGGACGAGCCTCGTCTTGGCCGGAACGGGCTCCTCGCCTTCGGTGAGGAAGACGACGAGCAGCCCGACGGCCACCAGAGCCGTGACCGGCTTGAGCAGCGCCGACGGGCCGATCATTGCAATGGCCAACGTACACTGCCCCGATGCGCCGCGCCGCCCTTGCGTTCGCTCTGCTCGCCGCCGCCGCCGGCGCACTTGCCGCCGCTCCCGCGCTCGCCACCGGCCCCTCGCGCGCCCTGGCGCAGCGCTACGCCCACCGCACCTACGTCAACGACGCGACGCTCGGCCGCCGGATCTTCCACCTCGACACGCCCCGCTACGCGGTCAGAGCGCCCGACGGGTCGACGATCACCGCGTTCGGCGGCGTGCTGAACTCGGCCGACGGCACCGGCGAGATCGTGCTGCTGTTCCGCAACCTGAGGTTCCTGGGCTGGGCCAGCGCGTACGACGCCGTCCACCTCGGCGTCGGAACGTCCGGGAGCGCGATCGCGGTCACCTACGGGGTCTATAGCGGCAACGACCCGTTCTGCTGTCCGCACGCGCGCAAGACGGTGCGCTACCGATGGAACGGAAAGCGGATCGTTGCCAGTGGCGAGCCCCCGCTGGCCTATGGCAGGCGCGGGAATCGCCTGCACCTGGCGCCCGCTCGCGACTGACGGCCACTCGACACTCGGGCCCGATTGCGTCGACGTTTCGGCGAAGAACCCCGTAACTACGGGACTTTCTCATTTGACACATCTTGGCCGTGTGTCGAACAACTGCAACCACGCGTGCGCCGTGGGGTGAAATCGCCCGATGCCGTCCAGCGCACTGCTCTTCCCCGGCCAGGGAAGCCATGCGGAGGGGATGGAAGAGCCCTTCCGCGGCCATCCCCTGCTCGAACGCGGGCTCGAGCTGCTCGGATACGACCCCTTCGAGCGCCTCGCCGAGGGCACCCGCTACCAGCAGCCCGCCCTCTTCCTCTGCTCCGTCGCGGCGTGGGACGAGTGGCGCGCGGAGGCCGACGACGAAGACGACGCCCGCGCCGCAGCAGGCCACTCGCTCGGCGAGTACGCCGCACTGGTCGCGGCGGGCGGCCTGGAGTTCGACGACGCCGTGCGCCTCGTCGACGAACGCGCCGCCGCGATGGCCGACGCGGGCGAGCTCAGTGCGGGCAGCATGGTCGCCATGCTCGGCGGCGACGCGCACGCCGTGCGCGCGCTCGGCGAGCGCCTCGGACTCGTCGTGGCCAACGACAACGCGCCCGGCCAGCTCGTCCTGAGCGGCCCGGTTGACGCCATCGCCGAGGCCGAGGAGATCGCCCGCGACGAGGCGGGCGCCCGCGCCCGGCGCCTCGACGTCAGCGGCGCCTTCCACTC
Source organism: Solirubrobacteraceae bacterium (assembly GCA_036555665.1). Classification (GTDB taxonomy): domain Bacteria; phylum Actinomycetota; class Thermoleophilia; order Solirubrobacterales; family Solirubrobacteraceae; genus JAOPZW01. The sequence continues at coordinate 1,760 of DATBKW010000075.1, read as the reverse complement.
CACGCTGATGGAGCCCGCGGCCGAGCGCCTGCGCGCGGCGCTCGAGGCCACGCCGGTGCACGAGCTGGCGATCCCGGTCTACTCCAACGGCACCGCGCGGCCGTTCGTCGACGTCCGTGCCGAGCTGGCCGACAACCTCCTGCGCGCCGTGCGCTGGCGCGAGACGCTGCTGGCACTGCGCACGGCCGGCATCGAGCGCTTCGTCGAGCTCGGCCCGGGCTCGGTGCTGACGGGCCTGGTCAAGCGAACGCTGCAGGCGGCGTGACGATGGCGGCGACGATCGAGACCATCACGCGCCATGCCGTCACGCCGCGGCTGACCGCCAAGCGGCGGCGCGGCATGACCGCCGGGATCTTCGGCGTCGGCGCCGCGCTGCCCGACCACGTCATCACCAACGCAGACCTCGAGCAGCGCCTCGACACCACCGACGAGTGGATCGTCCGCCGCACCGGTATCCGCGAGCGCCGCCACCTACAGGGCGACGAGACGCTGGCCGATCTCGCCGCTCGCGCATGCCTGCTCGCCCTCGACGACGCCGGCCGCTCCGGCGCCGAGGTCGATCACGTCATCGTCTCCACCTTCACGCCCGATCGCGTCACTCCGGGGCTCGCGCCCGAGGTCGCGCGCATCCTCGGCGCCGAGCGCGCCGCGGCCGTCGACCTCAACGCCGCCTGCGCCGGCTTCCTGTACGGCCTCGACCAGGCGGCCGCACTCGTCGAGTCCGGCCGCGCGTCGGTCGTGCTCGTGTGCGGCGCCGAGGCCCTCAGCCGCGTCACCGACCACGACGACCGCTCGACCGCCGTCCTTTTCGGCGACGGCGCCGGGGCCGTGGTCGTCGCCGGCGGCGAGCTCGAGCTGGGCGTCGGCGGCTTCGTGCTCGGTGCCGACGGCGAGCAGGCCGACCTGCTCTACGCCGAGCGCGACCAGCGCGTGCTGCGCATGGAGGGCGCGGGGGTCTATCGCCATGCCGTGCGGCGCACCGTGCAGGCCAGCCGCGAGGCGCTCGAGCGCGCCGGCAGGTCCGTCGGCGACATCGACCTCTTCGTCGCCCATCAGGCCAACGTGCGCATCATCGAGACGGCCGCGGCCGAACTCGGCATCCCGCGCGACAAGGTCATGGTCAACGTCGACCGCGTGGCCAACACGTCGTCCGCGTCGATCCCGCTCGCGCTGGCCCAGGCGGAGCGCGAGGGCCGCCTGCACCCCGGTGACACGATCGCCATGGCCGCCTTCGGCGCCGGCTTCGTGTGGGGCGCGGGCGTGGTGACCTGGAAGGAACGCGTGCATGTCTGCGCCTGACAACGGCCACCAGGGCTGCGCCCTGGTCACCGGCGGCACGCGCGGCATCGGCGCCGCCATCGCCGACCGCCTCGAGGCGGACGGCTGGAAGGTCGCCCGCCTGGGCCGCACGTCGGGCGACGTGCAGGCCGACGTCGGCGACGCCGAGCAGGTCAAGGCCGCCTTCGACGAGGTGCATGAGCGCTTCGGCCCGATCCTCGTGCTGGTCAACAACGCCGGCGTCCGCCACGACGGCCTGGCCATCCGCATGCCCGAGGACGAATGGCGGGCCGTCGTCGACACCAACCTCACCGGCGCCTTCCACTGCACGCGCCGCGCTCTGAACGACATGCTGAGCGCGCGCTGGGGGCGCATCGTCAACGTTTCGTCGGTCGTCGCCGAGCGAGCCAACCCGGGGCAGGCGAACTACGTCGCCGCCAAGGCCGGGCTGCTCGGCTTCACGCGCACGGTCGCGCGCGAGA
>DATBKW010000074.1:0-6750 GCA_036555665.1 Solirubrobacteraceae bacterium | reverse complement strand
CCGCAGGTCGTGCCCTCTTCCTCGGCGTTCTTGATGAAGCACTTCTTCAGCACGACCGGGTGGCCGTCGATCCCGCCGAGCTGGTCGTTGACGAGCTTGACCGCCAGGTCCGCGCCGTCGGTCGCCGCGCCGCCGATCTCCTGCTGGCCGCCCTGCTGGTTGACCCAGCCGATGACGACCGGCGACTTGCTCGAGTCGGCCTTGCCGGCCTTGCCGCCGACGTACGCCTGGTAGTCGGTGACCGACTTCGCGCCGGCCCCGCCGCTCGACGATCCGCTCTGCGGGGTCGTGGCCGCGCCGGTACTCGCGCCGGCCGTCGTGGCGGCGCCACCGGTGGCGGTGCTGCTGTTGTCGCTGCTGCCGCACGGGGCGAGCGCGAGGCAGGCGATGGCGGCAGCGAACGCGAGCACCGCGAAGCGCGGCCGGGTGATCCTGGTGACGTCGTGCATGGCCTCTTGACCCTCCTCCGACCAGCTTGCCCCCGGAATCGCATAATTTGCACATTCGCTGGAGGGGTGTCAAGGTGCTACCGCTTATCAGGTGGCCGAATTTCGATGAGCAGAGAGGGGACCACCTCGTGAGCAGCGATCGGATCGTCGCGACACGGCGGGCACGGACTGCGGCTTCGCGTAGGGCCGTACATTCAGAGGGTGCATCCGATCATGTGGGCCGAGCTGACCGCCCTCGCCGAGGGCGCCGAGCCGGCGACCAAGCGCGAGTTCGCCTGAGGCGCCGGCGATGACGCTCCTTCCGACGACCATGGTCGGCGCTTATCCGCGCCCCGGCTGGTTCACCCAGCAGCTCGACGGCCGCGACATCCGCGAGGCCTTCAAGGTCATCCACCACGACGAGGCCTTCCGCGACGCCGTGCGCACCGTCGTCGGCGAGCAGGAGGACGCGGGCCTGGACCTCTGCACCGACGGCCAGATGTGGTTCGACGACTACGCGATGGGGATCGGCGCCTTCTTCTGGTACTGGTTCGAGCGCATCGACGGCTTCGGCCGCGAGAAGCTCGAGCACCCGGCGCGCGGGCAGACCTCGGGCAAGGACGCGTTCACCGTCGACGAGTCAGGCGGCGTCGCGGTGCGCGGGCCGATCGAGCGCGGGCCGGTGCGCCTGGCCGAGCTGTACCGCATCGCCACCGGCGTCGCGCACCGGCCGGTCAAGGCCTGCGTCGGGGCCGGGCCGCTGCAGCTGTCGACGATGGCGCACTTCGAGGACGGGCCGGTCAAGGACCGCTTCGACCTGTCCGCCGCGCTGGCCGACGTCTTCCGGGCCGAGATCGAGGACCTGATCGCGGCGGGGTGCCGGCACGTGCAGCTCGAGGACCTCGGCGCCTGGGTGCCCAACGTCACGCGCGCCGACCGCGACTTCGAGTGGGTCGTTGCGACGGTCGACCAGCTCTTCGCGGGGCTGGGCGATGGGCCCGACGGCGCGCACGTCGAGCGCTGCTGGCACTTCTGCCTGGGCAACGCGTGGGGCTCGCGCGCGGAGGGCCTCACGCGCGGGGGGTACGGCAGCGTGCTGCCGCACTACTTCGACGTCGACGTCGATGCCTTCGTGCTCGACTTCGCCTGCCGCGACATGGTCGACGTCGCCGTGCTGCGCGACCTGCCGGCCGACAAGCGCGTGCACGCCGGGGTGATCGACGTCCGCAACCTCGAGGTCGAGCAGCCCGAGCAGGTGGCCGAGCGCATCCGCGCGGTGATCGCAGTCGTCGATCCCGCGCGCGTGACCCTGACCACCGATTGCGGGATGAAGCAGCTGCCGCGTACGGTGGCGCGCGAGAAGCTGCGCTCGCTCGTCGCGGGCGCCGAGATCGTGCGCGGCGAGCTGGCCGGCTGATTAGCATCGCGGGCGGTCACGCGACAACCAACGAGGAGGTACCGCATGCCGATCGACACGCTCATGGTCTTCGTCGGGGTCTACGACGACGTCGAGGACGCCAAGGCCGACTACCAGCTCGTCCACGACCTCCACATGAAGGCCGACCTGATCGACGCCTACGACGCGGCCGTCGTCGAGCATCGCGACGACGGCAAGACCAAGATCGTCAAGAAGCACGAGACGCCCACCCGCGTCGGCGGCGTGCTGGGCGGCGGGGTCGGGCTGGCCACGGGGCTGGTCGTGGCGCTGTTCCCCTTCGCGGCCATCGGCGGCGGGCTGCTCGTGGGGACGACCGCGGGCGGCGCGATCCTCGGCGCGGTGACCGGACACGCCGCGGCGGGCATGAGCCGCCACGACCTCAAGGAGCTCGGCGACCAGCTCGACGAGGGCTCGGCCGGCCTCGTCGTCGTGGCCGTCTCCGACATGGGCGCCAAGGTCGAGGAGGCGATGAAGCGGGCCAACAAGCTCGAGCAGAAGGAGCTGAAGGCCGACACCGAGGCGATTGAGCGCGACGCCGAGGCGGCGCAGAAGGACGCGAGCTAAGCGCCCAGCCGGTCGACCCAGCCGGCCGGCCAGTCGACCACGGCGCCGTCGGGCACGAAGGGCGGGCGGCGGCCGCGCGACAGGAAGGTGACCGCCCACGTCGCCTCTGAGGCGCGCTCGTAGCCGTCGATGACCATCCGGCCCTCGTAGAAGACGGCCCAGTGCGTGCCGTCAGGGCCGCTGGAGACGGTCCACTCGTCGCTCGCCATGGCGGCGAGTCTGCTCCACGAGCAGCACCGCCACCATGGGTGCCACCTCCCACTTCAGCGCCGGAGCCGCACCCGTTTGAGCCGCCGGCCGGTGAGCGTCAGCGACCGCACCGTCTGCGGCCCGCCCGCGCGCTCGAGTCGGGTGGCGAGCGCGATGAAGACCTGCGCCGTGGTGAGCGCGTCGCCCTCGGCGTGGTGGGGGCGGTGCACCGGCAGCCCCAGCTGCGAGGCCACCGCGGTGAGCCGCAGCGGATCGGCGGCGGGACGCCGGCCGAAGACGACCTCGGCCAGCCCCGCCGTGTCGATCGCCTCGCCGCGCAACCGCACGCCGTGGACGCGCAGGGCACGGCCCAAGAACCCCTCCTCGACCCACGCAACGTGCGCGACGAGCGCGCGCCCTGCGAGCGCGCCGAGCAGGCTGTCGAGCGCCTCGTGCAGCCGCGGGGCGCTCGCGAGGTCGGCCGAGCGCAGGCCGTGGATGCGCATCGAGTCGGCCCGCGGCATGCGCCGCGGCTGCACGAGCCCGGAGACGAGCCCGCCAGGGCGCACGCGGCCCTCGTCGATGGGGATGGCCGCGTACGAGATGATCTCGTCGCGGCGCGGGTCCAGGCCGGTCGTCTCGAGGTCGACGACGCAGTAGCCGGCGTCCCGCCATGGCGTGCCCGGCGCCGGCGGCTCGGCGCGAGCGTACTCGGCCGCGGTCGCCGTCGAAGGACGCACGTCAGCGGTACACCAGCTCGTTGCCCAGCGCCCGCTGCGCCGCGCTGACGACCCTGAACGCCTCGCGCAGGTAACGGCGGGTCAGCGTGTTGAGCGCGTTCGGGTCGACGAAGTCGTCGGCCGCCCCGCCGGCCTTGATCTGCGCAAGCTGGTGCTCCAGGCGCAGCTCGGTGAACAGGTCGAAGGCCTCGCCGAGCGACACGGCCTCGTCGTCCTCCAGGATCCCGGCGGCGGCGCCGGCCCGCAGGCGCTCGTGCGTCGAGGTCGCCGTCGTGCCCGCCGCCAGCCCCGCGTAGCGAGCGATGTCGACGATCGGGAGCAGCCCGCCGCGCTTGATGTTGAAGTGGCCCGCGTGCTCGCCGCCGTGCTCGACGACGATGTCGCGCAGGAAGCCCGTCGGCGGACGCTGCGCCAGCGCGAGGCGCTGCAGGAGGCGCAGCAGCGGCGGGTGGCGGCGTCCGTCCTCGAGCGCGTCGAGCACCTCGGGCGGTGGCCCGTGGCCGGCGACGACACGCCCGTCGGCGAGCAGCGAGACGGCGATGAGCACCTTGTCCTCGCCCGGGTGCTCGAGCCAATGCGCGATCGTCGCGCGCCAGTCGCTCGCCGAACGCGCGAAGAGCGGGTTCGCGGCGTTGGCGGCGTGCGCGTCGGCGGCGAAGCCGCACCCCGCGAGATCGTCGACGACCGTCCGGGCCAACGCGGTCAGCACGGGCGGCGCGTCGCCCTCCCAGGCCAGGGCGCTGTCGACATCGGAGGACGGCACCGGCTCGCGGCGGCCGTAGCTGCCCAGCGACAGCCACGCGAAGGCGGGCAGCGGCTCGTCGGGCAGCCGCAGCTCGAACAGCCTGCGGATGAGCGCGTCGACGACCGCGGCCATCAGCGCGCCGATCTGCGCGGCGCCGACATGGCCGTCGTGGAGGGCCGCCACCGACGCGGGCAGGCGGCCGGCGGTCCGGCGCAGCTCATCGATGTCGCGCGCCTCGTTGATCGCGCGGCGCACGATCAGGGGCGTCCTCGCCTCGGCCGCGAGCAGGTCGACGTCGGTGACGACACCGACGACCTCGCCGCGCTCGGCCACCACGGGCAGGTGGCGCACGCCGCGATCGACCATCGTCAGCATCAGCGCCGTGGCCGGCTCGCCGGCGCCGGCCGTCACCGCGGGCGCGCTCATCACGCCGCTCACCGGCCCGTCGAGCGGCGCGCCGGCCGCGACGACACGGACGCGCAGATCGTGGTCGGTGAGGATCCCGAGCTCGCCGGAGGCCAGCGGGACCACGGCGCAGCTCGCCCGGTGGTCGGCCATGCGCCGTGCCGCGTCGCGGATCGACGTGTCGTGCTCGCAGGTGACGAGCGCCTCCTGCACGAGCGCGCGAGCGGGCAGATCGGGCCGCAGGTCCCGCGCGCGTTCCTCGCGCGGCACTCCAGGGCGCGTGCGCGCCATCAGCGTGCGCGCGACGAAGCGCAGCCCGCGCGGCTGACCCAGCAGCGGCACGACGTCCTCGGCGGCCAGCCGATAGGTGAGGCTGTCCTCGGCGGCACGGGCGGCGGTGCCCGTCGGCAGCCCCGAGAGCATCGCCGGATGGCCGAACCACTCGCCCTCCCCGAGCAGGTCGAGCACGCGGCCGCGGTCGACGAGCTCGACGCTGCCGCGGCGGACGATGCGCACGTGGCGCATGTCGGGCTCGCCCTGGCGGAAGATGACCTCGTCCACTGCGAAGTACTCGACCTCGGTCCGCGCCGCGAGCCGTTCCAGCGCAGGCTCGTCGAGCTCGAGGAAGGGCTCGTGCCTGCGCAGGAACTCCGCGATGTCGTGCACCGCAGGCAGTTTCTCGCATGCGGTTGCGCCGCGGGGGTCGAAGCTGCGAACCTGCCCGTAGCGCGTGAAGCTCCTAGCTCTCCCCCTCGTGCTCGTTCTGCTTGCCTGCGTCGGACTGGCCGCCTGCGGCGAGTCCAAGGAGGACAAGGCGATGAGCTCTGTGTGCGACGCGCGCGCGGACATCAGCAAGCAGGTCGACCACCTCAAGAGCCTCACGATCGGCACCGCGACGGTCGACGACGTGCAGAAGAGCCTGAAGTCGATCGGCGACGACCTGTCCAAGATCAAGGACGCCCAGGGCGACCTCTCCGGCAGCCGCAAGCAGCAGGTGCAGGACGCCAACGCGAAGTTCTCGTCGCAGATCAAGGAGATCGGGAGCACGGTGGGCAGGAGCCTGTCGCTCAGCAGCGCCAAGACGCAGCTGCAGTCCGCGCTGTCGCAGCTCGCCGACGCCTACAAGACCACTCTCGGACCGATCGACTGCAGCTAAGGTCGCCGCGTGGGGTGTCTTCTCGTTCTCGTCGCCGGGTTCTTCCCGCGTGTCGCCCTGGTCATCGTGTGGATCGCGACCAATCTGGTCGACCGCGCCTTCTCGACCTGGGTCATCCCTCTGCTCGGCCTGATCTTCCTGCCGTTCACGACGCTCATCTACGCGCTCGTGTGGATCCCCGGCGTGCACCTCGGCAACGGGCGCTGGATCTGGGTGGCGATCGCGTTCGTGGTCGAGCTCATCGGCTATGCCGGGAACGCGCGCGCCAACCAGGCGCGGATGGCGCGCGGCTGACGGCCACGGCGCCTCACCAGCGGTGCACGCGCCGCGACTCCAAGGCCCCGACCTCGTCCTTGGAGAGCGTGAGCACGACCTCGTCGGTCTCGACCCGGTCGACCGCGCCGATCGGGATCGCGACCTCGCGCTTGCCCCAGAGATGGCCGTGCTGGAGCACGACGTGCGTGATGTGATCGCCGTCGATCGCGAACCCGTCGACGTGGCCGAGGCTGTGCCCGTCCGCTGAGGTCACCGCGCTCGAGCGGCGGATCTCGACCTCGCCCTTGGGGATCCGGTCGTAGCCGAGCGTGTAGTGCGGGTCGTACTCGATGGTCGGCGTGTCGATGCCCTGGTAGTACGGCAGGCCGAGCACGTGCTCGACGCCGACGTCCCAGTTGGGGTCGTCGACCGGGAACTCGCCCAGGCGCAGGTAGGCGAGCTCGTGGACGGGATCGAGGCGATCGATCTCCGCCACAGTCGCGTCCAGGGAGATCGCCGCTTCGCGGCCCTCGCCGGAGCGCGCGCGTTCGACCGGCACGAGCCGCGCGTCCTCCGGACGGTGGTGGGGCGCGACGACGAGGTGGGTCACCCGCCGCGTCGTCGGGTCGATCACGACGTCGGCCAGCTCGCCGAAGGTCGCGTCGCTGCAGTGCACCGGACTGCCGAGCTCGAGGCGCATGGCGAGATCTAACCGCACCGCGGCCCGCAGCATCGTCCGAACGAGGTGATGTTTCCGACCTGCGCGCCTGTGAGGCTTGCGTCGGAGACCCGTGGCCGCGACCACCGCCCCGCCCCCCGCGCCGGACCCG
>DATBKW010000073.1:0-38345 GCA_036555665.1 Solirubrobacteraceae bacterium | reverse complement strand
GGTGGCGGTCCGGTCGGCCTCGCCGCCGCGCACTCCGCGCAGCTGCTCGGCGCAGCGGTCGTGATCGTCGGTGACCTGATTCCCGAGCGCCTGAAGCAGGCCGAGTCGTTCGGCTGCGAGACCGTCGACATCTCCAAGGGCGACCCCAAGGACCAGATCGAGCAGATCCTCGGTGTCCCCGAGGTCGACTGCGCCGTTGACGCCGTCGGCTTCGAGGCCCGCGGGCACGGCAAGGAAGCCGACCACGAGGCGCCCGCCACGGTCCTGAACTCGATCATGGACGTCACGCGCGCCGGCGGTGCGCTCGGCATCCCAGGCCTGTACGTGACCGGCGATCCGGGCGGCGTCGACGAGGCTGCCAAGGTCGGCTCGCTGTCGATCCGCATCGGCCTCGGCTGGGCGAAGTCGCACAGCTTCACGACCGGGCAGTGCCCGGTGATGCGCTACCACCGGGGCCTCATGCAGGCGATCCTCCACGACCGGGTGCAGATCGCCAAGGCGGTGAACGCCACCGTGATCTCGCTGGACGAGGCGCCGCAGGGCTACCAGGACTTCGACAAGGGCGCGGCCAAGAAGTTCGTGCTCAACCCGCACGGGCTGGTCAAGGCCTGAGGGACGAAGGCTCCGGCGCGCGCCTGCCCTCAGGCCAGGCGCGCGTCGTAGCCCCGCGCCTGCAGGTCGGCCAGCAGGTCGAGCACCGCCGTTTCGAGGTCGTCGAGGGGGCCGAGCAGCCGCGGATCGACGTCGAGCCGCGTCGCGTCCTCTTCGCCGCTGAAGACGATCTCGATGCGCTCCGGCGCGCTGCGCACCGTGGCGCGGGGATAGCGCGAGGGCGCCGGCAGCCCCATCAGACGAAGCATGCTTGCAACATACGCCTCAAGTCGTCCGCCGGTGCGCCGACCACCATGCGCAGATGGAGCATCTGCGCGACGAGCTCGAGGCGGTGACAAGGGCCCTGCGTGAGCAGCTCGCGAGCTGGCCGTACGCGTTCGCGATGGCGGGCGGCTGCCACGGTGGCGCCGAGCATCCGGCGCTGCGCGCGGTGCGCGACGAGGTCGATCGGCTGCGCGCGCGCTGCCGGGACCTCGAGGCGCGCATCGCCGAGCACAGCTGATCCCCGTTAGCCTCGTCGAGATGGATGAGCTGCTGGAACGCCTGGGCGAGATCTCCGACCTCGAGCGCGCCGCCGTCGTGCTCGGCTGGGACCAGGAGGTCTGCATGCCGCCCGCGGGCGCCGAAGGGCGCGGCGAGGTGCGCGCAACCGTCGGTCGCATCGCGCACGAGCGCTTCATCGACGAGGGCATGGGCGAGCTGCTGGCGGCGGCGCAGCCGCGCAACGAGCTCGAGGCCGACGTGGTGCGCGTCGCGCGACGCGACTTCGACAAGGCGCGGCGTGTCCCCGGCGAGCTCGTCGCCGAGATCGCGCGCGCGTCGTCGGCTGCGCGGATGGCCTGGCTGCACGCCCGCGAGGAGAGCGACTTCGCTTCGTTCGCTCCGCACCTCGAGCGCCAGCTCGAGCTGCGCCTGCGCTACAGCGCCTGCTTTCCGGAGGCAGAGCACGCCTACGACCCGCTGCTCGACGACTACGAGCCCGGCCTGAGCACCGCGGAGCTGACCGACACGCTCGCGCGGCTGCGCGACGGCCTCGTGCCGCTGGTCGCCGCGGCGCCCGAGGTCGACGACTCGCTGCTGCGCAGCGACCGCGCGTTCCCCGAAGCCGGCCAGCGCGCCCTGGTGCGCACCGTCCTGCAGGCCGTCGGCGTCGACGACGAGGCTTGGCGCCTCGACGACGCCGTACATCCCTTCCAGGCCACGCCGGCGCCCGGCGACGTGCGCCTGACCACGCGTTATGACGAGGGCGACCTCGATTCGCTGTACTCGGCGCTGCACGAGTTCGGCCACGGCCTCTATGAGCGCCAGATCGACCCGGCGCTGGCCCGCACGACGCTGTCCGGCGGGGTGTCCGGGGCGTGGCACGAGTCGCAGAGCCGCATGTGGGAGAACATGGTCGGCCGCTCGCCCGGCTTCTGGCGCTGGTGCTTCCCGCACGCCCAGGCCGTGTTCCCCGAGCGCTTCGGGGGGCGGACGTGGCAGGAGGTCCAGCGGGCCGCCAACGCCGTGCGCAGGAGCCTCATCCGCGTCAGCGCCGACGAGGTGACCTACGGGCTGCACATCGCGCTGCGCTTCGAGCTCGAGCTGGCCCTCGTCGAGGGCGACCTCGCGATCGCCGACGTGCCCGGCGCCTGGAACGACCGCGTGCGCGACTACCTCGGGCTCGAGGTCCCGGACGACGCGCGGGGCGTCCTGCAGGACGTCCACTGGAGCGAGGGCATCTTCGGCTACTTCCCGACCTACGCCCTGGGCAACGTGATCGCCGGCCAGGTCTGGGCGCGCGTGACGGCCGAGCTGCCCGACATCGACGAGCGTTTCGCCGCCGGCGACTTCGCCCCGCTGCGCGAGTGGCTGGGCGAGAACGTGCACCGCTTCGGGCGGCGGCTGATGCCCGCCGATCTGCTGCAGCGCGTCGTTGGCGGCCCGCTCGATCCGGCGCCCTATCTGGCGTACCTCGAGGCCAAGCTCGAGGCATCAGCAGAGCTGATGAGTTGATGCAAGAACCTTTGTTTGCGCTGATGGCCGGGCGCTGCGAGTCTCGCCGGTAGTGACCCGCCGTACGTGGCTGATGATGATCGGGGCCGCCGCCGTCTGGGGCGCCTCGTACATGTTCATCAAGCTCGCCCTCGACGACTTCAGCGAGGGCGCGATCGTCTGCATCCGCACGGGGCTCGGCGCCGCCGTCCTGCTGACGCTCGCCGCGCGCTGGGACGCGCTCGGCCCGCTGCGCGGCCGCCTGAACTGGCTGGTGCCGGCCGCGCTCATCCAGGTCGCCGTGCCGTTCCTGCTCATCACCTTCGGCGAGAACCATGTCGACTCGCAGCTGGCGGGGATCCTGGTCTCGAGTGCGCCGATCTTCACCGCGCTCCTCACGCTGGTCTTCGTGCATGCCGAGCGCGTGCAGGGCTGGGGCGCGGTCGGCATCGTCGTCGGGATGCTCGGGGTGATCGCGCTCTTCGGCCTGGATCTCACGGGCAGCGGCGATCAGCTGCTCGGCGGTCTGATGATCCTCGGGGCGGGCTTCTGTTACGCGGTCGGCGCGATGCTCATCAAGTACCGGCTCGGCGGCGTGCCCCCGGTCGCGGTGGCGGGCGGCAACATGGCCGTCGCGTCACTGGTGACGCTGCCGCTCTTGGTGGCCACGCCGCCCGACCACGCGCCGAGTCTCAAGGCGGCGGCTTCGCTCGTGGCGCTGGGCGCCGTGGGCACCGGGATCGCCTTCCTGTGGTTCTACACGCTGATCGCCGAGCTCGGCCCGGCGCGCGCGTCGATCATCGCCTACATCGCGCCGGGCTTCAGCGTCGTCTACGGCGTGACGCTGCTCGACGAGCCGTTCACCGCCGGCGCGATCGTGGGGCTGGCGCTGATCCTGGCGGGCTCGTGGCTGGCGGTTCAATCCCGCCCACCCCGGCTGCCGTCGTGGGCTGCGCGCCGGCGGCGTGCGCCGGCGGCTCAGTCGGCTGCCCCCGCGTCCGCGGAGCCGTGATCGTCGAAGGCCTCCTCGTCCCGCTGGTCACGCCGTTCGACGCGCGCGGCGAGGTGGACGTGGGCGCGTTGGAGCGCCTGGCGGTCGCGGTGCTCGACGCGGGCGCCGACGGGCTCGTCGCACTGGCGACCACCGGCGAGGCGTCGTCGCTCGACGAGCGCGAGCGCGAGGCGGTGATCGCGGTCTGCGCCGACGTCGCGCGGGCCCGCGACGTCGTGCTGCTCGTCGGTGCGGGAACGAACGACACGCGGACGACCATCGCCCGCCACGAGGCCCTCGGCGACGTCGACGGCGTGGCCGGCTCGCTCGCCGTCGTCCCCTATTACGTGCGGCCTTCGGAGGCGGCGATCGTGGCGCACTTCGAGGCGGTCGCGGCGCGATCGCCGGTGCCGCTCGTGCTCTACAACATCCCGTACCGGACGGGGCGAGGCCTGGGCGCGGAGGCGCTGCTCGCGCTGGCCGAGGTCGATGGCGTGGTCGGCGTCAAGCAGGCAGTAGGGGCGCTGGACGCCGACACGCTGTCGCTACTGGCCGGCGCTCCGGAGGATTTCGCGGTGCTGTGCGGCGACGACGCCTTCATGCTGCCGATCCTGCTGATGGGCGGCGCGGGCGCGATCGCGGCGTCGGCGCACCTGTGCACCGAGCGGTTCGTCGCGCTGCTCGCCTCGGCGCGCGAAGGCCGAGCCGCCGACGCCCGCCTGCACGCCGAGGCGCTGCTGTCGCTGGTGCTCGCGCTGTTCGCCGAGCCGAGCCCGGCGGTGCTCAAGGGCGTGCTGCACGCGCACGGGCGCATCGCGACGCCCGACGTGCGGATGCCGCTGGGCGCCGCGTCCGCGCCCGCGGTTGAGCGTGCGGTCGCGGCCTGCGGCGCCGCTCGCGGTGAACCTACGAAAACCGCACCTTCCCGTTCGACCGCGCCCGCGCCTGCGCGCGCTCGATGAAATCCAGGCGCTTGCTCGCGGCGCGGAACAGGCGCGTCACGAGCCGCAGGCGCGCGTTCTCCGAGCGCAGGTCGAGCAGGCCCTGCTTGGCTTCGAGACCGAAGTCGACAGTGGCGGCCATCTCGTACGCGCTCATGGAGTCGAGCTCGTCGGCGTCCGGGGTGCGGTCGGTGGCCTGCTCGACCAGGGACCCGTAGGCCTCGTGGGCCGCGGCCCGGGTCTTGGCGTCGGCCTTCTCGGACTTGTCGCTGAGGAACTCGACCGTGCCGGCCGGATAGGGGAGGTTGTGCTGCTCGTCGACGATGCGAAACGGGCGCGTGCCGCGCGTGAGGATGTTCAGGCGCCCGTCATCCATGCGCTCGAGCACCTCGGTGATCTCCATCGCGCAGCCGACCGGGCGAACGCCCTCCTCGCCCGCCCAGACGATGCCGAATTCCGTGCCGCGGTCGAGGCACTCGCCGATCATCGTGCGATAGCGCTCCTCGAAGATGTGCAGCGGCACGAGCTCGTGCGGGAGCGCGACGACGCCGAGCGGGAAGAGAGGGAAGTCGCGCACAACGCGGTCGGGCATCGGCTCGGAGTTTAAGGCGGGCGCAGTACCGTGGCGCCATGCTCGCCGCCGTCCTCGCCGCTGCGGCGCTGGCCCAGCCACACGTCCTCGTCGTCACCGAGACCCGCGGCTTCGTGCACGACTCGATCCCGGCGGCGAAGGCGATGGTCGCGTCGCTGCCCTATCGCGCCACCTTCCTCAGCGGCGCGCGCGAGCTGACGGCGCGGCGCCTGCGCGGCGCGGACGCGGTCGTGTTCCTGAACACGAGCGGTGAGCTGCGCCTCGACGCCGCCGGCAAACGCCGCCTGCTCGCCTACGTGCGCGACGGCGGCGGCTTCGTCGGCACGCACTCGGCGGCTGACACCTTCCACGACTGGCCCGCCTTCCAGCGGATGCTGGGCGCGGAGTTCCTGGGCCACTCGCCGCCCGGGCCGGGGCGCGGCGACGTCGTCGACCGCGCCTTCACCTCGACGCGCACGTTCGGCATCACCGAGGAGTTCTACGCCTTCCGCGGCCGCGCCAAGCGCCACGTGATCGCCCGCATCCACGATGGCGCGCCGCTCGTGTGGTCGCGGCACTACGGCCGCGGGCGCGTGTTCTACGACGCGCTCGGGCACTTCATCGCCACCTGGAGCGACGTGCACCAGCGCGCGCTGGTCGCCGACGGCCTGCGGTGGGCTATCGGGACCCGAGCGCGACGCTGACGACGAAGCCGCTGCCGGCCTTGACGTCAACGCTGTGCGGCAGGCCCGCGGGCACGACGAAGCTCGCGGCGCCCTCGACGTCGTAGCGCTCGTCGCCGAGCACGACCTCGCAGGTCAGCGCCGTCACCGGCAGGATCACGTGCAGCTCGGGCGCGTCGTGCTCATGCACATCGGATCGGTCCCAGCGCCCGCGCGCTTCCGCGTCGAGCGCGCGGACGACGACGTCGTCGAGGCCGCGCGGCAGCCCGGCGGAGATCAGGTGCGCGTGGTCGCCCGGGTCCGGTCCGGCGTCCGGCTCGGGAACCCGCGCGAGCGAGCGGCGCCAGGCTGCGGGCTCGGCGATCACGCGCTCACCGGCCGGCGGCCGAGGACCTGGTGCAGACGGGGTGAGCGGATGAGCGTGCGCGGATCGGAGCTGAAGCGGTGCAGCTCGGCCAGCAGCCCATCGATCTCGGCGTCATCGGCCAGGCCGTCCGCGGTCAGCGCCGCCCGGGTGCGCTCCAGGCTCAGCTCCGTGAGCCGCTTGCCCTCGCCGTCGCGCATGACGTCCTGGTCGACGGACTCCTCGATGCGCTCGAACCCGGCCTGCTCGAGCAGGCCGCCGAGCCGAGGGCCCAGGCGCTCCGGCAGGCCGCGGGCATGCGTCAGGGCGCGGTTGAGCTCGACGCAGCGAGCAAGGGCGGGTGAGTGCGGCTCCGAGGAGACCGCCTCGACGTCGGTGTCCTCCACGGCCACCGCGCCGCCGGGCACCAGCAGCGAGAACATCGTGCGCAGCACGGCGAGCGGGTCGCGCACGTGGCTGAGCACATAGCGCGCCGAGATGAGGTCGAACGGGCCGAGCCCGTCGGGCAGCGCCTGCACGTCGGCGACGATGAACCGCGGCTCAGACGCCATAGGCGCCTGAGCCGCACGTTCGGTCGCGACGGCGATCACCCCCCGGTCAAAATCGACGCCGACGACGTCGCCCGGCGCAGCGAGCTCGGCAAGCCGATAGGTCAGCTCGCCCGATCCGCACCCCAGATCAAGGCAACGGTGGCCCGCGCGCAGCCCGGCGCGGCGCATGAAGTCCTCCGAGGCCGAGGCGCGGACTCGTGCGAGGACCGCGAGACGAGCGGCGCCGGACCGTCCACCGTCGATGACATAGGAGCTGGTCGGCGAGTCGGCGAGGAACTCCATGCGATCCATGGGTTGTACGGGCATCCGGTGGCGAACACATCGGTAGGCATTGCCCAACTTTTGCGCCGCCGGCTGCCTAGGCACCGCGCGCTCCAGCAGTCACCATGTGGAACATGGAGCGGCTGCTCGAACGAGACGCGCCGCTCGGCGTCCTCACCGGCTCCGTGACCGAGGCCCAAGCCGGCCGCGGATCCACCGTGTTGGTCAGCGGCGAGGCCGGCATCGGCAAGACGAGCCTCGTACGCGCGTTCGCCGAAGCCACCGCCGGGCAGGCCCGGCTGCTGATGGGCGCCTGCGACGACCTCATGGCATCGCGCACGCTCGGGCCGCTGCACGACGCCGCGGCCGGGACCGACGGCCCGCTCGCCGCCGCTCTGGCCGACGGCGGCACGGTCGATGGCGTCTTCGCGGCCGTGCTCGAGGAGCTCGCCGCCCAGGCGCCCTCGGTCCTGGTGGTCGAGGACGTCCACTGGGCCGACGACGCCACCCTCGACGTGCTCGGCTTCACGGCGCGCCGCGTGGAGCCGCTGGGCGCCGTGCTGGTGGTGACGATGCGCGACGACGAGATCGATCCGCGCCATCCACTCCAGCGCCTGCTCGGCGCACTCGCCGGCTGCACCGTGCACCGCGTCGCGCTCCCGCCGCTGTCGCCGCGGGCGGTGCGGACGCTTGCCGCCGGCACCGGGCGCGATGCGGGGGCCCTGCACGCGCTCACGCGCGGCAACCCGTTCTTCGTCACCGAGGCGCTCGCGGTGCCCGGCGGCAAAGTGCCGGCCAGCGTGAAGGACGCCGTCCTCGCTCGACTGCGACGGCTCGACGGGCCCTGCCGCGAGGCGGTCGAGCAGCTTTCGGTGGTGCCGTCGTACCTGCCCGCCGAGCTGGCCGCGCAGGTGCTCGGACCCGACACCGACGTGTTGGCCGACGCGGAGCTCGCCGGGCTCGTCGAGGTGCGTGCGGAGGGGCTCGGGTTCCGCCACGAGCTTGCGCGCCGCGCGATCGAGGACAGCCTCCCGGTGATCCGCCGCCGCGCGCTCAACCAGGCCGTCGTCGAGGCGCTGCGCGCCCAGCCCAGGCCCGAGCGCGCCCGCGTCGTCCACCATGCGGTCGAGGCCGGGGACATCGAGAGCCTCCTCGCGGTCGGTCCCGGCGCGGCGCGCGAGGCGGCCCGCGCCGGCTCTCACCGCCAGGCGCTGGCCCACTTCGAGTCCCTTGTTCCCTACCTGGAGCGCCTCGCTCCGCGCGACCAGGCCGACGTGCTCGATGACTACGCCTGGGAGCTCTACAACGCGCACCGCTTCCGGGAGGCCGTCGATGCGGGACGCGAGGCGGCGCGCCTCTATGAGCGCCTCGGGCACGAGCTCGACCTCGGCCTGTGCCTGGTGCGCGTCTCGCGCCACCTGTTCATGGCCGGCGAGACCGACGCGGCGCAGGAGAGCGCGCGCCGCGCCGTGCGCATCCTCGAAGCGGGCGGCGACGAGGCGCAGCTGGCCCGCGCGCTGCTCTACGAGGGCGCGATCCTCGCCCTCACCGACCGCCCGGAAGAGGCCACAGAGCTGCTTGAGCGCGCTCGCGCGCTGGCGCTCGCCGCACAGCGGCCCGATCTCGTACCGCTGTGCCTGAACTACCTCGGCATCGCGCGCTTCGAGCGCGGCGACCCCGACGGCGTCCAGGACCTGCGCGACAGCGTCGCCATGGCGATCGCCGGCGGCTACCACGAGGCCGTGGCGCGCGGCTACACCAACCTCGTCGAGCTGCTCATGCGCGCCGGCCGCCTCGAGGAGCTCGAGCGCACCGTGGCCGACGGCCTGGCCTTCGCGCGCGAGCGCGGCTTCTGGTCGCACGCCTACAACCTCGAGGTCCACCGCTGCCTGCTGCTGCTGCACCGCGGCGACTGGGACGGCGCCGAGCGCGGCCTGCGCGCGCTCGTCGAGACGGTCGACGACCCGGGGATGCTCTACGCCTACAGCGTGCCGTGGCTGGGGCGGCTGCTCGCGCGCCGCGGCGACCCGGAGGCCGACGAGATGCTCGCGGTGGCGTGGGAGCTCGCCCAGCGCCATCGCCTGCTCCTCGGGCTGGCGTGGGCGGGGATCGCGCGCGTCGAGTGGGCGTGGCTGGCCGACAGGCCCGACGTCGCGCGGACGGTCGCCGACGAGCTGCTGCCGGGCCTCGAACATCCCGGCGCCGCGCCGTTCAGGGGCGAGCTTCTGCGGTACCTGTCGCGCGCCGGCTTCCCGGCCGAGCCGTTCCCCGGCTGTCCGCCCGGATACGCGGCCGGGCTGCGCGGCGACTGGGAGGCCGCCGTGACGGCGTGGCGCGCGATCGGCAACCCCTACGAGACCGCGCTCGAGCTGGCCGAGTCCGGCGAGACCGAGGGCGCCGCCGAGGCGCTGGGGACGCTGAAGGGCCTCGGCGCCGAGGCCGCCGCGCTGCGCGTGCGCCGGCGCCTGCGCGCGATGGGCGCGCGCATCCCGCACGGCCCGCGTGCGGCGACGCGCGACAACCCCGCGGGCCTGACGGCACGCCAGCTCGCCGTCCTCGAGCTCCTGCGCGAGGGAATGACGAACGCCGAGATCGCCGACCGCCTCGTCCTCTCGGTGCGCACCGTCGACCACCACGTCGCGGCCGTGCTGAGCAAGCTCGGCGTGCAGTCGCGGCGCGACGCGGCCGCCGCCGCGCAGGAGCTCGGCGTCGGGTCGCAGGCCGTGTGATCCATCGCGTGTCACGATCGGGCGGGGTACCTCGTCAGCTCGGTATGAACGAGATCGTGATCACCGGATCCACGGGCGTCATCGGACAACGTGCCGTTCGCGAGCTGCTCGCCGCCGGCTACCGCGTCGCCGGCGTGACGCGCTCGGCGCGCGGCCGCGAGCGGCTCGAGAGCCTCGGGGCGCGCGCCGTCGAGGCCGACGTGTTCGACGCGGCGTCGCTGCGCGGCGCGTTCGACGGAGCGGACGCCGTCGTCAACCTGCTGACCCACATCCCGCGCGCCGATCGCATGGCCGATCCCTCCGCCTGGGACGAGAACGACCGCGTACGCACCGAGGCGTCGGCGGCGATCGCGCGCGCCGCCCAGGCCGCCGGCGTGCAACGGCTCGTCCAGGAGTCGATCGCGTTCGCGTACGCCGACGGCGGCGACGCGTGGCTCGACGAGGACGCGCCGGTCGCCGGCGGCGGCGTGACGACCACCGCGCTGACGGCCGAGCGCAACGCGCGCGAGCTCTTCGACGGCGACACGGTCATCCTGCGCTTCGGGCTGTTCATGGGACCCGACAGCGGGTCCACCAGGGCCGCGCTGGAGGCCGCGCGCGGCGGCGCCTCGATCGCGATCGGACCGCCCGGCGCGTACCGGCCGACGATCTGGCTGGACGACGCGGCGGCGGCCATCGCCGCCGCGCTGCGCGTCCCGGCGGGGACGTACAACGTCGCCGACGCCGACCCGCCGACGAATGCCGAGATCGATGCCGCGCTGGCCGCCGCCGTCGGGGTGCAGGCCCTGCGCCCGCGGGCGCCGCAGGACGGGCCGCTGGCGCGCTCGCAGCGCGTGTCGAGCCGCCGGCTGCGCGAGGCGAGCGGCTGGGCGCCGCGCATGCGCGCGGGCACGGAATATTGGGGGCCCGCCCACCGGGTCGCT
The DNA here is from genome assembly GCA_036555665.1 of Solirubrobacteraceae bacterium. Taxonomy (GTDB): domain Bacteria; phylum Actinomycetota; class Thermoleophilia; order Solirubrobacterales; family Solirubrobacteraceae; genus JAOPZW01. Next base: position 27,745 of record DATBKW010000073.1, on the reverse strand, counting down.
GCATGACCGCCGCCGAGCGCTTCGCGCAGGCACGCCCACGGCTGCTGCGGCTCGCCTACAGCGAGCTCGGCGACGTCGGCGAGGCGGAGGACGTCGTGCAGGAGGCGTGGCTGCGGCTCGAGCGCGTGGACGCGGAGGCGATCGAGAACCTCGACGGCTGGCTGACGACGGTCGTCGCCCGGCTCGCGCTCGATCGCCTGCGGTCGGCTCGCGCGCGCCGCGAGACCTACGTCGGCCCATGGCTCCCGGAACCGCTCGTGTCCGACGACCCGGCCGACCGCGTCACGCTCGACGAGTCGGTCAGCTACGCGCTGCTGACCGTGCTCGAGCAGCTCTCGCCCGCGGAGCGCACGGCGTTCGTGCTGCACGACGTGTTCGACGTGCCGTTCGGCGAGGTCGCCGAGGTGGTCGGCCGCAGCCCCGAAGCGGTGCGCCAGCTCGCCTCGCGCGCCCGCCGCCACGTCAAGCGCGAGGGCCCGCGCTTCGCGGCCTCGCGCGACGAGCACGATCGCGCCGTGCGAGCCTTCGCTCACGCGGTCGCCGAGGGCAACCTCGAGGGCCTCGTCGCGGTGCTCGACCCCGATGTCGTCTGGACGTCGGACGGCGGCGGGCGCGTGTTCGCCGCGCGCAGGCCGCTGCGCGGCGGGGCACGGGTCGCGCGCGCGTGGGCCGCGCTGAGCCGCAAGGCCGTGCACGAACCGATCGAGATCAAGCTCAACGGTCGGCTCGGGCTCGTGCTCCCGACCAGCGACGGCCATCGCGCGGCAATCTCGTTCGTCGTCGGCGACGGTCGCATCACGCGCATCGACGCGATCCGCAACCCGGAGAAGCTGCGGCGCGTCTAACCCGGCTTTGTCGCCGACACGATCAGGTTGTAGAAGATCGCCGGCGGCAGGTAGGGCTCCAGCAGCCGGCGGTCGACCTCCTGCAGGGCCAGGTAGCCCTTGAACGCGTAGACCTTCCACGCCCACGGGACCTCGTCGGGGTCGGCGGTCGCCTCGAGCGCGCGGTTGGCCCAGCCGAACCAGTTGGCCAGCAGCTCCTCACCGCGGACGCGCACGTCGAGCAGGCGCGCGCCACGCGCCGCGCGCGCGAGCTGGTCGGGCGTGAACGCGTGCACGTCGACGAACGCCTCGAGCTCGTGGTTGGCCTCGCCGCCGTCGCTGTCGCCGACGACCGCGGGGCCCGCGCGCATGAGCCGTCGCCACAGCGGGGCGACATGGGCGGCCGCGCGCTTGGGGACGTCGGCGATACGATCGCCGTAGCGCGACGGCTCGCCCGCGAAGAACAGCCGCCCGCCCGGGCGCAGGACCCGCCGGAACTCGCCGAAGGCGCGATCGAGGTTCGGCAGGTGGTGCAGCACCGCGTGCCCGAAGACGAGGTCGAACGACGCGTCCTCGAAGGGCAGCTGCTCGGCGTCGCAGGCCAGCGTGGTGACGTCGAGGTCCAGACGCCGCGCGTTGGCCTCCAACGCCTCGAGCATGCCGGGCGAGATGTCGGTGCACACGGCGTCGTCGACGACGCCGGCCTGCAGCATGTTGAGGCTGAAGTAGCCGGTGCCGGCGCCGACCTCCAGCGAGCGCTCGAAAGCGCGCAGCCCGCCCAACGCCTTGCGGACCTTGCCGAGCACCTGGCCGCGCCCGACCTCGCCGTAGTCGATGCCCCACTTGGCGTCGTAGCCCGCGGCGGCGCCATCGTGGTAGGTCGTGTTGACGGCGCGGATCTGCTGCGCGCTGGCGGTGACGGGGGCCGGCATGGCGCGCGAAGTGTACGCTCGCGTTCATGAACGCGAGCCTGCCGCAGGGCCCGCCCGCGCCCCGGGTCGCGCAGCTGGCCGAGTGGATCGCGCGGCCCGTCGCGTTCGCCACGCGCCAGCGCGACCGCTACGGCGAGGCGTTCACCGTGCGCATCGAGCCCAGCCCGTGGGTGATGCTCGGCGACCCGGCCGACGTGCGCACCGTCTTCACCGCCGGCCCGCAGCGCACGAACGCCGGCGAGGCCAACGCCATCCTGCGCCCGACGCTCGGCTCGCACTCGCTGCTGCTGCTCGACGGCGAGGAGCACCTGCGCCAGCGCAAGCTGCTGCTGCCCGCCTTCCACGGCGAGCGTATCGACCGCTACCGCGAGATCATGCGCACGGCCACCGAGCGCGCCGTCGCCTCGTGGCCGGCCGGCGAGCCGTTCGCGCTGCGCCCGTACATGCAGGCGATCACGCTCGAGGTCATCATGCGCGCGGTCTTCGGCGTCCACGACGCCGCGGCCATGGCGCGCCTGCGCGAGCGGCTGCGGCGCCTGCTCGACTGGGCCGGCGAACCGGGCGCGCTGTTCATCCTCGCCGTGCTCGGCCCGCACAACCGGGTCGTGCGCCGGCTGCTGGCCGAGCGCTACGTCGCCCCGGTCGATCGCGCGCTGTACGCACTGATCGCCGAGCGCCGCGGCGCGTCGGACCTGGCCGAACGCGACGACGTGCTCTCGACGCTGCTGTTGGCGCGCGACGAGGATGGCCGGCCGATGACCGACGTCGAGCTGCGCGACGAGCTGCTGACCCTGCTGGTCGCGGGCCACGAGACGACGGCGACCTCGCTGGCCTGGGCGGTTGAGCGGCTGCTGCGCCATCCCGGCGGCCTGGAGCGGCTGGCGGGCGACGCCGAGTACACCGACGCCGTGGTCAAGGAGACGCTGCGCCTGCGCCCCGTGGTGGCGATCGTGCTGCGCCGCCTGCTCGAGCCGCTGGAGGTCGCGGGCGCCGAGCTGCCCGCCGGCACGACGGTGGCGCCGTGCATCCTGCTCGTCCACCGCCGCGAGGACGTCTATCCCGACCCCGAGGCCTTTCGCCCCGAGCGGTTCCTCGACAAGGCGCCGGGGACCTACTCGTGGATCCCGTTCGGCGGCGGCGTGCGCCGCTGCCTGGGCGCCGCCTTCGCCCAGGTCGAGATGCAGGTCGTGCTGGGGGCGCTGGCCGAGGCGGTGCGCCTGGAGCCGGTGGGGGAGGGCGAGGCGCCGCGCCGGCGCGGCGTCACGCTCGTGCCGGCGCGCGGCGCGCAGGTGCGCACGGCCTGATGGAGCTCTACCTGCAGCAGGACCAGCCGCCGGGCGTCCCGCCGCTCGCGCTGGACGGCGAGCGCACGCTGCCCGACGTGCCCGCCGAGAACTACTGGTTTCGCCGCCATCTGGTCGTCTACGAGTGGATCGCCGCGCGCGTCGGCGGCCTGCGCGTCGTCGACCTGGCCTGCGGCGAGGGCTACGGTTCAAACGTGCTCGCGCGGGCGGCCGCGAGCGTCGTGGGCGTCGACGCCAACCCCGACGCCCACGAGCACGCCCGCCTGCGCTACCGCGCCCCCAACCTGCGCTTCGTGCGCGACATGGTCGAGACCTTCTTCGAGCCCTGCGACGCCGTCGTCTTCCTGCAGACCATCGAGCACGTCCAGGATCCCGACGGCGTGCTCGGGAACGTCAACGGGATGCTGGCGGCCGGCGGGACCGCGTACGTGTCGACCCCGAACGTGCTGACGCTGGCGCCCGCGGGCGCCGAGCGCTCGGGCAACCCGTGGCACGTGCGCGAGTACCGCGCCGAGCAGTTCCGCGCGCTGTGCGCGGCGCACTTCGGCCGTGTCGAGCTGTACGGGCTGTTCCATGCCCGGCGCCTACGCGCCCACGAGCTCGCGCTGCGCGCCGGGTGGGACCGCGTCCACGCCGCGCTGAACATCACCGCGCCGTTCTACGACCGCTTCGTGCCCGCGATCAGCACACGCGACTTCGCCCTGCGCAGCGACCGCGACCTCGACGGTGCGCTCGACTTCCTGGCGGTGCTCCGGCCTTGACGGAGGGGCGCGCGGCCATGGTGCTGCACTCGCACATGCCCTACGTCGAGGGCTTCGGGACGTGGCCCTTCGGCGAGGAGTGGCTGTGGGAGGCGATCGCGACCTCCTATCTTCCGCTGCTCGACCTTCTCGACGCCGGCGCGCCGGTCACCCTCTCGCTCACCCCCGTGCTGTGCGACCAGCTCGAGGCGCCCGGCGCCATCGAGCGCTGCCGCGGCTTCCTGCGCGAGATCCGCCCGGCCGCGCACGCGCTCGACATCGAGATCGCCGACGACCCCGCGGTGGCGGCCGAGCTCCAGCGCGCGGCCGGCGACTACGCGGCCGCGGTGGAGCGCCTGCCCGCCGACCTGCTCGGCGCCCTGCGCCCGCACGCCGCGTGGACCAGCGCGGCGACCCACGCGATCCTGCCGCTGCTGGCCACCGACGCGGGCGTGCGCCTGCAGGTGCGCACCGGCATCGAGTCGCACCGCGCGCGCTTCGGCGACGGCTGGCGCGGCGGCTTCTGGCTGCCTGAGTGCGCCCACGCGCCGTGGCTGCACGCGCTGCTGGAGGAGGCCGGCGTGCACGCCACGTGCGTCGACCTCACCGACGTCCTCGGCCACGGCGACCCGAGGCACCTGCGCCCGCTGGCCACCGACGCGGGCCCGCTGCTCGTGCCCATCGACCGCGTCGCGATCGACCCCGTGTGGGGCGCCGACGGCTACCCGTCGCACGGCGCCTACCGTGACTACCACCGCCGCACGGCCCGCGATCACCGTCCGTGGGCCAACGACGGCGCGGTCTACGACCCCGACCGCGCCGGCGAGCAGGCGGCGGCCGACGCCGCCGACTTCGTCGCGCGCCTCGCCGCCCGCATCGGCGACGGCGGCCTGTGCGTCTGCGCGCTGGACACCGAGCTGCTGGGCCACTGGTGGTACGAGGGCCCGCGCTGGCTGGCGGGCGTCGTCGACGAGGCGCGCCGCCGCGGCGTCGAGCTCGTGCACCTCGACGACGCGCTGGCCGACTGCGATCCGGCGCCGGCGGGCGCGCTCGCCGAGCACGTGACGAGCTGGGGCACGCCGCGCGATCTGTCGACGTGGTCGGGCCCGCAGGTGGCCGCGATGGCGTGGGCGACCCGCTCCGCCGAGCTCGACGTGCTGGCCGCCGGGCCGGCGATCGGCGAGCGCGCGGTGCGCGAGCTGCTGGCGCTGCAGAGCAGCGACTGGGCCTTCCTGGTGACGCGCGACACCGCGGGTCCCTACCCGCGCGAGCGCTTCGACGGCCACGCGGCCGCGCTGCACGCTGCGCTGGGCGACTCCGCGGCCGAGCCGGCGCTGCGCCATCTCGCGCCGCACGTGACGCGCGCGGCGCTGCTGGAGCCGTGAGTGCCTGAAGTCCGACCGGGGAACTGAGGGGTATGGCCAAGACGCTCGTCAGCCGCGCCGACGCCGCCATCGGCGACGCGATCGAGGCGGCGGTGCGCACCCATCACCGCCGCCGGCTGCGCCGGCTGGGGTGGGAGCGCGCGCTCGTGCCGCCCGACGACGGGCTGTGGGCCGCCGGCGACCCCCCGCCGCGCCCCGGCTGCGCGCTCGACGTCCTCGTCGACGGCGCCGAGGCCCTGCCGGTCATCGCCGAGGCGCTGGAGGGCGCGCAGAGCTTCGTGCACCTGACCGGCTGGCACCTCGCTCCGCACTTCGAGCTCGTCCGCGGCGAGGCGCCCGTCGTCCTCGGCGAGCTCCTGGCGCGGCTCGCCGAGCGCGTCGACGTGCGCATCCTCGTGTGGGCCGGCTCGCCGGTGCCGTTGTTTCACCCGACGCGCTCGGACGTGCGCGACGCGATCGACACGCTGACCCGTGGCACGCGCATCCGCTGCGAGCCCGACCCGCGCGAGCACCCGATCCACTGCCATCACGAGAAGACGATCTGCATCGACGGCGAGGTGGCCTTTGTCGGCGGCATCGACCTCACCGACGACGCGGGCGATCGCTTCGACGCCAGCGCGCACGCGGCGCGCCGCCGGCTCGGCTGGCACGACGTCGGCACGCGCCTGCGCGGGCCCGCGGTCGCCGACGTCCACGACCACTTCGTGGCGCGCTGGCACGCGGTGACGGGCGAGACGCTCGATCGCCCCGCGCCGCCCGCGCCGGCCGGCGAGAGCACGGTGCAGGTCGCGCGCACCGTCGCTGAGGACATGTACGACGAGGTTCCCCACGGCGACTTCCGGATCCTCGAGAGCTACATGCGCGCCCTGCGCAGCGCGCGCCGGTTCATCTACCTGGAGAACCAGTTCCTGTGGTCGCCGGAGGTCGTCGCCGTCCTCGTCGACAAGCTGCGCAACCCGCCTGCCGAAGACTTCCGAGTCGTCGTCCTGCTGCCGGCCAGGGCCAACAACGGCCAGGACGACACGCGCGGCCAGCTCGGCGTCCTCGCCGACGCCGACGACGATCCCGATCGCTTCCTCGCGGCGACGATCCGCTCGCTTACCGGCGAGCGCGACGACCCGCTCTACGTGCACGCGAAGGTCGGCATCGTCGACGACCGCTGGCTGACGGTCGGCTCGGCGAACCTCAACGCCCACTCGCTGCTCAACGACACGGAGATGAACGTCGTCACCGACGACGCCGATCTCGCCCGCCGCACGCGCGTGCGGCTGTGGGCCGAGCACCTCGAGCTCGACGCGGAGACCGTCGCGGCAGGCGAGCCGGCGGCGCTCGTCGACGAGCATTGGCGCCCGATCGCCTACGAGCAGCTGCGGCGCCGCGACGCCGGCGCGCCGCCGACCCACCGGCTGCTCGCCCTGCCGGGGGTCTCCAAGCGCTCGCGGCGGCTGCTGGGGCCGCTGCAAGGCCTGGCCGACGACGCCTGAGACCGCATTTCGTGCGCTCTTAGCGCACGTTGCGTGCCGGTCGTGCCGCGGTTCCGTCCGCGACCTCGTTAGGGTCCGCTGCTCTTTGCAACCAGAACCCACGCCGAGTCCCCGTCGTACCGACGGCGGGGAACGGGGGACCCAACGGGCCTTGAAGGCCCAGGGGCGAATCGCCGGCTGAATGCCGGTGTAGCGCACGTCTCGTCGCGCGAGCCCGACAGCTAACCCCGTAGGCGTCGAGACGACCGGAGGGTTGAAACCGTCGTGCCCAGTAATCGCGATCTCAGTTCGCCCATGCTCTGGCGGCGCTCGCTGCGCGCCTCGCGCGAGCGCCGCCTCAAGCTCGCGCGCCGCCGCCGCCGCGTCCTGCGCGGGCGCGCCGGCGTGGTGCTCGCCGTCGCGCTGTTCACCGTCGCCGCGGGCGGCGCCTTTGCCCAGAACGCGGCGACGCCTGGCGCGCGCAGTCCCGCCACGGTGCGCGCGCTGCAGCAGGCGCTCGGCGTCAGCGCCGATGGCATCATCGGCCCGCGCACCCGCGCCGCCGTCAAGCGCTTCCAGCGCGCCCACGGCCTGACCGCCGACGGCGTGGCCGGCGCGCAGACGCTGGCCGCGCTCGGGCTCGGGTCGCAGCCGGCGGCCGCCGCCGCGAGCGCGTCGCCGGATGACACGCTGGCGCGCATCGCCCAGTGCGAGTCCGGTGGCGACCCGTCCGCGGTCTCCGCCGACGGGACCTACCGCGGCAAGTATCAGTTCGACCGCGCGACCTGGCGGCGGATGGGCGGCAGCGGCGATCCCGCCGCCGCCTCGGAGGCCGCGCAGGACCGCATCGCGGCCAAGCTGCTGGCCGCGCGCGGCACCGCGCCGTGGCCGAACTGCGCCTAGTGGGTCTTGAGGTGACGTTGTGCGTGAAACGGTGGAGTGGCGACGCCGCCAGGCAAGGACGCAGACCCGAAGGAATACCGGAGGTATTTCGAGGGTCGAGGACGCCGCCTGGCGGTGATCGACGCCCGCCGTTTCGCGTGCAACGTTGCCTCAAGGCCCACTAGCCCATCCGCTCGAGCGAGACGACGCGTACGCCACCCGCCACCGCGCACCGCCAGGGGCCGTCGGCGGGTGGCTCGTCGTTGCGGTTGAGCAGCATCGCGGCCAGGGCGCGCGCGTCGGGCTCGGCGAGCGGGCCCACGCGCAGCGTGCGCTCCTCGCCGCCGCGGCGCTCGAGGATGCTCAGGGCGCAGGCGGCATCGACGTCGAGGGCGAGCTGATCGGCCACGCTCACTCCCAGCGCAGCCGCTGCGGCGCCTGGCGCATGCGCAGCACGCGCACCGGCACGCCGGCGACGACCGCATTGGCGGGGACGTTCTTGTTGACCACCGTGTAGGTGCCGACGACGACGTTGTCGCCGACCGTCACCCCGCGCAGGAACGACGCGCCGTAGCCGATCCAGACGTTGTGGCCGATGCGCACGTCGCGCTTGTAGATGCCCTGCTCGCGGATCGGGCGCTCGACCTCGACGACGCCGTGGTCGAAGTCGATGAGCATGACGCGGTCGGCGACGATGCACTCGCGGCCGATGGAGACGTGCTGGAAGGCCGAGATCGTGCACTCCTGGCCCAGCACGGACTTCGCGCCGATGTGCACCTCGCCCTCGTGCACGCGGATCTTCGTCCCGTGGCCGATCCACGACCAACGCCCGAGGTGCAACACCGCGTCCCTGCCGATCTCGAGCGTCACGTGCGGGCAGACGAAGGCGAATCCGTCGGTCTTCAGGCGGCCGCGGAAGCGCAGCTTCAGCCACACCAGGCGGACCAGCAGCCGGGCGTAGTTGAAGGTCAGCATGTGGTGCTCGCGCATCCAGCGCAGCAGCACGAGCGGCCCGCCGTGGCGCGGCGCGGGCTCGCCGCGGACATGCGGCGGCAGGCCTGTGACCCGCGGCGGTGTGAGGACCGATTCCACGGATACGAACAGTAGTGTGCGGCCCTCGATGGCCGATCAATCGCTCGCCCAGCGCCTGCTCGCCGGCGACAAGCGCGCGCTGGCGCGAGGGATCACGCTGGTCGAGTCCGACGACCCCGCCGGGTGGGAGCTCGTGCGCGAGGTCTATCCCAAGACCGGGCACGCGGCGGTCTTCGGCCTCACCGGCGCGCCGGGCTCCGGCAAGTCGACGCTGATCGGCGCGCTGACCCGACTGCGGCGTGCCGCCGACCGCCAGGTCGCGGTGCTTTCGATCGACCCGTCGTCGCCGTTCACCCACGGCGCCCTGCTCGGCGATCGCATCCGGCTGACCGAGCATTTCCTCGACCCCGGCGTCTTCATCCGCTCGATGGCCAACCGCGGCGCGCTCGGCGGGCTGAGCGAGGCTGCGCTGCAGGCGGCGCTGCTCATGGACGCCGCCGGCAAGGACGACGTGTTTCTCGAGACCGTCGGGGTCGGCCAGGCCGAGGTCGACATCATCGACCACGCCGACACCGTCGTCCTCGTGCTCATGCCCGGCTCGGGCGACTCGATCCAGGCGCTGAAGGCCGGGATCATGGAGATCCCCGACATCATCGTCGTCAACAAGGCCGACCACCCGCTCACCGAGACGATGGTGCGCGAGATCCGCGGCGTCCTCTCGCTGGCGCCCCAGCGCGGCTGGCGCGTGCCGATCGTCAAGACCGAGGCCGCCCGCGGTGAGGGCGTCGAGACGCTCGTCGAGAAGCTCGAGGAGCACCGCGCCTACATCGAGGACGAGGGCACGCTGTCCGAGCGCCGCCGGCGCAACCTGCGCAACGAGGTCCTCGCGCTGTGCACCTTCCGCCTGCGCCGCGCGCTGGAGGAGCGCTTCGCCGAGGACGCCGACTTCACCTCGCTGATCGACGAGGTCGTCGCGCGCCGCCTCGACCCGGCCAGCGCGGCGAGCACGATCCTCGAGCGCTTCGAGGCGGGCGAGGCGGCGTGATCGTCGGCGCGCACACGATCGTCTTCAGCGAGGACGCCGAGGCCGCGCGCGCCTTCTTCGCCGACGTGCTGGGCCTACGAGCGGTCGACGCGGGCGGGGGCTGGCTGATTTTCGCGCTGCCTCCCGCCGAGCTCGCCTGCCACCCGGCGGAGAGCGACAGCGGGCGCCACGAGCTGTATCTGATGTGCGACGACCTCGACGCGACGATCGCCTACCTGCGGGCGAAGGGCGTGGAGTTCGCTGCGCCGGTCAGCGACGAGGCGTGGGGCCGCGTCACCCGCCTGCACGTGCCGGGCGGCGGTGAGCTCGGCCTCTACGAGCCCAGGCACCCGACGGCGCACCGCTAACGCGCGGTCCACGGCAGCGCGCCGCGGGGCGGGGCGACGCCAGCGCCGTCGTCGACCCGCACGGCGACGAGGGTCCACGCCGTCAGCGCGAGCGTCAGCGCGGCCAGCAGCGCGCCCGTGCGCGGGAAGCGCCGCCAGCCCCACGAGCACAGCGCCCCGATCAGCGGCAGGACGCACACGAGCTGGTGGCCCGCGAAGTGCGCGCCGTCGATCGTCGGGGCGGCGAAGACGGCGACGAGCAACGCGGCGGCGCAGACCGTGACGAGGAACCCGCCGGCGACCTCGACCTCGACCTGCTCGGGCAGCAGGCGCGCCAGGCGCTCGCGGCGCGAGCGCACCAGCAGCCACACCGCGACGAAGGCCAGCGCGCAAACCGGCGCCCACAGCAGCACGCCCTGCGGCGGGCCCGCCCAGACCCAGAGCAGCCGCGGCCAGCGCTCGAGGTGCTCGGCGAGCCCGTGAGCGCCGGTCGCGCTCTCACCGGCGGGCAGCACCGCATACGGGGTCAGGCCGCCGTAGAGGCGATCGTTGATCGAGACGTAGAGCACAAGCGAGAACAGCGCGACCTCGATGCCCACGAGGCCGGCCAGGCCGCGGCTGCGCCGGCGCGGCCAGCGCAGCACCGCGGCGCCGACGACCGCACCGGGCGCGAGGAACTTGACTCCGAGCCAGGGCAGCGTCGCCAGCAGCGCGCCCGCCCACGCCGTCAGCCGCGCGAGCGGGCGCTCGCGCGCGGCCAGCGCCAGCGCGGCGGCGCCCGCCAGCACGCTGCCGGCGACGGCGTCGGGAGCGATCGTCGTCGCACCGATCACCGCGGGCGGCGACAGGCCGACGGCAAGCACGCCGCGCGTCGCCCACGGCTCGGGCACGAGCCGCTGCGCGATGGCCACCGCGGCGACGAACCCCAGCGCGGCGAGGGCCGCCAGCCACAGCTCGACCGCGATCCGCCCGCCGATCGCGTACGCGGGCGCGCACAGCAGCGGGAACCCAACCGCGATCTGCTCGAGCTGGCCGCGATCGCGCGGGCCGGTCAGCGGCACCAGCTCGCGGCCGTAGAACGGCCGCCACGCCGCGGCGCCGTACTGGTTGGCGAGGTCGAGGTCGCCGTCGTCGACGATCGAGCGCGTCAGCAGCAGGACGTGGGCCTCGGAGGCGCTGAGGTCTTCGCCGGGCGAGGCGTGCAGGCCGACGCCGGCCGCGTACGCGGCGAAGAGGACAAGCCACAACACCGCCCCGCGGCGCACGCCCAGCATTGTTGCGGCCGGGCGTGACGCCGCGCGGCGTGTCGGTCAGTGCCCGAGGAACGAGGTCAGGATCTCGTTGATGTCGGTCTCGTCGATGACGCCGTTGACACGCGCCGCCTGCGGGCCGATCGCGCCGATGCGGATCTCGGTCCCGGTGTGCTGCTGGCTCACGGCGCTTGCCGCCGGGCGGGTCAGGCCACCTGCGGTGCCGTAGCTGATGCGCAGCTTCTGGCCATCCTTGGTCACCAGGTCCTCGGCGTAGCCGGTCGGGCCGCTCGTGCCGTTGGAGTCCTCGGCCACGATCTGGCTGGTGTGGCCGTGGTCCGCGGTCACCACGATCAGCGTGTCGGGGTGGTAGCGCTGCCAGTCCAGCGCGGCGCCGATGGCCTTGTCGAAGGCGATCGTCTCTCCGATCTGCTGGCACGGGTTGGCCGCGTGGTCGCGCTTGTCGATCGAGGCGCCCTCGACCTGCAGGAAGAACCCGTTGCGGCTCTTGTGGTCCAGCAGCGAGATGGCCTTTGTCGTCATGTCGGCGAGGCTGGGCTCGCTGGCCGGGCGCTGGTCGGTCTGGCAGGTGATCGGGGCGCCGTAGCCGCCGTCGGCCTGCTGGATCTGCGCGTCGGGACCGTTCCACTCAAGCGACATGTTGCCGCCGGTGAAGAGGCCGAGAACGGGCCTTCTGACATCGTTGACCGCGGCGAGGTCGGTTGCGCTGGCGACGAAGCGGTAGCCCTTGTCGGCCTGCGCGTACTGCGTGACGGTCTGCGTCGAGCCGTCGAGCGCCTGGTCGAAGCGGTTCTTGCCGCCGCCGAGGATGACGTCGATGCGGTGATCGACCTCCTGCTCTGCGATCGAGCCCAGACCGCCCGCGGCCTTGGTCTCCAGCGGGCAGGTCGTGCGCGTGTCGTTGGGGCCCTGGCAGCCGCGGTTGGAGATGTGCGAGCCCATGACGGCCGGGGTGGCGTCGGTGATCTCGGCGGTCGAGACGTCGCCGGTGGCCATGCCGCGCTTCTGCGCGAGCTCAAGGACGGTCCGGAACGCCGTGTTGTCGCCGGGCACGTTGAGCGCGGTGCTCGGGCCCTGCGAGATGCGCTCGTCGATGGTCTTCTTCCCCGTCGACCATGCCGTGCCGGTCGACGCCGAGTCGGGCACGTAGTCCGGCAGGTACGTCGGCCCCGCGCCGGGCTTGACCGACCATGTCGTCTGCTCGCCGGTGAACGGCAGCGCGTCCATCCGCAGGCGGCCGCCAGCGCCGGCGTAGTAGTAGCGGGCGGCCGTGATCTCGGAGTCGCCCATGCCATCGCCGAGGAACATGATCACGTTCTTGGGGTTGCGGTCGCTGATCTGATGGGCGAGGACCTGCACCTTGTCGGGCTGATTGCGGGCGGTGACGGCCGCGGCGCCGGCGAGGCCGGTCACTGCGATGCAGGTGCCCGCGAGGATCCAGCGGGCGCGGAAGCGGGGCATACGACCTCCAGTGCTGAGAACCGGGACCGCGGGGTTGTATGCCGTGTAGGACCGCTGAAGGTGATCGTCCGGTGAACGCCCGCCGCACGGTCGAGCGGCTTTTTTGCACAGGCTCCGCGCGTACCGACGCATGACTTGCGCAGCCCGCCGCGGGCGGGCGCGCGACGCGGTTAGCGTCGGGCGGTCCGTCCCAAGGAGGTTGGGCAATGCCCGACAGCGTGACGCAGATCCTGGCTTCGGGGCCGCCGGGGACGAAGCTCAACATCGCGGTGCTGGGCGACGGGTTCGCCGACGGCGCCGATCAGACGACCTACAACAACAAGGTCGACGAGCTCCTCATCCAGGGCGTCTTCGGGCACGACTACTTCTACGAGGATGCGCAGGCGTTCAACATCTTCCGCGTCAACCTGATCTCCAACGAGTCGCCGGTCAGCACGCGCGAGTACGACGAGCACGGCACGCCGACCGACCCCAGCGACGACACGATCATCAGTACCGAGCTGCGCGACACCGCGCTGGGCTACATCTTCAGCGGCTCGTGGGCGCACTGCTGGCTGGAGGGCGGCGCGAACACGGGCACCCTCGTGCAGAACGCGCTGAACACGTGGGTCCCCGACTACGACCTCGTGCTCATCCTCCTCAACGACCCGCGCTACGGCGGGTGTGGTGGCGGCGGCTTCCAGGTCGTGCCGCTCGGCGTCGACTGGACGGTCATGGCCCACGAGTTCGGCCACGGCACCGGCGGGCTGGCCGACGAGTACTGCGCGTCGCCAGGCTCGTGGACGGGCGGCGAGCCCGGCGTGGTCGACCTGACGATCAACACCGACCGCGCGACCACCAAGTGGGGCAACTTCATCGCCCCGACGACGCCGCTGCCCACCGGCACCGGCCCGTGCGCGGGCTACACGGCCGGCCCCAAGCCGGCCGGCTGGAGCGACGACCAGGACGTCGGCCTGTTCGAGGGCGGCGGCACGGTGTCGCTGGGCGTCTATCGGCCGGTCATCAACTGTCGCATGCGCACCAACGCGCCGCCGTACTGCCCCGTCTGCTACACGCAGATGAAGCGCCGCCAGGACACATACACGCAGCGCAGCTTCCTGAAGGCCTACGCCGGCGACTTCAACGGTGACGGCAAGGACGACGTCCTCGTCCACAACGACAACTCGATCATCGTCTATCGCTCCAACGGGACCGAGCTGGACCTCGTGTTCAGCGCCGTCGAGCGCGTGCCCGGGTCCTGGCAGTTCAAACCCGACGACCAGTTCTACGTCGGCGACTTCAACGGCGACGGCAAGGACGAGGTCGTCGTCTACAACAGCACGAACTGGGCCATCGAATACCTCGGCCTGCTGGCCGACGACGGGGCCGGCGGGCTGCGGCTGATCGCGCGCTACGACGACGCGATGCCGGGCTGGCAGTTCCAGCGCGACGACCGCTTCCACGTCGCCGACTTCGACGGCAACGGCAAGGCCGACCTGTTCGTGTTCAACGGCGACAACTGGGCGATCCCGTACCTCGGGATGCTGCGCTCCTCCGGCACGGGCTTCGCCGTCGTCGACCGCTACGACGCGAACATGCCGAGCTGGCAGATGCGGCCAGGCGACCAGCACTTCGTCGGCGACTTCACCGGCAACGGCAAGGAGGACCTCTGGGTCTTCAACGGCGGCGACTGGTCGATTCCGTATCTCGGGATGCTGCGGTCCAAGGGCAACGCGCTGACGATGTCGCACCGCTACGACGCCACCATGCCCGACTGGCAGATGCGCCCCGGCGACCAGCACTTCGTCGGCGACTTCACCGGCAACGGCAGGTCCGACCTCTACGTCTTCAACGGCGGCGACTGGAGCATCGCCTACCTCGGGATGCTGCGCTCGACCGGCAGCGCGCTGGACATGACCCAGCGCTACGACGGCAACGTGCCCGGCTGGCAGATGCGCCGCAACGACCGTCACTACCTCGCCGACATCGACGGCAACGGCAAGGCGGACCTCTTCGTCTACAACGCGCTGGACTGGTACTCGGAGTACCTCGGCACCATGATCTCCAGCGGCACCGGGCTGTCGGCGAGCTGGGCCGTCGACTGGGTCGGCGAATGGAACCTCGGCCAGGTCGACCGGTTCGAGCCGTGCGACTTCGAGGGCGCCGGCGGGCGGCGCGACCTCTTCGTCCACAACCAGGACTGGTTCGGGATGATCAAGGCCACCCCGACCCTGACGCTGCAGCGGCTCTACTACCGCTGGATCCACAACTATCGCTACGGCCGCAACTGGTAGAGGAGCGCCGAGATGCCCTACACGCCATGGCAGCGCACGATGTCCTCGGACCCCAACGCCGAGCCGGTCGTCGAGAACCCGCGCCGCCCGGAGATGACCGACGAGCCGCCCAAGCCGCGGCGGATCAAGGGTCAGACGGTGCTGATGGCCGACAAGCCGCCGGCATCGAAGGGCTCGCGCAACCGCATGGAGCCGGTGCCCGCGAAGCTCCCGCGGGCGTCGCGCCAGAAGACGCCGCTGCCCGACCAGGAGGAGCGTGCCACGCGCGGGCGCCCGCGGGCGGCGCGCGGCGAGGGCTACGTGCGCCTGCACATGCGCGTCGAGCCCGACGGCCTCTCGATCCAGAACATCACGGCGGTCGACGGCCCGTTGATCGCCCACGAGGACCTGCACGGCGACCTGGCCTATGAGGTGACCGTGGGCGGTGATCGCGTCGCCTCCGGGTCGCTGCCCGACGTCGGCATGCGGCGGTCGTTCCCGCCGCTCGACCCCGCCCCCGGCCAGGAGGGGCACTTCTTCACGCCCGCGCCGAGCTACGAGTTCATCGCGCGCGTGCCGAAGGACGCCATCTCGCTCGCCGCGCTGCCGAAGGTGGAGGTCGGGCTGTACGGGATCAAGGAGGGGCCCGTCCCGCGCACCGAGGGCCCGGAACCGCTCGGCGCCGTGCACGGACGGCAGCTGCGCGAGGTGGCGCGCCTGCGCGGCATCTCGCTCGACGATCTTCCGTCGTCGGTACAGGCGGAGGCGCGGCGGGCGCTGCGCTGACTCACGCGCCGAGCGCGCGAGCGATCACCATCTGCTGGACCTCGTCGGTGCCCTCGCCGATGGTGAGGATCTTCGCGTCGCGGTAGAAGCGGCACACCGGATACTCCTCGATGTAGCCGTAGCCGCCGTGGATCTGCACCGCCTCCTCGGCGGCGCGCACGGCCAGCCTGCCGGTCTTGAGCTTGGCCTGCGCGGCGGTCAGCGTGAAGTTGCGCCCCTCGTCCTTGAGGAAGGCCGCCTTGTAGACGAGCAGGCGGGCGGCCTCGATCTCGGTGGAGACGTCGGCGAGCTTGGCCTGGATGGCCTGGAACCGGCTGATCGGCCGGCCGAAGGCGCGGCGCTCCTTGGCGTAGGCCAGCGCCTCGTCGAGGGCGCCCTGCGCGAGGCCGACGCCCATCGCCGCCACGCCGATGCGGCCGATGTCGAGGATGTGCAGGAACTGCCGGAAGCCCTGGCCGCGGGGGCCGAGGAGGTTCTCCTCCGGGACGCGGCAGTCGGTGAATGTCAGCGGGCGAGTGTCGGATGCGTTCCAGCCCATCTTGCGGTACGGCGCGCCCTGCTCGTAGCCGGGCGTGCCGTTGGCGACGATGAGGTTGGAGATCTCGTCCTCGCCGGTACGGGCGGTGATGCAGACGTGCCCCGAGAGGTCGGTGCCGGCGTTGGTGATGAACTGCTTGGCGCCGTTGATGACCCACTCGCCGTCCTCGAGCACGGCGCGCGTCCTGGTGTTGCCGGCGTCCGAGCCGGCCTCGGGCTCGGTGAGGCCGAAGGCGCCGAGCTTGCGGCCTGCGCACAGGTCGGGCAGCAGCGCGGCCTTCTGCTCGTCCGAGCCGAACAGATAGATCGGCTGGGTGCCCAGCGACGTATGGGCGCACATCGTGATCGCAACGCTCGAGTCGACCCGCGTGAGCTCCTCGACGGCGATCGCGTACTGCAGCGTCGTGCCGCCCGCGCCGCCGACGTCCTCCGGAAACGGGATCCCCATCCAGCCCAGCTCGCCCATCTTGGCGACGATCTCGTAGGGGAAGCGCTTCTCGCGATCGAGCTCCTCGGCGACCGGAGCGATCTCCTGCTCGGCGAAGTCGCGGACGGTCTGCTGCAGCAGGCGGTGGTCGTCGGGGAGGTCGAAGTGCATCGCCGCATTGTTCACGGATCGACAGCCGCGGGGGCCCCTGCCGGGAACGGCAGGGACCCCGTCGATGCTCGTTACCCCCTGTCCTCCAGCGTGGGCAGCTGGTCGAGGGGGTTGCGGTGGTTGGGGCGCCGGTAGCCCAGCGCGGCCTGCACGCTCGACGGACGCCACATCGCGCCGCCGCGCAGCGTCGGGACGCCCTCGTTGTTGAGCTGGTCGGCGATCGCCTGCAGCGTCATGTTCGCCGCGCGCATGGCCTTGATGCGCTCGGCGAGGTCGGGGCGGTCGCTGACAGCCGGCCGCCCGCCGGACCGGACCTCGGTCAGGCCGCTGCGCGTGCGGTGGGCGACGCGTTCGCGCTCCCAGTCACCGAGCGTGGTCAGCGTGGCGGCGATCTCGTGGCCGGTGGGGGTCGACGTGTCGATCCCCAGATCCAGGGCGACCAGGCCGGCTTGGGCCTCCGCGAACCAGTGCACGAGGACACCGAGGTCGTTGACCGACCGCGTCAGCCGCCTGAGCTCGGTGACGACCAGGCCGCGGGCGTGGCCGTCGGCGATCTGCTTGAGCGCGTAGCCCAGGCCGGGGCGTTCCAGCCCGCGGCCGGTCTCGCGGTCGGTCACCACTTCGCTCAGCTCCCAGCCGGCGTGCTCGCACGCCGCCTCGAGCTCGCGCACCATCCCGTCGGCTTCGTGCGCCGACCCGTCGGGGGCGACGGTCACGTAGCCGATGACCGGCTCGCCCGGGGCCAGGCTCGAGGGCGAGCGGTGGATGTCAGCGCCCCGCACCCACACCGGGGCGGGCTTGCGCGCGTCGTCGACCAGGTACCACGTGTCCCCCTCGCTGGGGTCCGCGCCGGGCGGCGCGGTCACCGTCGCCGCGAAGGCGTGGCCGCGGAAGTCCGCGACGCGTTCATCGCGCGAGTGTCCTTCAACGTAGGGCTCGCGCATGAGGGGCGCGATCGCCGCCGGCGGCCCGCCGTCGGCCTGTTGGGGGGCGGGCCGTGGGCGGCGCAGCGCCGCCAGGAGGGCGACGAGCGCCGCGATCGCGGCCACCAACGCCAGCATCGCCGGCCATGCCCATCCAGGGGCGTCATCCGACCCGCCACTGGCGTCCGTCGCTGCCGGTTGCGGGCTCATCGGGGCCGGCTGGTTGGTCGTCGGGTCAGCCGGCGTCGTGTCACTCGGCACGGGCTTTGTCGCCCTGCTCGCCTCGCTGTGCGCCGCTTGCCGGGGCTCCTTGGGGCGCTGCCCGATCAGGCGAACGAGCTTGCGCGTCTTCGGCCCCACGATGCCGTCCGCGCTGAGGCCGTAATCGGCCTGCAGCCTGCGGACCGCGGCGGCGGTCAACGGGCCGAAGCGCCCGTCGACCCCCGGTCGGCCGAGCCGATACCCGTGCTCTCGCAGCACCCGCTGCACCCTGCGCACCGCCACACTGGGCCGCGCGCCCATCCCGGCGCCCTGGGCGAGCACCGGCGTCTGCGTGGTGGTCTGGGCGCCGGCCGTAGCCGGCACGACGGCGGCCAACCCGGCCAGCGTCGCGATCAGCGCCACCACGATGGTTCTCCGGCCGCAAGCGGCGGCCAGCTTGATGGTCATTGCTACTCCCTTCAAGACGTCTCATCCGGACGCCACGCCGCGAGGCGACATGGCGTGGAGCACGCACCCGGCGCCGCAGATCAACCGCGGCGCACCAGGGGTGCGCGAGAGGTCCCGAAGGGACTAGCCAGGGCGTTCGAGAAGCCCGACAAACGCCGCCGGCCACCACACGGCCGACGACAAGCGCAGCGGATCAGCCGCGTTCGGCGGACGGCAGGCGACGAAGCTCACGGCCACCGCAGCCCACCCACCAAGTCCAACGCCACCGGCGGTGCCGCCACCGGCAGCACCCACGCCACAGGGCGGCGCAGACGGCGCACCAGGAGCACCGGCGCCACTACCACGGGCCGGCGCCGCGCCGAGGGCGGACGAAGCCGCCGCGGGGGTGGGCGCCAACGAGGCGGCGAGCGCATCGAGCTGCGCGGGCGCCCCAAGACCGAACAAGGCGGGCGAGACCCAAGCCGGCAGCCCAGCGGGCCCACGGCCGGCGCCACTCGGCGCCGCCTGGCCAGACGCGTTACCAGGCGTGCTCGTCACTGCCACGCCCGTCGGCTGGGAGACCTGAGCGGGCTTCACCCCGACCACGTTGGCCAGGGAGGGTGCGAGCGGCTGCATTGCGGGAGTCGCCACGGCGTGCACGGCCGAGTGGACGGGCGCGGCGGCGTGGGGGAGCGGCGCGACCGCCTCGTCCAGCGGAGCGGTCGCCGCGTGCGTCGCCGCAGCCGCCGTCTTGATTGCGGGAGCCACGACGGACTGTGCGGCCCGTGTCAGCGGCGCGGTCGCCTCGAGCAGCGGCGCGGTGACGGACTGCGCGGCGCGCGTCACTGGCGCGGCGGCCTTGGTCACCGGGGCGGTCGCCGCAGCAGCGGCCTTCACCACGGGGGCGGTGGCGGATTGCGCGGCGTGCGTCACTGGCGCGGTGGCCTTGGTCACCGTGGTGGTCGCCGCGTGTGTCGCCGGGGCGGCAGCCTTGACGACGGGGGCGGTGGCGGACTGCGCGGCCTTCGTCGCCGGTGCGGTCGCCTTGACCACGGGAGTGGCCGCGGTTTGCGCGGCCTTTGTCACTGGGGCGGCCGCCTGGCTGACCGGCGCGGGGGCGGGCTTGGCGGGTGCGGGAGCGGCGGCCTGTGTGGCCGGCGCGGCTGCCTGCGTGACCGGCGCGGCTGCCTGCGTGACCGGCGCGGTGGCCTGGGTCACCGGCGCGGTGGCCTGCTTCACGACTGCCGTCGCCGCCGCGGGCGTGGGCGACGTCGGCAGGAGATCGGCGAGCGCTGCGGACGGCGCCAGCGCCGACATCAGGACCACCGCGGCCGCCGTGATCGCGCAGCAGATGTGACGGGGCCGTGGCGGCCCCGTCGGATCATCCGGCTGCAGAGAGCGAAGCTGGGCGCCTCGCTTGAACAACGGCATCCCCCAATGGACGGTAACGAGGAGTAACGGATGTCTTTGCACGCCTCGCCGCCGTCTAAACGCGATCACCCGCCGATGAGCGGCGTCTTGGCGCCGCCGAGCGCACCGATCGCGCCCGGCACACCCGCTATGACAGTCGTTCGAACGGCGAGTGACGACGGCGCACCTCAAGCGGCGCGGTCGCCGGCCGATCAGCGGGGCGTGATCCGTGTTATGGCAAACGCATGGCGGTCGGTGATGACGTTCGCTCGCCGCACGCTGGTCGTCGGCGTTGTGCTCGGGATCGTCGTGCTCGCGGCCGCCGTGACCGCCACGGCCCGATCCGGCGCGACCGCCCCGGCGGCCGCGACCGCGTCGGCGCCCGCGGCGATGACCGAAGGTGCCGACGCGCCCCTGCCCGCCGCACACCCGCAGGCTGTCGAGCCCCAGGCGGGAGTCGCCGCCGGCGACCAGCCGGCGAACACGAACACGTCCAACGCCACCGGCCGCCCCTCCGACGACGAGATCAAGCGCGAGCTCAGCGAGCTCAAGTCGATGGCATCGAAGGCCGACCTGCCCGTCGGCGACACCGGCCGCGTGCTCGCCGACGGCCGCGCCGTCGCGCCGCGCGACGCCCCGCAGATCGTCCGCGACGTCATCAACGCCGGCAACGTCATCGCCAAGACCCCGTACCTCTGGGGCGGCGGCCACGGCGGCTGGTCGTCGGTCGGCTATGACTGCTCGGGCTCCGTGTCCTTCGCCCTGGCCGGTGCCGGCCTGCTCGACTCCCCGCTGACCTCCGGCCTACTGGCCAAGTGGGGCGCCGCGGGGGCGGGCCGTTGGATCACGATCTACGCCAACGGCGGCCACGTCTTCATGGTCGTCGCCGGGCTGCGCTTCGACACGGGCGGCCTGCGCGGTTCCGGGACGCGCTGGCAGCCGACCGCGCGCAGCACCGCCGGGTTCGTCGCCCGGCACCCCGAAGGCCTCTAAGAACCCGCCTGCCCGCGCGCGACCTCGAGCAGGAGCCGCACGCCCCAGCCCGATCCGCCCTTCGCTGCGTACGCGCGCCCGGTGTCGTTCGACGTGCCCGCCATGTCGACGTGCGCCCACGGCACGTCGCCGACGAAGCGCTTCAAGAACGACGCACCCTGGATCGGATGCGCCTTGCGGCTCTCGGAGTTGACGATGTCCGCGAAGCGGCCCTTGATCTGCTCGTCGTACTCGCTGTGCAGCGGCATGCGCCAGACGAGCTCGCCGGCCGCCTCGCCCGCCGCGGTGATCGCCGCCGCCCACTCCTCGTCGGTGGCGAACAGCCCGGCGTAGGTCGACCCGAGCGCGGTGACGATGCCGCCGGTCAGCGTGGCGATGTCGACAATGCGCTCGGCGCCCTCCTCGATGGCGTAGGCGAGGCAGTCGCACAGGACCAGGCGACCTTCGGCGTCGGTGTTGTTGATCTCGATCGTCGTGCCGGTCTTCGCGCGCACGATGTCACCCGGCTTCATCGCTGAGCCGTTGATGGTGTTCTCGGTCGCGCCAACGACGCCGAGCACGCGCACCGGCACCTCGAGCGCCGCTATCGCCTGCAGCGCGCCAAGCACCGCGGCCCCGCCCGACATGTCGAACTTCATCTCGTGCATGCCGGACGCCGGCTTGATCGACACCCCGCCGGTGTCGTGGGTGACCGCCTTGCCGACGAACGCCAGCAGCGGCCCGTCGCCGCCGCCGTCGTAGCGGGCGACGATCATCGCGGGTTCCTGGTCGGAACCCTGGGCGACGGCGAGGAAGGCGCCCATGCCCTGCGAGGCCAGCCAGTCGCGGCCATACACCTCGACCGTGACGCCGGCCAGCTCGCGGGCGTGCTCGCCCAGCGCCGTCGGCGTCAGGTCGTTGGCCGGCGTGTCCTCGAGCTCGCGGGCCAGGTTCTGCGCGCGCGCGCCGACTGCGCCGCGGCGCACGGCGTCGTCGACATCGTGGTGCGCCGAGACGACCAGCTCGGCCAGCCCGGGCGGCTCGTCGTCGTCGCCCCGCGCGCGGTAGCGCTCGAAGCGGTAGCCGGCGAGCATCGTGCCCTCCACCAGCGCGGCGGCGACGTCGTCGGACACGTGATGGGGAAGCTCCCAGCACAGCTCGCGCGCGCCGAGCTCGCGCGCGCGTGCGTGGACCACCGCGGCCGCGACCCGCGCGCGTTCGGCATCGAACTCGTCGCGGCGCCCGAGGCCGACCACCAGCCAGCGCTTGCCCTCGCCGTGGTGTAGCGCCAGGTGCTTGAAGCTGGTCCGCGCCTCGCCGCCGGCGAGCAGGCCACCGAGCGGCGCCCCCTCCAGATCGTGGGCGATCCCCTCGTCGACGAACACGCCGACGGCGATCGTGTCGGCGGCGGTGGCCTTCGGGGCGTCGGTCGTGGCGGAGGCGTGCATGGGCCGGCCAGCGTATGTCACGAGCGGCCCACTAGCCTTCATGACATGCCCAAGACCGTGATCCTCGGAGCCGCACGGACGCCCATCGGCAAGATGGGCGGCGGCCTCTCGACCATCGACGCCACGGAGCTCGGCGCGACCGCCATCACCGCCGCGCTGGAGCGCGCGGATGTAGCCCCCGATCAGGTCCAGCACGTCATCATGGGCCAGGTCCTGCAGGCCGGCCAGGGGCAGATCCCCTCGCGCCAGGCACAGGTCAAGGCGGGGATACCGAACGAGGTCTCCAGCGAGACCATCAACAAGGTCTGCGCCTCTGGTCTGCGCGCCTCGGTCCTGCTCGACCAGGCGATCCGCGCCGGCGACGTCGAGATCGGCGTCGGCGGCGGGATGGAGTCGATGTCGCTCGCGCCCTACCTCGTGCCCCAGGGTCGCTTCGGCTACCGGATGGGCGACGCCAAGATGCTCGACGCGATGGTCCACGACGGGCTGACCAACCCGTTCAGCGGCCGCCAGATGTTCGACGAGGCCACCGAGGTCGGCGACGAGCTCGAGCTCACGCGCCCCGATCTCGACCGCTGGGCGCTGCGCTCGCACGAACGCGCGGTCGCCGCGACGGATGAGGGCCGCCTGCCGGAGGAGATCGTCCCCGTCACCGTCAAGGGCCGCAAGGGCGACACCGTCGTCGAGATCGACGAGGGCCCGCGCCGCGACACCACGCTCGAGCGGCTCGCCGCCCTGCCCGGCCTGGTCGGCAAGGAGGGCTCGCACACCGCCGGCAACTCGCCGGGCGTCAACGACGGCGGCGGCGCGCTCGTGCTCGCCAGCGACGAGTGGGCGGAACTGAACGGCAAGGCGGCGCTGGCCGAGATCGTCGCCCACGCGCAGTCGGCCAACGACTTCGCCTACCTGGCCACGACGCCGGCACGCGCCGCCGTCAAGGCGCTCGAGAAGGCCGGGCTGCAGCCTTCGGACATCGACCTGTGGGAGATCAACGAGGCGTTCGCATCGGTCGCGCTGAACTCGATCAGGATGCTCGGCATCGACGAGGACCGCGTGAACGTCAACGGCGGCGCCGTCGCTTTGGGCCACCCGATCGGCGCCTCCGGCGCGCGGATCCTCGGCGCGCTCGTCCACGAGCTGCGCCGCCGCGGCGGCGGCCTGGGCTGCGCGGCGATCTGCAGCGGCGGCGGCCAGGGCGACGCGGTGATCCTGCGCGTCCACGGCAACGGGGCGTGACGCACGACGTCAGCCCAAGCGAAGAGGTCGCGCACGTCCCCGCCGAGCACGGCCGCGGCGCGGCCTTCTTCGACCTCGACCGCACCCTCATGGCCGGCTCGTCAGGCCTGCACTGGGCGCGCGCGGCGCGCGGCGCCGGCCTCATCACACGCCGGCGCATCGCCCGCTACGGCTGGGAGAACGTCAAGTTCCGCCTGCGCGGCTCGACCGACCAGGCGACCGACCGCGTGCGCCGCGAGGTGGGCGAGATCATCGCCGGCCAGCGCGTGATCGACCTGCAGCGCCTCGCGCCCAAGGTGCTCGCGGGCGTTTTGCCGCGCCTGTACCCGCAGATGCTCGACGTCGCTCACGCCCACCAGGACGCCGGCCGGCCCGTCTACATCTGCACCGCGGCCGGGCAGGAGATGGCCGAGATGCTCGCCCACGTGCTGAGCTTCGACGGCGCGGTGGGCGCGCGCTCGGAGGTGGTCGAGGGCTGCTATACGGGTCGTGCCGCGGGGCCGTTCACCTATCGCGAGGGCAAGGCCGAGGCGATGCGCGAGCTCGCCGCGGCCGCGGGCATCGACCTCGCCGCGTCCTATGCCTATTCGGACTCCGAGTCGGATCTGCCGATGCTGCGCGCGGTCGGCCACCCGGTCGTCGTCAATCCCGATGCCGAGCTTCACCGTGTCGCGCGCGAGGAGGGGTGGGAGGTCATGCGCTTCGAGCAGCTCGGCCGGCGGCTGAAGGCGGCCGGGGCGTTCGCGCTCGCTGCGCTGGTGGGCACCGGCGCGCGGACGGTGGCGGTGCGTCGCCGATGAGCCTGCACGAGCTGACCCACGAGCAGCGCGAGATCCGCGACCTGGCGCGGCGCTTCGCCGACGACGAGATCGCGCCGGCCGCCTCCGGCTGGGACCGCGAGCACGTCTTCCCGCGCGAGGTGTTCGCCCATCTCGGCGAGCTCGGGCTCATGGGCGTGTGCGTGCCCGAGGAGCACGGCGGCGCGGGCGCGGACTTCCTCTCCTACGTGCTCGTCCTTGAAGAGCTCTCGCGCGCCGACGCCGGCGTGGGGGTGACGGTCGCCGTGCACACCAGCGCCGGCACGCTGCCGCTGCTGGCCCACGGCTCGCCCGAGCAGGTCGGGCGGCTCGTGCCGCCTCTGGCCCAGGGCCACGAGCTGGCGGCCTTCGCGCTGACCGAATCGGGCTCGGGGTCCGACGCCGGAGCGATGCGCACCCGCGCCGACGACGATGCGCGCCTCACCGGCACCAAGCAGTGGACGACCAACGGCTCGCACGCGCACAGCTTCATCGTCTTCGCGCGCGATCCGGACCGGCCATCGGCTTTCGTCGTGCGCCGCGGCGCCGCCGGCTTCCGCGTCACGCGCGAGGAGGAGAAGATGGGGCTGAACTCGTCCTCGACGGCGGATCTGAGCTTCGAAGACACGCCGGGCGAGCGGCTCGGCGGACAGGGAGCCGGGTTGCGGATCGCCTTACAGACGCTCGACGCCGGGCGAATCGGGATCGCGGCGCAGGCGGTCGGCATCGCGCAGGCGGCGCTCGACGTCGCCACGGGCTACGCGCAGGAGCGCCACGCCTTCGGCCGCCCGATCGCGGGCTTCGGCGCAATCCAGCAGAAGCTTGCCGACATGCAGACCGAGATCGAGGCCGCCCGCGCGCTCGTGTGGCGGGCCGCGCGGCTGAAAGAGGCGGGGCTGCCGCACAGCGTCGAGGGTGCTCAGGCCAAGCTCTTCGCATCGCGTGTGGCGCGCCAGTGGACCGGGGAGGCCATCCAGGTGCTCGGCGGCTATGGCTACACGCGCGAGTTCCCGGTGGAGCGCTACTACCGCGACGCCAAGGTCACCGAGATCTACGAGGGCACCAGCGAGATTCAGCGCCTCGTGATCGCGCGGGCGCTGCTCGGCGAGGCGGCGCGAGAGGCATGAGCGCGCTGCATCTCGTGCTGCTCGGTCCCCCCGGTGCCGGCAAGGGCACGCAGGCCGAGCGGCTCTGCGAGAGCTTCGAGCTCACCTACATCGCCACGGGCGAGCTGCTGCGCGAGCAGCGCCGGCGCGACACCGAGCTCGGCCGCGAGGCCGCGCGCTACATGGAAAAGGGGCACCTCGTCCCGGACGAGCTGGTGACCGCGATGGTCCGCGAGCGCCTCGAGGGCGAGGCGGGCGGCGTCCTGCTCGATGGCTTTCCCCGCACGCTCGCGCAGGCCGAGGCGCTCGGCGAAGCCGTGCAGATCACCGCCGCGCTGCTGATCGACGTGCCCGACGAGACGCTCGTCGAGCGCATCGGCGGCCGCCGGCAGTGCCCGCGCGGTCACGTCTACCACGTCGTCTTCGATCCGCCGCAGCGCGAGGGCGTGTGCGACCACGACGGCGAGCCGCTGTCGCGCCGCGACGACGACGCGCCGGACACCGTGCGCGAGCGCCTGCGCGTCTACCACGACGCCGGCGCGCCGGTCGTCGACTACTACGACCGGCGCGGCGTGCTCGTCCGCGTGGACGGCACGCGTCCGCCGGACGACGTGCAGCGCGAGCTCATCGCCGCGGTGCGGGCTCTCTAGGCTGGCCTCGGTGACGCCGCTGCGGATCGACCCGATCGCCGAGGCGCGCCGCCACTGGGAGGCCCGCTGGGAGGAGGAGCCGTCGCGCGCGATGGCGGCCGTCACGTCGGTCATGCGCGCCCAGCAGGTGCTCATGGCGCGGCTGAACGACCTCCTGCGTCCGCACGACCTGACCTTCCCACGCTACGAGGCGCTGATGCTGCTGTCCTTCACGCGCACCGGCGCGCTGCCGCTGGGCAAGATCGGGGAGCGCCTGCAGGTGCACCGCACGTCGGTGACCAACATCATCGACAAGCTCGAGGCCGACGGACTCGTCCGCCGCGTGCCCCACGCCGAGGACCGGCGAGCGACGCTGGCCGAGATCACCGACGCCGGCCGCGCGACCGCGCAGGCCGCGACGGAGGTCCTCAACGCCGAATGCTTCGGCATCGCGTCGCTGCCGCCGCGCGACCTCGAGCGTTTGACGGCCATCCTGCGGGGGCTGCGCCTCGACGCGGGCGACTTCACCCCGTAGCATGCGTGGCCGCAGAATACGTGGACGTCCGACTATCTCACGCCCGATGAGCGCCACCACCCCCACCTTTCCGACGACCGCAGCCGAATGGCGCGAGGCCTACGCCCTCGGCCGCGAGCGCAACGTGCCGTTCACGACGTTGAGCGGCATCGAGATCAAGCCGCTCTACACCGAGACCGATCTCTCGGACCAGAGCGAGATCGGCCTGCCCGGCGGCTATCCGTTCACGCGCGGCGTCTACCCGTCGATGTACCGCGGGCGGCTGTGGACGATGCGCCAGTTCGCCGGCTTTGGCACCGCCGAGGAGACCAACGAGCGCTTCCGCTACCTGCTCGATCACGGGCAGACGGGCCTGTCGACGGCCTTCGACATGCCGTCGCTGATGGGCCACGACTCCGACCACCCGCGCTCGCTGGGCGAGGTCGGCCGCGAGGGCGTCGCCGTCGACACCCTCGACGACATGCAGACGCTGTTCGCCGGCATCCCGCTGGGCGACGTGTCGGTGTCGATGACGATCAACGCGCCCGCGGCGATCATGCTCGCCTACTACGTGGTCGCGGCCGAGGAGCAAGGGGTCGGCCCCGAGCACCTGGCCGGCACGATCCAGGCCGACATCCTCAAGGAGTACATCGCCCAGAAGGAGTGGTGCTTCCCCATCGATCCGGCGATGCGCCTGCTCGGCGACATGATCGAGTGGTGCTCGGGCCACATGCCGCGCTGGCATCCGGTCTCGATCTCCGGCTACCACATCCGCGAGGCGGGCTCGACGGCCGCCCAGGAGCTCGCCTTCACGCTCAAGGACGGCCTGACCTACGTGCAGCAGGCGGTCGACCGTGGCCTGGATGTCGACGACTTCGCGCCGCGGCTGTCGTTCTTCTTCAACGCGCAGATCGACTTCTTCGAGGAGATCGCCAAGTACCGCGCGGCGCGGCGCATCTGGGCGCGCGAGCTGCGCGACACGTTCGGCGCGCGCAACCCGCGCTCGTGGCTGATGCGCTTCCACACGCAGACGGCGGGCGTCTCGCTGACCGCGCAGCAACCGCTGAACAACGTCGTGCGCACGGCGATCGAGGCGCTGGCGGGCGTCCTCGGCGGCACCCAGTCGCTGCACACCAACTCCTACGACGAGGCGCTCGCGCTGCCGACCGAGGAGGCGGTGCGCATCGCGCTGCGCACGCAGCAGATCATCGCCCACGAGACCGG
>DATBKW010000072.1:0-24048 GCA_036555665.1 Solirubrobacteraceae bacterium | reverse complement strand
CCGCGAACCTGGGTCACCGCGACGGCGGCGGGCCGCAAGGCGCTGACGGCGGAGATCGCCGCCCTGCGCGAGATCGTGGGCGCGGCCGAGCAGCGGCCTAGGCGAGGTACCCGAGCGGCAGCGGACCCGGCGCTTTGACGGTGCGGATCGCGAAGTTCGAGCGCACGTCGCCGATCGCGGGCAGCTTCAACAGCGAGCCGAGCAGCACCCGCTCGTAGGCGCGCAGGTCCGGCACGACGACCTCCGCCAGGAAGTCGGCGCCCGAGACGATGTGGCACGAGACGACCTCCGGCATTGTGGCCACCTCGCGCTCGATGGCCATCGCCTTCTCCTCGGAGTGGCCTTCGACCTTGATCTCGACGAAGACGGTCAGCCCGAGGCCGACCGCCTCGCGGTCGAGCACGGCGCGGTAGCCGTCGATCACGCCGGACTGCTCGAGCGCCTTGATCCGGCGCAGGTGGCCGCCACCGCGGCCGGGACGCGGCTGCTGGCCGGTCGCGTCCGCGCGGCGGCCGCCTTGTCGCTCGTGCTCGTGACCGTCGTGTTCGCCTTCTCGGGCCCGTACCTCGCGGCGCCCCTTGCGGCGGCGCTGCTGGGCGCCTGCTTCACCGCGGGTGGCGCAGCTTGGCCGGGATCACGAGCCGAACCTGGTTGTCGAACAGCGTCCTGAGCTGAGGATGCGATCCCGGCGCCTGCGAGTGCAGGCTCAGCGGATAGCGCCGCCCGTCGGCCGCGATCGCGGTGACATCGGCCTGCACGCGGATTTCGGGCCGCCGGCTGAGGAACCCCTTGTTCAGCTTCGGCAGCTTGAAGCGCAGCTTGATCGCCCCGGTCCCGACCGGGCGACTCGCGCGAGCGAGCACGCGCCCCTTCGCGTGCGAGCCCTTGGGCGGCGCCGTCGCCAGGGTCGCGGTGAAGCTCAGCGGCACGTTGGCCCGGCCGATCGCCAGCGTGACGGTCGACGGCGCCACGACGGTCACCGACTTGGGCAGCCGCCTGGCCGCGAAGCTGCGCTGGGCCGTCTCGCAGTCGGCCGCGATGTCGTCGTTGGGGTCGGCGAGGCCCTCGACGGTGTCGCGGCCGGCGCCGCAGACGACCACGTCGCGCACGCCGTCGGCGGTCGGCGCGACGCTGTCGCTGCCGCCGCCCGCCACCAGCACGTCGGACCCCGCGCCGAGATCGGCCCGCAGCGGCGTCTTGATGCGCGATGCGTCGACGCGGTCGTTGCCGGCGCCGGCGGCGATCGTGATGAGCGCCGGGGCCGGCTGACACTGGAAGCCGTGGAACTTCTTGCTGACCAGCGGGCACGGCGGATCGAGCGAGTTGGACGCGTCGGCGACGGTGACGAACAGGCCGACCTTGTTGACGGATAACCCGATGTCGTCGGCGCTGCCGGAGACGTCTGTCAGCGTCAGTCCGGCCGGGTCAAGCGTGGCCTGCAGCTTCGCGGCCGCCGGTGCGGCGACCATCAGACAGGCGGCGAGGCCGACGACCAACCGCTTCATGGCGCGACATTAGTCGAGGCCGATGAGCGCTGCCACACGCTCGCGGTGGGCGCGCGCGTCACCCCACAGGTAGGCGTTGGCCTTGCCGCGCTTGAGCCACAGATGGAGGTCGTGCTCCCAGGTGAAGCCGATGCCGCCGTGGACCTGCAGCGAGGCGGCGGGCACGCGCCACCCCGCGTCGGACGCGTACGCCTTGGCCATCGACGCGGCCAGCGGTCCTGACTCGGGCTCGTGGTCAAGCGCCCAGGCGCCGTAGAGCACGGTCGAGCGCGCACCCTCGACCTCGAGCAGCATCTGCGCGCAGGCGTGCGAGACGGCCTGATAGGCGCCGATCGGGCGGCCGAACTGCTCGCGTTCCTTGGCGTACTCGACCGCCATGTCCATCGCCCGCCGGGCGACGCCGACCGACTCCGCGGCCAGCGCAACCGCGACGACGTCGAAGGCGCGTTGGCCCTCGCCCGCGAGCGGCTCGAGCTCGCCCTCCGCGCGCACCCGCCACAGCCGGCGCGTGGCGTCGAGCGCCTCGACAGGCTCCGCGCTCGTCTCGGCGGCGAGCGACCAGGCGTCGTCCTCCCGCACCACGATCACGTCGGCGCCATCGGCGTCGGGCACCGCGGTCCAGCCGACGTCGCCGAGCACCGTGGCGACTGCGCCCCGCGCGTCCCCGGCCGCCAACGCGGGCAGCCATCGTTCACGCTGCTCGTCGGTGCCGGCGTCTGCGACAACCGCGGCGGCCGCCACCGTCGACAGGAACGGCGACGGCGCCAGCGCCGCGCCGAGCTCCTCCTGCACGACCGCCAGCTCGACCACGCCGAGGCCGAGCCCGCCGTATTCCTCGGGCACGAGCAGCGCCGGCCACCCGAGCTCGCACATTGCCGCCCAGGCCTCGTCCTCGAACCCGCGCTCGGTCTCGTAGGCCAGCCGCCGCACCTCGGCCGGCGGGTACGAATTGGCCAGGAAATCCCGCGCGGTGCGCTGGATCGAACGCTGATCGTCGGTGAGGTCGAAGTTCATTAGTGGGTCCTCTCGTGACGCCTCGCCGAAGTTCCCGGGATGCCGGCGCCGCCAGGCAAGGACGCAGGGAGGGAGCTGTGCCGGTGGCACAGCCCCGACCGAGGACGCCGCCTGGCGATGATCGGCGCCCGGGAACTTCGGTGAGGCGTTGCGAGAGGGCCCACTAGCGCATCCGCGGCAGCCCGAGCACGCGCTCGGCCACGATGTTCTTGAGGATCTCGGTCGTGCCGCCCTCGATCGAGTTGGCCCGGGCGCGCAGGAAGCGGAAGGTCCACGTGTCGTCGTAGAGCGTCCCGTGCGAGCCGCGCAGGTCCATGGCCAGCTCGGTGAGGGCCTGGTTGACGTCGGCCCACTGCCACTTGCCCAGCGAGCCTTCGGGGCCGGGCACGCCATCGCGCATGATCGCGCTCAGGCCGCGGTAGGCGTTCAGCCGCAGGACCTCGGACTCGATGTAGAGCTGCGCCAGGCGGTCGCGGATGAGCGGGTCGCGGCTCGCCCGATCCTGGCGCGCGACGTCCATGAGCTCGCGCAGCGCGCGCTTCACCGCGATCTGCAGCCCGAACGCGAGGGTCGCGCGCTCGTGCATGAGCGTGGTGATGGCCACCGCCCAGCCGTTGCCCTCCCCGCCGACGATGTTGTCGTGCGGGATCCGCGCCTCCTCCATGAACAGCTCGTTGAACTCCGCCTCGCCGGTGATCTGGCGCAGCGGGCGCACCTGGACCGCGTCCTGCTCCATGTCCATCAGGAAGTAGGTCAGGCCCTGGTGCTTTGGCGCGTCGGGGTCGGTGCGCGCGACGAGCATGCACCACTTGGCGTGGTGGGCCAGCGTGGTCCACACCTTCTGCCCGGTGACGACCCACTCATCGCCGTCGCGGACACCGCGCGTCTTGACCGAGGCGAGGTCCGAGCCCGAGCCGGGCTCCGAGAAGCCCTGGCACCAGATCTCCTCGGCCGACAGGATCGGCTCCAGGTAGCGGCGCTTCTGCTCCTCGGTGCCGTGCGCGATGACGGTGGGGCCGCCCATCGCCAGGCCGAGCACGTTGGCGGTGCTCGGCGCCTGGGCACGCACGAACTCCTCGTTGTAGATCGCCTGCTCGACGAGCGTCGCGCCGCGTCCGCCGTACTCCTGCGGCCACGACACCCCCGCCCAGCCGGCGTCGTGCAGCGTGCGCTGCCAGGCGCGGCGGAACTCGAAGCCGGCCAGATCGCCCTCGGGCTCGCGGCCGGGGTGGTTGGCGCCCAGCCAGGCGCGCAGCTCGTCGCGGAAGGCCTCTTCGGACGGGGACAGGGTCAGGTCCACGGAGCGCGGACCCTAACACCCCGCCACGCCCGCGAATCGCACGCCGTCGCCGGCGCGCTTGGCCTCGTACATCGCGGCGTCGGCCGCGCGCAGGAGCGCCTCGGGATCGGGCACGCCGTCGGCCACGGCCACGCCGAAGGACGCGCACAGCCGGTGGTCGGCGCCGGCGTCGATGGCGGCGATGCCCTCACCGACGCGGTCGACGACATGCCTGGCCGCCGCGACGCCCGACTGCTCGAGGATCAGCGCGAACTCGTCGCCGCCGAGGCGAAAGGCGGAGTCCGAGCGGCGCAGCGTGTTGCGCAGGACGCCGCCGATCGCCTCCAGCGCCGTGTCCCCCGCGAGGTGGCCGTGGCGGTCGTTGAGCAACTTGAACCCGTCGACGTCGAGCACCACGAGCGCGAAGCGCTGCCCGTAGCGTGCCGCCCGGTGGACCTCCTCGGCCAGCCGGCGCGTGAACGCCCGGCGGTTGCCGACACGGGTGAGCGGATCGTGATCGGCCAGGAACTGCATCTCCTCGAAGGCCGCCACCGACGCGACGGCGGTCGCCGCCTGGTTGGCGAACATCCGCAGCGCCTGCAGGCGCTCGGTCGAGGGGATCAGCCGATCCTCGGGCTCGTCGGCCCAGATGACGCCCACGAGCTGCCCCGCGCGGTCGTGCAGCGGGATCAGCAGCCAGTGGTGGTTCCAGGCCAGCGGGCCGAAGCCGTTGCGCGCCGACTCGTAGGCGGGCCGCTCGATGCCGAGCCGCGCGCACGCCTCGTCGCTGGGGAGCAGGAAGCAGCCCTCGATCTCGAACTGCGGGTCGAGCAGGCGGCGCAGGACGTCGATCTTGCCGCTCTGCGAGGCCTCCACCTCCTCGAGCGTCCAACCGACCACCGCACGCGGCACGGCGCGCTCGGTGTTGGGGTCGATGAGCTCGACGGAGACGTTGTTGAAGCCCAGCGCGGCGCGGATGCCGTGGCAGACCTCCTGCATGATCGCGTCGATCGAGAGCGTCTCGGTCAGCCGCGCCGACACGCGCAGCAGATGCTCGAGCGCCGTGCGATGGCGGCCGGCGTCGCTGGCCGCCTGGGCGTCCTGGATCGCCTGTGCCGCGTGATCGGCCAGCGCCGCGAGCACGGCGAGGTCGTCGTCGGAGGGGCGCTTGCCGGACGCCGGCTCGTCGACCGACATGATCCCCAGGATGTGGCCCTCGCTGTGGCGCAGGGGCACGAAGAGCGCGTCCTCCGGATGCCACGCGTCGGGGTCGTCGGCGACCTCGATGTCCGGCACGAACGACACGGTCTTGTCCCAGGACCAGTCGAACTTGTCCCAGGGCAGGAAGAAGCAGCCCTCACGCTCGAAGTTCAGGTCGAACAGCGGCTCCCACTCGATCCAGGTGCGCTCCTGGCCCAGGAGCGTCTCGCGGCCCTCGTCGGAGCCGTGAACCGTCTCGACGCGGAAGTCGTTCCACGCGTTGCGATAGACGGAGATGACCACCGTTCCGAAGCCCATGGCCTCGCTCACCGCGGCCGCGATCGCGGGCAGCAGCGCGCCGAGCGACTGCTCGCTGCGCACGAGCCGCGTCACCTCGAGCAAGCCGGTGAGCCGCGCGATGTCGTCCGCGCGGTGGTCGGGTGGGGCCATCGTCAAGATGATCGGCCGCCCTGGGCGAGACTGAAACGGCGTTCAACGCATCTCAACAGAGTGCTTGCGGCCCGCTTTCGGGCCCGTCGCAGCGGCCCGCTAGCGTGTCGCGAGATGGCCGAACAGCGCCTGCGCCCCGAGGGCATTGCCGGCTCGCCGCACGCGGGCCCGTTCCCCGTGGGCGCCTACGCCGCCAAGCTGCGCGACGAGCTGCGCAAGCGCGCGCGTGTGCAGCTCTTCGGCGAGGTTTTCGGCCTGCGAGCGGGCCGTGCGCGGGTGTGGTTCGAGCTGCGCGACGCCGAAGGCGCCGTGCCGTGCTCGATGTGGCGCGACGCGTTCGAGGAGCTCCGCCTGCCGGCCGGAGCCCTGGGCGACGGCGCGCAGGTCGTCGTCGTCGGCGGGCCCGACTACTACCCCGGGTCGCGTACCGCCTCGCCGTCGTTCTCGTTCGCCGTCAGCGGCCTGCGCCTGGCCGGGGAGGGCGACCTGCTCGCCCAGCTCGACGTGCTGCGCAAGACGTTGGCCGCCGAGGGCCTGTTCGAGCCCCAGAAGCACCTGCGGCGCCCGGCGCTGCCGCGCTGCATCGGCGTGGTCACCGGCGAGGGCGGCAAGGCGCGCGACGACGTGCTCGCCGGGCTGCGCCGCCGCGGCTGGGCCGGGCGCCTGGTGTGGGCCTTCGCGCCCGTGCAGGACCGCCACGCGGCGCCCGCGATCACCCGCGCCCTCCAGGACCTGGCCGCCGTGCGGGAGGTCGAGGTCGTCGTCGTCGCCCGCGGCGGCGGCTCGCTGGCCGACCTGTTCGCCTTCTGCGACGAGACGCTGTGCCGCACGGTGGCGCTGCTGCGCGTGCCGGTGATCGCCTCGGTCGGCCATCACGGCGATCGCATGCTGATCGACGACGTCGCGGCCGTCAGCTGCTCGACGCCGACGCACGCCGCCGAAGCCGCTGTCCCGCTGCACTGCGGCGAGGCGCGCGCGGCGCTGCGCGGCGGCACCGGCCGCCTCGCCGTCCACGCGCGGCGCGCCGTGCTCGATCGTGCGCGCCACCTCGCGCACCTCTCGCGCGCACCGGGCGAACACGTCGCGCGCGAACGGCGGGCGCTGCACCAGAAGCTGCGCGAGGTCCGCGCCAGCGCCACGCGCGGCGTGCGCGGCGAGCGCGCGGCCACGGCGGCGCGCGCTCTGGCTCTCGCCCGGCGCGCCGCGGCCGCGGGCGGGCCCGAGCTGGCCGCCCGGCGCACGGCGCTCGACGGCTTCGGGCTGGCCCTCGCCGCGCACGATCCCGAGCGGGTCGTCGAGCGCGGCTACGCCGTGGTCGACGATCGCCAGGGCAACGTGCTGACCACCGCCGAGGCCGCGCGGCGGGCGCGCGCGGTGCGGCTGTTCTTCGCCGACGCCGCGCTGGATGCGACCATCGATGCCGATGACTGACCCCGAGGCGCTGACCTACGAGGCCGCGACCGCGCGGCTGGAGGCGATCATCAAGCGCCTGGACTCCGGCGAGGCCGGGCTACGCGAGACGCTCGACCTGGTCCGCGAAGGCCGCGGCCTGGTCGAGTTCTGCGCCGGCGAGCTCGACGCGGTCGGCAAGGGCCTCGAAGAGCTGCGCCTCGAGGAGCTCGTGGCGAGGCTCGAGCAGTGAGCCTCTTCGAGGAGCGCCTCGCCCCGCTGCCGCTGCGGATCGAGGACTACGCGCTCGAGCGCCTGCAGCGCGACGTCTCGTCGGCTTTCACCCGCGTCTCGACGCAGATCCGCCTGCGCGGCGGCGGCGAGGAGGGCGTCGGCGAGGACGTCACCTACGACGCCGTCGATCAGGACGCCTTGCAGGCCGCCGGTGCGACGCAGCCGCTCGCGGGCGAGTGGACGCTCGGCTCGTTCTGCGACCACGTCGAGGCGCTGGACCTGTGGCCCGCGCCGCCGCAGCGCGAGCCATCGCGCCTGTACCGCGTGTGGGCCTACGAGTCCGCGGCGCTCGACCTCGCGCTGCGCCAGGCGGGCACGTCGCTGCACGCGATCGCCGGCCGTAAGCCGCGCCCGGTGCGCTTCGTCGTCTCGCTGCGCCTCGGCGAGCCGCCGACCCTCGATCCGATCACGCGGCGCCTCGAGCGCTACCCGTCGCTGCGCTTCAAGCTCGATCCCACGACCGACTGGACGCCCGAGCTGATCGCCTCGCTCGTGGAGACCCGCGCGGTCGACAGCGTCGACCTCAAGGGCCTCTACGAGGGCTCGATCGTCGACCAGGGGGCCGATCCGGTCCTCTACCGCCGCGTCGCCGAGGCGTTCCCCGACGCATGGATCGAGGACCCCAGGCTGACCGCGGAAACCGACCCGATCCTGCGCCCGTACCGCGACCGCATCACGTGGGACGCGAACATCCACGGCATCGCGGACATCGAGGGTCTGCCCTTCCCCCCGCGGATGGTCAACGTCAAGCCCTCGCGCCTGGGCCCGCTGCGCGCGTTGTTCACCGCGCAGCAGTACTGCGCGGAGCGCGGCATCGGGGTGTACGGCGGCGGCCAGTTCGAGCTCGGCGTCGGACGTGGCCAGATCCAGTACCTGGCTTCGATCTTCCACCCCGACACGCCCAACGACGTGGCCCCGAGCGACTACAACCTGACCGACGTGCCCGACGGGCTCCCGGACAGCCCGCTGGCGGTGCAGGCCCACGAGACGGGCTTTCGCTGGGGCTGACGGCCCCGCCGGCGCTTTACCAAGCCTGAACCTTTCCCTGACCAGACCCTTGCCCGTTTCTGGGCGTTCGCTGGGCGGGCCCCTGTGACCCTGATCACACCCGATCACAGGAGGCACACCATGCGAACGACACTCACCATCGCCGCCGCAACCGCCGCCCTCGCCGGTGCCGTCACGGCCGGCGCCGGCGCGGCCGCCACGGCGCCATCGCCCGTGAAGGCTGCGGCCGCCGTCCGCCACGCCGAGGGCCGCGTCACGGCCATCAACCGCTCCGCGCGCACCTTCACGGTCCGCGACGCCGAGCGCGGGCGGCTCACCGTCAAGGTCACCCGGACGACGAAGTTCGAGCGCATCTCGTTCGCGTCGCTGCGCACCGGCCAGAGCGTCGACGTCCGCGCCAAGCGCGTCGCTGGCGCCTGGCACGCCACCAAGGTCGAGCGCGATGACGACGTCGGCGACGACCACGACGCCGGCGACGACCACGGCGGCGGCGACGACGATCGCCACGGCGGAAACGACGACGGCCCGGGCCACGACTGATGCGCGCCCTGTTCCTCGCTGCGGCCGCGGCCGCGCTCCTCACCGGGGGCGCGGCCGCGTCGCTGGCGCTCAGCGACCACTCGCTGGCCCTCGCGGACTCGACCACGACGACCACGCCGGGGATCGCGCCCGCCGAGGCAGCGACCACGACCACGACGGACGACACGGCCGACCGCAGCGCAGAGCGGCGCCACCGCGAGCGGCATCGCGATCGTCACGGCGCGCACGCCGGTGAGGATCGCGGCCGGGCCGGCAACGACAACAGCGGCCACTCGGCCGGGAGCAGCGGCCACTCGGGCGGCAACAGCGGACCCGGGGGCGGCAGCAGTGGCCACGGCGGCGGCGACGACGACGGCCACGGCGGCCATGGGCGCGACCACCCCGAGGACGACTGAACCCCAGCCGCCGGAGCCCTCCTACGATGCGTATATGCACGTCCAGCCCCGGCTGGTCCTGCTCGTCGAGGACGAGGAGGCAATCACGGACCCGCTCACGGAAGCCCTCGAACGCGAGGGCTTCCGTGCCGAGGTCGCGCACTCGCTGGCCGACGGCCTGCAGACGGCGCGCAGCGCCAGGCCGGACATCGTGCTGCTGGACGTCATGCTCCCCGACGGCTCCGGGTTCGACCTCCTGCGCGAGCTGCGCACCGACGGGCACACGCCGGTGATCATGCTCACCGCGCGCGGGGACGAGCCCGACCGCGTCCTCGGCCTGGAGCTCGGCGCCGACGACTACGTCGTCAAGCCGTTCAGCGCCCGCGAGCTCGTCGCCCGCATCCGGGCGGTACTGCGCCGGACCAGCGCCATCGCCGCCCCGACATCGCCGGGCCGCCTGCAGATCGGCGGTCTCGACCTCGACGCCTCGGCGCGCACCGCCAGCCTCGACGGCGAAACGCTCGAGCTCACCCGCAAGGAGTTCGACCTCCTCGCACTGCTGATGAGCCAGGCGGGCACGGTGGTCAGCCGCGAGCGGCTCATCGACGAGGTCTGGGACGTCAACTGGTTCGGCTCGACCAAGACGCTCGACGTCCACGTCAGCGGGCTGCGCAAGAAGCTCGGCGACGACCCCTCCGATCCCCGCTATCTGCACACCGTTCGCGGTGTCGGGTTCCGCTTCGCGGGATCCGTGGGACCCGAGCCGTCATGAGCCTGCGGCTGCGCCTCGTCTGCGCCTTCGGCTATGTGCTCGTGTTCGCGATCATCGCGCTCGAGGTCCCGCTGACCCTGAACTTCTCGCGTCGCGTGGACAGCGAGATCAAGGCCGAGGCGAGCGCCGGCGCGCACGGGGTCGCCACGGCGGCCTCCGGGCGGCTCGACGACCCCCGCGCGCTCGCGGCACTGGCGCGCGACCAGGGCCGGCGCCTGGGCGGGCGCGTGCTCGTCGTCGACCCGCGCGGGCGCGTGCTCGTCGACTCCGACGGCGCCGCCGCCCGCGGAGCCTCCTACGCCAGCCGTCCGGAGATCGGCCGCGCGCTGCGCGGCGTCGCCGCTCAGGGCACTCGCCACAGCGACTCGCTGAACGCTGATCTGCTGTACACGGCGGTGCCGGTCGTCGACGGCGGCCGCGCGACCGGCGCCGTGCGGCTGACCCAGAGCGTCAAGGCGGTCCACGAAGAGGTGCGCCGCGACGTCCTCGCGCTGCTCGCTCTCGGCGCCGCGGTGCTGGCGCTCGGGCTGGGCCTCGCGTGGGCGATCGCCGGCTCGCTCTCGCGTCCGCTGCGCGGCCTGGCCGGCACGGCCCGGCGCATCGCCGCCGGCGACCTGCAGGCGCGCGCAACCCCGGCCGGGTCGACCGAGCAGGTCGAGGTGGCCAACGCCTTCAACGACATGACCGAGCGGCTCGTGCGCGCCCTCGACGCCCAGCGCGACTTCGTGGCCAACGCCTCGCACCAGCTGCGCACGCCGCTGACCGGGCTGCGCCTGCGCCTCGAGTCGGCGAGCCTGCGTGCCGACGACCCCGACCTGCGCCGTGATCTCGTCGCCGGCGAGCTCGAGGCCGAGCGCCTGGCCAAGCTGCTGTCCAACC
Source organism: Solirubrobacteraceae bacterium (assembly GCA_036555665.1). Taxonomy (GTDB): domain Bacteria; phylum Actinomycetota; class Thermoleophilia; order Solirubrobacterales; family Solirubrobacteraceae; genus JAOPZW01. The sequence continues at coordinate 13,344 of DATBKW010000072.1, read as the reverse complement.
TGCTGCGCCTGGCCCAGGAGGGCCAGCCGCCCGCCACCGCGACCTCCATCGCGCTCGCCGACGTGGCGGAGCGGGCGGCCGAGCGCTGGCGCGACCAGGCCGAGCGCGAGGGTCATGCGATCGAGGTCGCCGGCGAGGGCACGCCGCACGTGCACGCGTCGGCGGGCGATCTGGACACGATGGTCGACAACCTCGTCGAGAACGCGCTGCATTACAGCGCGCCCGATACGCCGATCCGCATCGAGTGGGGCGTGAGCGCTCAGGAGGCGTTCATCGCCGTGCTCGATCACGGCGGCGGGATCGACGACGACGAGGCCGAGCGCATCTTCGATCGCTTCTACCGCGGCCGCGCGAGCCGGGGCGGCGCCCCGGGCACCGGCCTGGGGCTCGCGATCGTCGAGGCGCTCGCGCGGCGCTGGGGCGCGCGCGCCGCGCTGACCAACCGGCCCGAGGGCGGGGCGCGCGCCGAGCTGCGTTTCCCGGCCGTCACCGCGCCGGCCCCGACCCCGACGGTGGCCCGATGAGCGCGCGGACCATCGCCCTCGGCGCGGTCGGGCTCGTCCTTGCCGTTGTCGTCGGCCTCGCGGCCAACGCGATCTCGCGCGACTCGATCGGCCTGGCCCCGACGCCCGCCGGCGAGGGCGTCCCGCTCGCGCCGGCCAAGACGACTTCCACGTCGACCTCGACCACAGCGCCCAAGCCGAAGCCTGCCGCCCGCAAGCCGGCGACGACCACGCCGACGACGACCACCACCACGCCGCCGACCACGACGTCGGGCGGCGACGACCGCCGCGGGCGCGGCGACGGCGACGGCGACGACGACGGCAGCGGCGGCTCGGGCAAGGGCGGCTCGGGCAGCAGCGGAGGCAGCGGAAGCGGCAGCGGCGGCTCGGGCAGCGGCGGCTCCGGCCGCGGCGGCGACGACGACGACGACGACTGATCGCGCTAGGCGAGGGCGGCGCGCAGCGGCGCCGCCAGCTCCGGCGGGTCGACGACCTCCAGCGCGACCGCGTCGCAACCGACCCACGAAGCGGCCTCGCGCAGCGCCTGCGCCATCGCGTCGACCGCACCGGGCTCGCACGACAGCCGCTTGGCCACGAGCGTGGTGCCCTCGCGGCCGGGATCGACGCGCCCGCGCAACCGGCCGCCCGCCAGCAGCGGCATCGCGTAGTAGCCGTGGACGCGCTTGGGCGCGGGCACGTACGCCTCGAGCCGATGCTGGAACCCGAACAGCCGCAGCGTGCGCGCGCGATCCCACACGAGCGAGTCGAACGGCGACACCAACGTCGTGCGATGGCGCCCGCGCGTGCCGAGCGCCGCCAACACGTCCGGATGGGCCCACGCCGGCCCGCGCCATCCCGCCACCGACACCGGCACGAGCCCGCTCTCCCGCACCACGCCCGCCACCTGCTCGACGCGCAGGCGGTGATACTCGGCGAGGTCCTTGACGGTCGCGGCCCCGAGCGCACGCCCGGCCTGCCCGACGAGCCGCCGCAGGCACGTCGCGTCGTCGGGATCGTCGGCGACCAACTCGGGCGCCAGCACCCGCTCGGGCAGGTCGTAGACGCGCTTCCACGCGCGGCGCTCGGTGCAGATGACCTCGCCGATGTCCAGCAGCCACTCGACGGCGATCTTGACGTCCGACCAGTCCCACCAGTCGCCACCGCGGCGCGCGCCGCCGAGCTCGGTCACCGTCATCGGGCCGTTGGCGCGCAGCGCGGCGAGGACGCGGTCGCACGCCTCCTGGCCCACCTTGTGCCAGCGCTGACCGCGTCCGCGGAAGTCGCGTCGACGGAAGGCGAACATCGGCCACTCTTCGACGGGGAGCACGCAGGCCGCGTGCGACCAGTACTCGAAGGCGCGGCCGCTCCAATACGCGCGCTCGACGCGCTCGCGCGCCACCGCCCCGAGCCGCGCATAGGCGACGAGCTCGTGCGAGCGCGCGAGGACCGAGATCGTGTCGAGCTGGACGGCGCCGAGGCGGCGCAGCATGGCGGCCGGACCGCCACGCCGGCCATCGGCGCCCAGCAATCCCTGAGCGCGCAGGGCCAGCCGGCGCGCTTCGTCGGCCGAGAGCTGATGGTTCAGACGCGCTGGATCAGCGTCGCGGTGCCCAGCCCGCCGCCGCAGCACATCGTCACGAGGCCGATCTCCTTGTCCTCGTCCTCGAGCTCGTGCAGCAGCGTGGTCAGCAGCCGCGCGCCGGTCGAGCCCAGCGGGTGGCCGATCGCCATGGCGCCGCCGCGCGGGTTCACGCGGTCCATGTCGGGCCCGTGCTCGCGCGCCCATGCCGCCACGACCGGCGCGAAGGCCTCGTTGATCTCGACGAAATCGATGTCGTCGATGGTCATCGAGTTGCGCTCGAGGATCTTCGCGGTGGCCGGGATCGGGCCCTCGAGCATCTTCACCGGGTCGCAGCCGACCGTCGTCTGGTCGACGATCCGCGCACGCGCGCGCAGCCCGAGCTGGTCGGCCTTCTCGCGCGACATGAGCAGGACCGCCGCGGCGCCGTCGGAGATCTGCGACGAGTTGCCGGCCGTGATCCGCCCGTCCTCCTTGAAGACCGGCTTCAGCGCGGCGAGCGCCTCCAGCGTGGTGTCGGGCCGGATGCCCTGGTCGGCGACGTACGTGTCGCCGTTGACCTTGAATGGCACGATCTCGCGCTCGAACTTGCCCTCGTCGGTGGCCTTGGCGGCGTTGCGGTGCGAGCGCAGCGCGAGCTCGTCGAGCTCGGAGCGCGGGATCTCCCACTGGTCGGCGATCATCTCGGCGCCCAGGCCCTGGCCGACGATGTTGTGCTTGTCCATCAGCTTGGGCGTGAAGGGCATCCCGAACTCCTGCTGGGTCTTCATGGCCGCGCCGAACGACAGATGGCCCATGTGCTCGACGCCCGAGCCGATCACCACGTCGTGGATGCCGGCGGCGATCAGCGCCGCGCCGAAGTTCACCGCCTGCTGCGCCGATCCGCACTGGCGGTCGACGGTCGTCGCCGCGGCCTCGATGGGCAGGCCCTCCTGCAGCCAGGCGTTGCGCGCCACGTTCCAGCCCTGCTCGCCGAACTGCTGCACGCAGCCGGCGATGACGTCCTCGACCTCGGCCGCATCCACGCCCGCGCGATCGAGCACCTCGGTGTAGGTCCTGCCGAGCAGGTCGGCGGGGTGGGTGTCCTTGTAATAGCCCTTCTCCAGGTGCCCGCGGCCGACCGGGGTACGGACGGCCTCGACGATCACCACTTCACGACCCTGTTGTCCACTCATGGTCCGGACAGCCTTTCAGTTGCACAACGTGACCCGCCAGTCGTAGATTACCGGTCATTGACTGTCCAGTCAGCCAGTGGTGAGCGAAGCGCGCAGGAACGCCTGGGCATTGCCGGCGGCGGCGCGATCGCCTGCGGCCTGGCAGTCGCGGCCGCACGGCACGGCCACGGCGAGATCGTGCTCTGGACGCGTTCCGGCGGCTCGGCGCAACGCGCCCGCGATCGCGTTGAAGCCATCTGCAGCAAGCTCAGCGGCGAGGTCGACGCGCAACAGGTGCGCGTGGAGACCGACCTGGCGGCGCTCGGCGACGCCACGGCGGTGATCGAGGCGGTGAGCGAAGACGAGGCGGTCAAGACCGGCGTCCTGGCCGATCTCGGGCGCGTCGCCGACCGCGAAGCGCTGCTCGCGAGCACGACGTCGTCACTGTCGATCGAGCGTCTCGCGCGTGCCTCGGGCGCGTCGGAGCGCTTCGTCGGGCTGCACGTGTTCAACCCGGTCCCGAAGATGGCCCTGGTCGAGCTCGCGTTCCCCGAGGCCGCCACCGACGCCACCCGAGCACGTGCCCGCGCGCTGTGCGAGGCGCTGGACAAGACCGCGGTCGAGGTGCCCGACCTGCCCGGCTTCGTGGTCAACCGCCTGCTCTTCCCCTATCTCTTCGGCGCGGTCGCCCTGCAGGAGGAGACCGGGATGAGCTGCGAGGACATCGACCTCTGCATGACCCTGGGCGCCGGCCACCCCATGGGCCCGCTGGCGCTGCTCGACTACGTCGGGCTCGACGTCGCCGTCGCGATCGGCGACGCCATCGGCGCCGAGGTGCCGCAGCGCCTGCGCGACCTCGTCGCCGAAGGGGCCTTGGGGCGCAAGACCGGACGCGGTCTGTACAAACACGGCTAATGCGCCTCTACCGCATCCCGTACTCCACCAACGTGGAGCGGGTGGCCCTCGCCCTCGCCCACAAGTCGATCCCCGTCGACTGGGTCGACGTCGATCCCGACGACCGCTCGCCCGTCGTCGAGCTGTCCGGCCAGGAGCTCGTGCCGGTCCTCGAGGCCGATCACGGCGAGGTGGTCTCCGATTCGATGCGGATCGTCGCCTGGCTGGAGAAGCGGCGCCCCGATCCGCCGCTGTGGCCGGCGCACCGCGGGCGCCGTGCCGAAATCGACGTCTTCATCGAGTGGTTCAACCGCGTCTGGAAGGTCCCGCCCAACGCGATGGCGGCCGAGCTCGCCGAGGACACGCCCGACGAGCACCTCCTGCACGACCTCAGCGACGAGCTGCGCGGTTGGCTGCACGTGTTCGAGGACATGCTCGACGGCCGCGACTGGCTGATGGCCGAGACCTTCGGCGCCGCCGACATCTGCGCCTTCCCGTTCCTGAAGTACGGCGTGCTCGACCTGCGCCCCGACGACAGCGACCCGTTTCACCACGTGCTGGCCGAGCACCTGCCGATCAAGGGCGCGTTTCCGGCCCTCGAGGCCTGGGTGCACCGCGTCGACGGCCTTCCGCGGGCCTGAGCAGATCCTCGGCGTTCCTTTAGGGCGCGTTGAGGAACCGTGCGGATACTGCCCCTGCGAACGTACCTCGCAAGTGCACCTCCTCCCAGAAGCAGACGAGCGGCCCGCGCAAGCGGGCCGCTCGTTGTCTTCAAGGCTCCAGGTAGACGAACGGCCCGCGCAATGCGGGCCGTTCGCTGTTCGTGCGTGCAGGTGGACCCACCCTGATCCACCGTTTGAAGGCCGACCCCTCCGTCCCACGAGAAGGGCCGGCCGGTTGTGTGACGCCTCCCGCGGCGTCAGGAGCATCCAACGCAGGCGTCGCGAGGAACTTGCGGCGTTCTATCCGGTCGCCGTCGCCGAGCGGCGATCGCGGATGCGTACGGCCTCGATGCGGTTCTCGCGCACCGATTCGACGCGGATCGAGTAGCCGTCGGCGGTGACGGTGTCGCCGCGCTTGGGCAGCCGCCCCAGCTCCGCGAAGACGAAGCCGCCGACCGAGTTGTAGGCGTCGGTGTCGACGGGCAGCTCGAGGCCGTAGTCGAGCAGGTCGGTGACGGCGACGTGCCCGCGCACGAACCAGTCGCCGTTGGCCAGTCGGCGGATCTCGCCGCCGGCCGGATCGGTCTCGTCGTCGATCTCGCCGACGACCTCCTCGACGATGTCCTCGACGGCCACGATGCCCGCGACGCGCCCGTACTCGTCGATGACGACCGCCATCGACGAGCGCGCACGCTGCAGGTCGGCCAGCAGGTCGTCGAGCGGCTTGGTCTCGGGGACGATGACCGCGTCCTTGACGAGACCGTCGATCGGGGCGTGCGGACCCTCCGCCATGAGCTGGCGCGCCAGCGAGCTGACGTGCACGGTGCCGCGCACGCGGTCCTGGTTGTCGTCCTCGGTGACCAGCAGGCGCGTGTGCCCGGAGGAGATGCAGCGCCGCATCGCGGTCTCGACGTCCTCGGAGATGTCGACAGTCACGACGGCCGGGATCGGCGTCATCACCTGGCGCGCCTCCTGCTCGTGCAGGTGAAAGACGCCGGTGAGCATCCCGGCCTCGCCCGGATCGAGCTTGCCGCCGGTATAGGACTCGGCGATGAGTGCCTTCAGCTCCTCCGGCGTCCCGCCCTCCTCGGCGACCTTGTCAGGGTCGACGCCGAGCGCGCGCAGGATGCGGTCGCTGACGGCCGTCAGCACGACGATGAACGGGTGAAAGAGGCGCCGAAAGAAGCGCAGCGGGCGCGCGAGGCGGCGCGCCACGTTCTCGGCCTTGTCGATGACGTAGAGCTTGGGGACGAGCTCGCCGGCCACGATGTGCGCGCTCGTGATCAGCAGGTAGGCGACGATCACCGAGATGAGCACCGAGACGCCGTGGCTGAGCGGGCCGCCGAAGACCGGCTCGAGCAGGTCGGCGATCACCGGCTCGCCGAGCGCGCCGATACCGATCGAGGTCATGGTGATGCCGACCTGGACGGCGGAGATGTAGTCGCCGATGTCGTCGATCTGCTGGAGCGCGAGGGTGGCGCCGCGGGCACCCTCCTCCTTCATTGCCTCGAGGCGCGCGCGGCGCGAGCGGACGAGCGCGTACTCGCCCATGACGAAGAACGCGTTCAGGGCGATCAGCGCGCCCGTGAGGACCAGCGCCAAGGCCGTCATCGCGGGGCGGCCTGTAGACCGCTACTTCGAGGAAGGTCGTCGGGCACGAGCCGGATCTGGTGCGGAGGCTAGCAGCGAGCCGGCGGTGTCATCCTGTTCCCTGCGTATGCGGATCGTCAGCCTCGTCCCCCACGCGACCGAGCTGCTGTTCGCGCTCGGGCTCGGCGACGACGTCGTCGCTGTCACGCATGAGTGCGATTTTCCCGAAGCGGCCCGGTCGCTACCGCACATCACGCGCGACAGGCTCCCGGCCGACCTGACGACGGCCGAGATCGACGCCGCCGTGCGCGACTTCACCGAGCGCGGCGAGGCGATCTACGAACTCGACGCCGAGAGGCTGGCCGCGCTGGAGCCCGATCTGATCGTCACGCAGGAGCTGTGCCCGGTGTGCGCGGTCAGCTATGACGACGTGCGCGCCGTGGCCCAGACGATCGCGACCAGGCCGAAGGTCGTCGCCCTCGATCCGCACACGCTGGGCGAGTCGTTCGGCGATGTGCGCACGATCGCCCACCTCACCGACTCGCGCGATGCGGCGCTCGAGCTGATCGCGCGCCAGCGCGCTCGCGTCGACGCCGTGCGCGTGGCCGTGCGCGGCGCCGAGCGCGTTCCGGTGGCGGCCATCGAGTGGCTCGACCCGGTCTTCGTGGCAGGGCACTGGACGCCGCAGATCATCGAGCTGGCCGGCGGCATCGACGTGCTCGGCTTCCCGGGCGAGCACTCCGAGCAGACGACGTGGGAGATGGTCGCCGCCGCCGGACCGCGGGTCGTGGTCTGCATGCCGTGCGGCTATGACGCCGACCGCTCGCTGGCCGAGGCGTTCGCCCATCTCGACGCGCTGCGCGGCCTGGGCGCCGACCGCGTCGTGGCCGTCGACGCCGCCGCGTACTTCTCCCGCCCGGGGCCGCGGCTCGTGGACGGCCTGGAGCTCATGGCCCACATCCTGCATCCCGAGCTCGTGCCCGAGGCGCCCGGCGCCGTGCACGAGGTCGAGGTTTAGCCGGCAGCCTGAAGCGCGCCGAACACCGCGACGAGCGAGATCAGCAGCGCAGCGAGGTACGCGAACCACGGCCAGCGCTGCCGGTCGGCGATGTCGTAGGCCACACCGACGAGCACGCCACCGATCAGGCCGCCGATGTGCCCGCCGACCGACACGTGACTGATCACGAACGACAGCACGAGGTTGAAGATGATCAGCAGGCCGATGTCGGTCTTGAAGGGGTTGATGCCGCGCGAGCGCAGCTCGACCGCGGCGGCGCCCATCAGCCCGAAGACCGCGCCCGACGCGCCGACCGTCGGCACGTCGGGATTGATGACGAGCGCCCCGAAGGACCCGCACAAGAGCGCGGTGAAGTACAGCGCCGCGAACCGGCCGGACCCCAGGACGGGCTCGAGCATGTTGCCGAGGATCCACAGCAGATACATGTTGAAGAGGATGTGGATCGGGCCGGCGTGCAGGAAGCCGGAGGTGATCAGCCGGTAGTAGTCGTGCCCGAAGTGGACGGCCGGGCCGAAGAGCAGCAGCTCGTTCCACAGCTTGCCCGAGCCGCCGCTGAACCCGTTCGTGCCCAGGAAGACGGCCGCGCAGGCGATGATGATCGCAACGGTGACCCGCGGCTCGCCGCGCGTCGAGCTCATCGTCTGCACCCTGGTGCGCTGCTTGGCGCACTCCGGACAGCGCATGCCGACGGGCGTCGGCGTCATGCAGTCCGGGCAGATCGGCCTGCCGCACGAGGAACAGGAAACGGCCGTCTCGCGCGACGGGTGGCGGTAGCAGGTCGCCATGCGGGCGCCGGACGCTATCAACCGGTCTGTTGGATTCAGGTCAGGCCAGCGCGGCCGCGGCGATCGGCTCGGTCGTCGGCTGGTCGGACCCGCCGCCGGGCTCGCGGCTGACCATCACCTGATCGACGCCCTTCACCGACTCCGGGATGTCGAACGTCGCGCCGCCGTTCTCGGGCACCCGGAAGAGCCCCGCCGACTCGGGCTTGTTCTTTCCGCGCACGAGCCACACCTGGTACACGTGGTCGCTGCCGGCCGCGGGGAAGTTCGTCACCGTCAGGCGGGCGTCGTCGCCGCTGACCTTCACCGCTGCGCGCGCCGTGGGCGCCGAGGCGAGCGTCACCTTGGCGTCGACGGTGCGCGTGCTCTCGCGGCCGCCGGTGAGCAGGACGCCGGCGATCACGCCGATGGCGAGGACCGCCGTCGCCATGCCGATGGCGGGCAGCGGACGCAGTGAGACCAGCCTGCGCTTCCACCAGCTCTCGCGCTCGGGCGGTCGCGCCGTCTCGGGTTGGTCGGCGCGCGCCCCGGCCGCGCCCAGCAGCTCGGCCTCGGCGTGGACGACCGCCATGATCCGGTCCTTCAGCTCGGGCGGAGGCGCGAGCTGGTCGGCGGCCAGCGGCAGCGTGTCGGCCGCCATCTTCAGGTCGGCGACCTCGCGCTGGCAGTCGTCGCAGCTCTCCAGGTGCGAGACGAAGCGCTCGTACTCGTCGTCGGGCAGCGCGTGCAGGACGTAGGAGCCCACGTTCTCGCGCTGTGCACAGTCGGTCACGAGACCGCCTCCGCAAGCCCGCCGAGCTGGCCGCGCAGCTTCTCGAGCCCCAGCCGCATCCGGCCCTTCACGGTACCGATCGGGGTCTCGAGCATCTCGGCGATCTCGGAGTGTGTGAAGCCGCCGAAGTAGGCGAGCTCGATGACCCGACACTGCTCGGGCGGGAGCGTCTCGAGGGCCTCGCGGACGTCGCGCGCCTCGTCGCGGCGCGCCGCCTCGACATCGGTGCGCTCGCGCGCCTCGAAGCGCTCCTCGATGCCCTCGTCACTCGCCCGCCGCCGGTCGTGGACCATCGACCGGCGCAGCGCGTCGATCGCGCGGTTGTGGACGATGCCGAGCACCCACGTGCGCACCGAGCCGCGCGTGCGGTCGTAGCGCGCACCCGAGCGCCAGAGGCTGAGGAACGCCTCCTGAACCACGTCCTCGGCGGTGTTGCGCTTGCCGGTCATCCGGTAGGCCAGCGAGAAGGCCGCGGTCGCGTGGCGCTCGTAGACGGTCTCGAAGGCCCGCGCGTCTCCGCGACGCACAAGCTGCATCAAGTCCTCGTCTGCGAGGTGCATCAGCGCCATCCTAAGGATGGCGTACGCAGCGCCGGGGTTTTTGGATCACGCCTCGCGGCGCGGAGTTTCAGAAACGATCGACGAGGCGCTTGACCTCGTCGGCAGCCGCCTTGAGCGTGCGCTCGGCCAGCTCGACGCCGTGGACCTGCTTGCGCTGCTTGCGGTGCTGCTGGCGCACGCGCAGGACGACGAGCCCGGCCCCGGCGGCGGTGCCGATCGCGGCGGCGGCCACCGGGCGCACCCAGTTGCGCGGATCGCGCATCGAGCTCAGCTCCCAGGACTCGAGCTCCTCGGCGGCGAGGTCGGTCAGCTCCTGCAAGGTGGACTCGAGGCGGACCGAAAGGCTCTCCGGCGGGTCGACCGGACGGAAGGCCTGGCGAAGCAGCACCTCGATGTCGGCGGCGATCGGATCGCTCATGTCAGGCCACACCTCCCCGTGCGGCGACGATCTCCTCGAGCTGCTTGATCGCACGATGGATGAGTACCTTGGTCGCGCCGTCCGTACGCCCCATTGCGCGCGCGATCTCGCGGTTGTCCATCCCCAGCGCGAAGCGCATGATCAGCGCCTCGCGGCGGTCGTCCGGCAGCTCCTTGACGCCCTCGAGGATCCGCGCAAGCTCGTCGCGGCCCTCGACAAGGTCCTCCGTCGTGTGCATCGCGCTCAGCGCCCCGGTGTCCTCGATCGGTGTCTGCGGCTTGCGCGCCCGATCGCGGTACAGGTTCGCCGCCAGGTTGTGGGCGATGCGGATCAGCCACGGGCGCAGCGGGCGGCCATCGGACTCGCGCAGCGCACGCTCGTAGTGGCGGTAGGCCTGCAGGAAGGTCTGCTCGGTCAGGTCCTCGGCGTCGTGGTGATTCCCCACCCGGTAGTACGAGTAGGAATAGACGTCGCGCAGGTGCGCCCGGTACAGCTCCGAGAACTCGCGATCGAGCTGAGCCTTCTCCACGCACGGAGCGTACTCACGCGGCGCGAGTCGATCGCGCTCGAGTCGGCTTCATCACGGTCGCGGCCCAGCGCTCGGGCTCGACGCGCCCGGCGATGACGTCGGCCAGGCCGGTCACGGCGGGGGCGTCGGCGCCGTCCTCGTCGAGGGCGGCGGCCAGCAGCGGCAGGGCGTCGAGGGCTTCGGCGGTGCGGCGCTCAGCGGTGCCGTTGGCCATGACGGTCGCCACGAGGTCGCCCGCGCCGGCGAGGCCGGCGAAGGTCCCGGGCTGGCCGCCGTGCCGGCGCGAGTAGGCGTCGACCTCGGCGAGCACCTTGCCGGCGGCGGCGCCGGCGGCGTTCGGCCCGGCCGAGGCGGCCGCGCTCGCGGCCAGGATCGCGGCATGCCGCGCCGCGCCGGCGAGCTCGACGCCGGTGACGTCGGTCGTGCGCTGGACGTCGAAGCGGGCGGCGGCGAGCACGTCGGCGAGCTGGGCGAGGAAGGTTTGGTCGGTGGAGGCGGCGACCAGCGAGGCGCCGTGGGCGAGCGCATCGGCGGCGTCGCCCGGACCGCCGAGGCAGGCGACGGCGTGGCTGGCGGTGCGCTCCGCGACGTAGGCGGTGGGCAGAGCGCCGAGCGGTGCCACAAGCCCCCTCGAGAGAACCAGCACACCGGCGCGCGCGGGGATCTTCGAGCCGTGCGCGGCGACGACGGCGGGCAGGTCGCGGGCGTGGACGGCCAGGCACACGAGGTCGTGGTGGGCGAGCTCGAGGTCGGCTGCGCGGTGAACGGCGATCTTGTCGGGCAGCGGGACTTGGGGCAGGTAGCGGCTGTTGACGCGCGTGTCCTTGAGCTCGGCCGCCTGCTCGGCGGTGCGGGTGCCGAGGTCGACCTCGAGGCCGGCGCGCGCGAGCGCGATGGCGAGGCTCGTGCCCCAGGCCCCCGCGCCGATGACCGCGGCGCGGCGTATGCGCGGCGTGCCGCCCAGCCACTCCCACTGCAGCTCGACGCACGGCCAGATGCGATCGGTGACCGCACCGGCCAGGGCGCCGGTGGGGTTCTCGACCTTTGGGAAGGTCAGCGGGGCGCCCGCGCGGATGCGCACCTTGTGGGGGCGAAAGCGCCAACCGTTGCGGACGGCCTCGGTGCCGATGATGGCGACCGGCACGACCGGGACGCCGGTCTCGAGGGCCAGGCGCCCGACGCCGCGCTTGGGGCGGCCAAGCGCGCCGGGCCGGGTGCGAGTGCCCTCGGGGAAGATGAGGACGCCGTCGCCGCGCTCCAGGATCGCCTTGGTGGTGGCCAACGCGTCCTGATCGGAGGCGCCGCGATCGATCGGGTAGGCGCCGAGCGAACTCAGGAGCCACGCCGCCGGGCGGTTGATGAACGCCTCCTTCTTCGTCATGAAGTAGATCGGCCGCCGCGCCATGAGCGCGATGACGAAGGGGTCCAGGAACGAGCGGTGGTTGGACGCGATGATGAACCCGCCTTCCGCCGGAATGTGCTCGCGGCCGATGCGGCTCAGGCGGAAATAGATGTGCGCCGATGGCTGCACGATCGCGCGGAGCAGCCAGTACACGATCGGGTTGACACCCCGACCGCGCGCGCGCTCCAGCAGGGTCTCGCGATCCATGCGACCGATACGCCCTTTCCGTAGGCACGGTTACAGTTCGCCGATGCCGATCGATCGCGCACGGACCGCACGCGGAGCCCTCGCCGGGGTCATCGCCGCAGGGGCCTGGTCGGCCCAATCGCCCCTGGACATGCGGGCTTTCGGCGTCCCTTATTCCGACGAGGCGCTGCTCGGCAAGGCAGTCACCCAGGGCCCGGCATGGCCGATCGCCGGCTTCACGCTGCACCTGCTGGCGGGGGCATCGCTCGGCGCGGCGTACGCGAATCTGGCACCGCGCATCCCGCTCCCGTCCTGGGCCCGCGGCCCGGCGGTCGCGCTGGTCGAGCACCTCTCGACGTGGCCGATGACCGTGGCGGTCGAGCGCGTCCACCCCGCTCGCAGCGACTTCCCGGTCCTGTGGGGCAACGCCCGAGCCTTCGCCCAGGCGACCTGGCGCCACCTCCTGTTCGGCGTCGTCCTCGGCGAGCTCGAGCGCCGCTTCAACGCCCCGGCAGACACCGGCGTGCCGCCGTACGAGCACGTCGTGTCGTCGAACGGGCACGGGAACATCGAGCACGCGGTAGGGGCGTCGGAGTCGTAGGCGCCCCCTCCCTGGCCGCCCGCCCCAGAGACCCCCGGGACGGACGAGAGCCGGAGGTCGGATTCGAACCGACGGCCTGCCCCTTACAAGGGGGCTGCTCTGCCAGCTGAGCTACTCCGGCAGTTCGTACTGCCTCGCCCAGCGTATCCGCTTCGTTTGCCCGTTCGCGGTCGGGGCGACCCGAAGCGCCCCCACCGTTGCGGTGGCTTCTTCCACCGGCACGGCGTAGATCCGGTCGGTCTGTGGGCAGTAGACGAAGAAGAGGTCGATCTCGTCGTCGTATGTCCGGCAATATGTCCCGCGCGTGTTCGATCTGATGCTCCTAGCGTGAAAGAGAATCGTCCCGCGGCGGAGACGCCCGGTTTTGCATTGAGCGCGTAGGACGCGGTCGCCGAGATCGATCGCGAGGTCGTAGCGGTGATTCGTCCCGAACGGGGTGAGTACGCGATAGCACCGTCGGACCAGGGCGGCGAGAACGATCGCTTCGGTGCGCTGCCCACGTCTACCGGATGCTGGGTCATCGCTTCGGGTGGGCTGGGGAACGAACACACGTTCGATAGTATGACCCCGAGTTCGGACGGCTCAGCGTTTGCGCACTGCGACAACGTTCGAGCCGCCGGCGAGATACGGATACGCAGCCTCGGCCAGGCTCAGCGCGCGGAAGCGGTATCGCGCCACGCCCGGCTGCTGGAAC
>DATBKW010000071.1:0-14508 GCA_036555665.1 Solirubrobacteraceae bacterium | reverse complement strand
CCGACCCGATCGGCAAGCCCGTCGACCCCGACCAGCTCCTCGCGGCACGCCGCGAAGGGCTCTCCCCGGAGGAGATCCACCGCCGCGCCTACGCGGGCGAGTACGCGCCGGAGGCCCCGCTGGACCTGCGCCTGCCCTGACGCGCACGGCTTGGGTATCATTGTATACAGTTCGACACAATGCACACACGAGATCTGCCACTCGCCGACGCCCGCGCGCTGATCGATCGCGCCATCGACAAGGCCGAGGACCTTGGCGTCCGTGGCGCAGTTGCCGTGGTGGGGGCCAGCGGCGTCCTCGTCTCCGCTTCGCGGATGGATCGGGGCGGCACCGGGGGGATGGCGCGCGCGCATTCGAAGGCGTGGATCGCGGCGACGCAGCAGATCCCCAGCGTCGTGCACCTGGGGCGGCTGGGGATGATCGCGCCGCCGATGGTCACCGGCTTCGTAGCGTGCTCGCCCGAGGCGGTCTTCCCGGGGGCCGGCGGCATGCCGATCGCCGGCGACGACGGAATCGTCGTCGCGGGCGTGGCCGCTTCGGGGGCGACGGTCGGCCCGTTCGTGGACTATCCCGGCGCCGACAGGCGCAAGCTCATCGCGAAGGGCAAGCCGGCCAACTGCGAGGACCTGCTCGTCCACTACGCGCTCGGCGTCCCCTACGTCGGCCAGCACGGCGACGACGAGCAGCGCTGGGTCGATGCCTACGGCGACCTGCCCGACGAGGAGGGCCTGGGCTACGCCGAGCCGCCGCCCGCCTCGCAGCCCGAGCACGAATGGGGGCTTGCCCTGGCCGACCGCGCCATCGAGGCGGCCGTCGAGCGCGGCGTGCGGATCGCCGTCGCCGTCGTCGACCACCGCGGCGACCCGATCCAGCAGGACTGCATGGACGGCGCGCCGACCGCCGGCCCGTACGTGGCACAGGCGGTAGCGGTGACCGCAGCGACCTTCCAGCTTGCCAGCGGCGAGGTCGAGCCGGAGCTCGCGGCGCTGCTGCCGATCAAGGCGGCGGCCGCGCCCGGCGGGCTGCCGGTGCGCGAGGACGACCGCGTCGTCGCCGGCCTCGGGATCGGCGGCGCCGCGCCCGACGTGTGCCAGGAGATCGCGGCCGCGGTGCTGAGGTGAGGATCTGCGTCGTCGGCTGCGGGGCCATCGGGGGCCTCTACGCCGCGCACCTCGCGCAGCTCGACGACGTCGAGGTGTGGGCCTACGACGTCTCGGCCGAGCACGTCGCGGCGATCAATCGGGACGGGCTGCGGCTCACCGGTGCCGCCACGCTGAGCGCGCGCGTCGATGCTCGCGTGGACGCAGCCGAGATCCCGCCGTGCGAGCTCGGCATCGTCGCCGTCAAGGCGGCCTTCACTGGTGAGGCGATGACCGCGACCGCCGCCGTGTTCGCCGACGGTGCCGTGTGCAGCGTGCAGAACGGCATCGGCAGCGAGGAGGTCGTCGCCCGCCATGTGCCGCGCGTGATCCGCGGCGTCTGCCTGCCCGCCGGGCACGTCGCGGCACCCGGCGTGGTCAACATGGACGCCACCGGCCCGACGTGGATCGGCCCGTTCGAGCCGCAGCCGGCGGCGATGGACGAGGTGGCGCGGCTCGGCGACGCCCTCAACCGCGCCGGCATGCCCGCGCACGTCGAGGCCGACGCCCGCGGCGCGCAGTGGACCAAGCTGCTCTTCAACTCCGCGACGAACCCGCTCGCCGCGCTGACAGGGCTGACCCACGGCGAGCTGTGCGACGTGCCGGAGCTGCGCGCGACGGTCACGGCGCTCGTCGACGAGGGCCGCGCGGTCGCCGACGCGCTCGGCATCGCCCTCGACTCCGATCCCGACGAGCTCATCAGCCGGGCGGCGGTCGAGAACCACGACCACAAGCCGAGCATGCTGCAGGACGTCCTCGCGCGCCGGCCGACCGAGATCGACGTCCTCAACGGCGGGATCGTTCGCGAGGGCGAACGGGCCGGCGTCCCCACGCCGCTGCACGCGGCCGTCGCAGCGCTCATCGAGGGTCTCGAGAAGGGATGGGATCGATGACTCGCGTCGTCACACCGCTCTCCGACGGCGAGCTGCACATCCCCGCCACCGAGCTGCTCAACCAGGACCTTCCGGCCGAATTCCTCGACGCCGACGGGCTGATGGGCGTCAACTTCGGTGGCTTCCTGATCCGCACCCCCGAGCACACGGTCGTCGTCGAGCTTCCGGGCGATCCCTGCGCCCGAGCGCCTCGCCCCCTCGCCGACGCCAGCGCGCTCCACGATGGCGAGGGGGCCGAGATCGTCCCCGGCGTCACGCTGCGCCTCGCGCCCGGGCACACCCCCGGCCACTGCATCGTCGACCTCGGCCGCGATCGCGTGGTCCTGCTCGCCGACGCCGCGCACAATCCCGCGCAGCTCCTGCGCGACGACTACGCGTCGGTCACCGACGTCGATCCCCGGCTCGCCCAGCGCACGCGCGCGGCGCTGGCCGAAGAGCTGACCGACAGCGGCGCGCTCATCACGATGACCCACGACGCCGGCAACCGCCTCGGCCGCCTCGAGCGTGTCGACGGCGCCCGCCGCTGGGCCTACGCGCCGAGCATCGAGTAACCGCCGTCGCAGATCATGTAGGAGCCGGTGATGTGGATCGCGTCGTCGGTGGCGAGGAAGAGGGCGGCGCCGGTGAGGTCCTCGGGCGGCGGGATGCGGCCCATCGGCGTGTCGCGCTGGAGCTGCTCCAGGCGCCCCGACTTCATGTCCGGGCGGTTCATGACCGCCGGCGTGTCCATGAAGCCCGGCGCGAAGGTGTTCACGCGCACGTGCGGCGCGAGCGCCTTGGCGTAGGACTTCGTGATCCCGAGCAGGCCGTACTTGCCGGCGGCGTAGATCGGCGCGCGTGGGCTGCCGCGCACGATCACCGTCGAGCCGATGTTGACGATCGCCCCGCGCACGCCGCGATCGAGCATCCGCACGCCGAACTCGTGGACCATCAGCATGGTGCCCTTGATGTCGACGTCGAGGACGTGGTCGATCGTCGCCTCGTCGAGCTCGCGCCACGAGGTCTGCGAGGACGCCATGTCGCCGACATTGTTGACGAGCACGTCGAGGTCGCCTGCCTCCTCGGCCATCCGCTTGATGTCGTCCCAGACCGAGATGTCGCCCTGGACGAGCGCCGCCTCGGCGCCAGCGGCGCGCACGCCGGCCGCGGTCTCCTCGGCGCCGGCCGCCGAGGAGCGGTAGTGCACGATCACGCGCGCCGCGCCTTCCTCCGCCGCCTTGATCGCGAGCTGCTGGCCGAAGCCGGTGCCCGCGCCGGTGACCATCACCGCCTTGCCTTCGAGCCGTCCGCTCACAGCACACTCCGTCCGCCGTCGATGTACAGAACCGTCCCGGTGATGAAGCTCGCCTGCCGGGAGCACAGGAAGAGCACGGGGCCGACCACCTCGTCGACGCGCGCGAAGCGGCCCGCCGGGATCAGCTCGATCAGCTCCTCGCGGCGGCCCGGGTGGTCGGCGAGGTACTGGCGCGTCAGCTCGGTGTCCATGTAGCCGGGCGCGACCGCGTTGATCGTGACGCCGTCGGCCGCGTACTCGTGCGCCATCACCCGCGTGAGCTGGTTGATGGCTCCCTTGGTCGCCGCGTACGGCCCGTGGTGCTTGTGCCCGCTGCGCCCCGCGACCGAGGAGAAGAAGACGATGCGGCCGTGGCCCTGCGCGCGCATCTGCGGCAGCACCGCCTGCGCGGTGTGAAACGCGCTGGAGAGGTTGATGGCGACGATGTCGTCCCAGTCCTCCCCGGAGTACTCCTCGATCGGCTTGCGGCGGTTGATGCCGACGCTGTGCACGAAGACGTCGATGCCGCCGAGCCGCTCGGCCGCCTCGGACATCGCCGCGCGCGCGGCCGCCGGGTCGCGCAGGTCGGCCTGGATGTGATCGCCTTCCTGCACGTCGACGACCGCGACCTCCGCTTCCTGTTCGCGGAAGGCCTCCGCGATCGCCGCCCCGAAGCTGCCCGCGCCCCCGGCGATCACGACGCGCTGGTGCTCAAGGCCCAGCCAGCTCACGCGAACCTCGTGGTGATCGAGCCGATGCCCTCGATGGTGCTGACGAGCTCGTCGCCCGGGCGCAGGTAGCGCGGCGGGTCCATCCGGTTGCCGACCCCGGCGGGGGTTCCGGTGAAGATGAGGTCGCCCGGCAGCAGCGGGCAGATCGCCGACAGCCGGGCGATCGTCTCGGGGATCGAGAAGAGCATCGACGAGGTGCGGTCGCCCTGGACGGCCTCGCCGTTGACCGAGCAGCCGATGGCCAGGTCGTCGCGGTCGGGGAGTGCGTCGGCCGTCACCAGCCATGGTCCGGTCGGGCCGAAGCCGGGGAACGACTTGCCGAGGCTGAACTGCGGCGGCGAGCCGATCATCTGCACGTCGCGCGCCGAGAGGTCTTGGCCGACCGTCACGCCGGCCACATGGTCCCACGCGTCCGCGGCGGCGACCCGGTGGGCGCGGCGCCCGACGACCGCCACGAGCTCGACCTCCCAGTCGACTCGGTCGGTGGCCACGTCGACCGTCGCGCCGGGCCCGACGATGCAGGACGGGAACTTGGTGAAGGTCAGCGGCATCGGGGGCAGCGCGAGCCCCGCCTCCTCGGCGTGCATCGCGTAGTTGAGGCCGAGCGCGAAGACCTGCCGGGGCCGGGGGACCGGCGCGCCGAGGTCGCCGGGATCGTACGGCTCGCCGTCGCCGTCGCCGTCGCCGACGCTCGACGCCCAGCCGACGAAGGCGTCCCAGTCGGCGTAGACCGCCTGCGGGTCGCTGGCGAACCGGCCGCCGCTCGCGCGCTCGACGTCGATCGCACGGCCGTCGTGGACCAGCGACAGACGATCCCGGAGATTGGCGACGAACATCTTGCGCAAGTCTACGCAGATGGCTAGAGTGTATGCAACTTGAGTGTCCGCCCACAGGTGGCAGCGGGCGCTTGCCCTCACGGTCTGGAGCAAAAGGATTTCTCGATGAAGCTGGTGACCTTCGACGACGGCAAGGTGGGGCGCCTCGAGGACGATCGCGTGATCGAGCTCGACGTCCCCGACATGCGCACGTACTTCGAGCGCGGCCAGGAGGCTGCGGAGACGGGCCGGACCCACGCCCTCGCCGACGTGCGCCTGCGCGCGCCGATCATCCCCAAGAAGTTCTTCCATACCGCGGGCAACTTCCGCGAGCACCACGAGGAGTCCAAGAACGTCAACTGGTCGCACCCGGTGCTGCCGTGGATCGTGTTCTTCCAGAACGTCGACGCGATCATCGGCCCCGGCGACGCGATCGTCTATCCGCCCGACGGCCTGACCAACGAGATGGACTACGAGCTCGAACTGGCCGTGGTCATCGGCAAGGCGGGCAAGTTCTTCTCGCCCGAGGAGGCCGAGGAGTACATCGCCGGCTATCTGATCTTCAACGACATCACCGCGCGCGACATCCAGCGCGAGGAGATGAAGTCCGGCGTCTTCAGCCTGTCCAAGGGCATCGACACCTTCTGCCCGATCGGCCCGTGCATCGTCACGCCCGACGAGGTGGGCGACCCGCAGGACCTGGCGATGGAGCTGCGCGTCAACGGCGAGTCGCGCCAGGTCTCGCACACCAGCCGCATGTCGGTGACGATCCCGGAGATCATCAGCCACTACTCGCCCATGGGCTACAGCGCCGGGGACATCATCTCGACCGGCACCGTCTCCGGCGTGGCCGGCTTCTCCGACGACCCCATGTCGCTCTACCTCAAGCCCGGCGACGTCGTCGAGTGCGAGATCGAGCGGGTCGGCGTGCTGCGCAACGAGGTCGTGTCCGCCGACGTCACCGCCGGGGTCTGATGCTCGCGCAGGCCCTGGCGCTGCGCTGGGACGAGCAGGAGTTCACCGAGGTCCGGCCCGGGATCTTCGGCGCCACGATCGACACCGAGCAGCTGACGGTGACGGTCTACCGCTACGAGCCGGGCTGCGCCTGGGAGACCCACCAGCACCCCGAGGACCAGGTCACCTTCATCGCCGAGGGCGGCACCGTCGACTTCGTCGTCGACGGCCGCCCGACGGCGCTGGGGCCCGGCCAGCTCGCCGTCATCCCCGGCAACGTCCCGCACAGCGCCACCGTGGCCGCCGACGGCTCGCGTGTGGTGTCGGTGAACGTCTGGCGGCTGCGCGGGCGGTAGGCGGTAGGCCGGGTGGTCTGGCGGCCGGTCCGCGGCGGGCCGCGCAGGGCAAACTCCCGCCCTGCGCCGCCGCCGACGCCCGACCACAGCGCCAACGGCGGTGCCACCCCAGGCCTCACGCCCTCATCGCCCTGGCAACGCGGCGCCGCGAAACCACGCGCGGACGACCGTCACAAGATCGCGACGTCCAGACCCGCCGCCGCCGAACGCAGCGCGTCGAGGTCGAGCGTCGCGGGGTCGGCGCCGAAGATGTGCTCCTGCGTCGCCTCGCCGGCGGTGGCGATCAGCCGCTCGAGGCCGCCGGGCGAGCTCATGGTGAGCATCTTGGTGTAGTGCGCGGCCCCGGCGTAGGCGTGCTCGGTGCCGGCCGGGATGCTGGCGGTGTCACCGCGCGCGAGCACCTGCTCCTCGCCGTCGAGCGTGACGCTCAGGCGGCCCTCGAGGACCATCAGCGCCTCGTGGGTGCCCTCGTGGACGTGCGCCGGCAGGCCGCGGCCCTTCGGCATCTCGACCGTGGTCATCGTGCAGGTGCCGCCGGTCTGGTCGGCGCCGACGAGCAGCGTCTGCAGCTGGCCGGCCAGCTCGTGGCGCGGACCCTCGCCGCAGCGCAGGAAGAACGGCGACTGCCCGGCGGGCAGCGCGTCGTCGGGCGCGTCGTGGGTCGGCGCCGCGTACTGGGCGTCGGGCCGGTACTTCATCTTGAACTCGACCTCGGCGCGCCCGAACTTCTCGAACGGCGGCGGGCCCTTCGGTCCCTGCGGGAAGGCGGCCGTGCCGAACGGCTCGCCGGTGAGGTCGAAGAACCGGTCCCAGCCTCCCGGGACGATCGGGCCGACGAAGGTCGAGTAGTGCCCGCGCAGCTGGTAGGCGTGCAGCGTGCCGGGCGGGATGTAGCCGAAGCCGCCGGGCGTCATTACGCGGCTCTCGTCGTCGGCCCACAGCGCGACCGCGCCCCGCAGCACGTAGAAGAACTCGTGCTCGTCGTCGTGGTAGTGCAGCGGGATCGGGCGCTCGGCCTTCGGCCCGTCGAGCGACATGACCGACATCGCGCCGCGCGACTCCTCCGCGCCGACGAGCGCCCGCCCGACCTCGCCGAGCAGCACGTGGGCGCGGCCGCTGCCGGACTCGATCACGTAGGGGATGGGCTCGCCCGGCAGGGTCGTGACCGGGGCGTCGGCGATAAGCGTGGTCATGCGGGCAAGAATAAAGCTTGCATACGAAATGCACAACTGCATACAGTCTGGCTGAAGCGAACCGATGATCAGCCGATGACGCGCGGCGTGTCCGCCGGCCACGCGAGGTCTTCGCCGTGGAAGAACCGCCCCCACTCGCCCTGCATCAAGTCCGAGACCGCGCGCGTGCGCTCGTCGTCGTCGACGTAGTGACGCGCAACCTCGCTGGTCGCGAACGTGCCGAACAGCAGCGGCACGTCGATCGTGTGCAGCGCGCCCAGGCGGGGATCAGGCGAGGCGTGCTCGATGCGGAAGAGGTGCACGCGGCCGCCGGCCTGTGCGCGCGAGCGCGCCCAGCGCTCCGTCGGCTCGCGGAACAGGTGCGCGGTCACGCGCTCGCACTGCTCGTCCGGCGCGTCGCGCCCGCCGGTGCGAAACAGGAAGGTGGCCTCGTCGCGCGTCGTGCCGACGAGCACCGGCACGTCGATGCGCGCGGCCGGCGCATCCAAGGGCGACGTGGGGAGCAGGTCGCCCTCGAGCGTCGGCTGCGCCGCCCCGCGCGTCCCCTGCCACTCGCCGACCTGCAGCAGCGCCTCGTGGCGTGCGACGACCTCCGCGGCCGGCGTCTGCGGCGTCACGTCCAGGTCGTGCTCCCAGCGCGCGCGGCGCTCGGGGTCGCCCGCCGCCTCCGGCAAGGGCGGCGAGTGCAGCATCGCCTGCGAGAACAGTCCGTCGGCGGCGGGGCACCCCAGCAGGTCGGCCACGCAGGCCGCGCCCGCCGACTGGCCGCCGAGCGTGACCCGCGCCGGATCGCCGCCGAACGCGCCGATCTCGCGCGCCACCCACTCCAGCACGGCGAGCTGGTCGCGCAGGCCCCAGTTGCCGAAGGCCCAGCCCAGCGAGCCCAGGCGGTAGCTGAAGGTGACGACCACGACCTGCGCCGCCTCGGCGAGCGCCGCGCCGTCGTCGAGGCCTGAGCCCGTCCAGCCGACCGTGAAGCCGCCGCCGATGAGGAAGACGAGCACCGGCCAGGGGCCGTGCCCCGACCGCGGCGTCCACACGTTGAGGTACAGGCAGTCCTCGTCGCCCGGCGGGATCACCCCCCAGGCGAACTCCGAGATCGGCCGCACGGGCTGCGGCGGCGGCGGCCCGGGCGCCAGCGCGTCGAGCTCGCCGGCCCAGCGCTCCACGGGCGCGGGCGGCGCCCAGCGCCGCCCGCCGACCGGCGGCGCCGCGTACGGGATGCCGAGGTAGGCGCCGTCGCGGCCGCGCACGCGGCCGGTCGTCAGCTCAACGCTTGCGCTTCGGACGGACACCGACGTCCTCGAGCGTCTGCCGCAGGCGGGGTCCGTCGTAGCCGGGCTCGAGCAGCTCCATCACGTCGAAGGCGGTGGCCGAGAGGTGCTCGGCGAGCACGCGCCCGGCCTTCTCGCGATCGCCGCTCTTGGTCGCGTCGAGGATCTCGCGGTGGCCGACCGTCAGCCATGCCTTCGGCGAGCGCGCGATGTGCACGCGCCGGTAGCGCTCGAAGTGGTCGGAGAGCTGCTGGAGCAGCGCGTTGATGCGCTCGCCCGCGGGCGCGGTGAGCCCGCGGTGGAAGGCGTTGTGCGGCAGCGTCCAGCGCTCGTAGTCCTTGGCGTCGGCGAAGTGCGTCATCTCGGCCAGGCGGCCCTCGAGCGCGGCGATGTCCTCCGGCTGCAGGCGGTCGACCGACAGGCGGATGGCCTCGGTCTCGAGGGCCACGCGCATGACTACGAGCTCCTCGACGTCGGTGGCCGAGATCGGGCGGACGGTGACGCGGCGGTTGGCCTGGGCGTCGACGAGCCCCTCGCTCTGGAGCATTCGCAGCGCCTCGCGCAGCGGCGTGCGGCTGACGCCGAGGTCGTCGGCGAGCGCGACCTGCGACATCACGGCGCCGGGCGCGATCTCGCCCTCGAGGATTGCCTCGCGGACGCGGCGATAGACCTGCTCGACGTTGTCGCGGCGGGCGATCCCGTCCGCGGGCGTGCTCATGGCACCGAGCGTACCCACCGGTGGTGTCGTCATCTGCTTGCCTTTCGACCATGGAGCGGACGGCGGTGGTGACCGGCGGTGCCGGCGCGATAGGCGGCGCGATCGTCGCGGCCCTCGCTGCGGACGGTCATCGGACGGTCGTGCTCGATCGCGACGAGTGCGACCTGGCCGACGCCGACGACGTCCGGCGCGCAGCCGCGGAGGTCGGCCGCGCCGACGTGCTCGTCCACGCGGCAGCCGCCTTCGACCAGGCCGCGCTGGCCGACGTCGACCTCGCCAGCTGGCGCCGCGTCCACGCGGTCAACGTCGAGGCGGCGCTGCTGCTGGCGCAGGCGTTCGCGCCGGGGATGGCCGAGCGCGGATGGGGCCGGATCGTGCACGTCGTCTCCGACACGATCTGGAGCCCGCCGGATCCCGCGCTGCTGGCCTACGTGACCAGCAAGTCGGCGTTGATCGGCCTCACGCGGACGCTGGCCGTCACCCTCGGCGGCGACGGGATCACGGTCAACGCCGTCGCGCCCGGGCTGACGCCCACGCCCGCCGCGCGCGAGGGCATCCCGCCGCAGGCCTTCGACGCCGTCCGCGCGCGGCAGGCACTGCCCCGCGCGCTCGTGCCCGAGGACGTGGCGGGCACCGTCGCCTTCCTGTGCGCCGACGCCGCGCAGGCCATCACCGGGCAGACGCTCAATGTCGACGGTGGCCTGATCTTCCATTAGAGGCCGAGGTAGGGGACGAAGACGCCGTCGGGGTCGCGGGCGGCGCGGATCTCGTGCAGACGCGCGAAGTTGTCCTGCGCCATGAAGCGGTCGGGCCGCCGCGAGAAGTCCGAGTCGCCGATGTAGAGCCCTTCGCCCACCCGCTCGGCCAGCCGCTCGAAGTGGCCGTGCACCCAGGTGCGATGGCGCTCGTCGTCGGCGGGATCGGTCCAGATCGCGTACGCGGCCAGGTAGACGTTGGCCTCCAGCGAGAAGGCCATGTCGGGCAGCGGCCGGCTCGGCGCCCAGCCGTACCAGATCGAGAACGAGTGCCGGGTGGGCAGCTCGCTCCAGATGTCGCGCAGGAGCGGCGCCAGCTCGGCGGCGCTCGCGTTCGTCCACTGGCTGTCGGCGCAGTAACGGTGGCCCTCGGGGTTCTGCAGGGCCTGGGCGGCGTTCTCCTCGTCGAGCGTGGTCGGCGAGCGAACATGGTCGACCGGTTCGACCGGCACGGCGTCCAGCGGCGCCAGCAGCCGGTCGGCCTCCTGCGCGCTCTCGGCCACGAGCGTGGTGTGCAACAGCAACTCGACCTTGCCCGT
Source organism: Solirubrobacteraceae bacterium (assembly GCA_036555665.1). Classification (GTDB taxonomy): domain Bacteria; phylum Actinomycetota; class Thermoleophilia; order Solirubrobacterales; family Solirubrobacteraceae; genus JAOPZW01. Next base: position 3,868 of record DATBKW010000071.1, on the reverse strand, counting down.
GCGCAGCCGCGTCGCCGCGACGACCGGCTCGACCGCGACGTCCAGGCGCGGCAGTACGTCGTGCAGGAACGCGAGCAGCGGCTCGACGTCGTCGAGCCCGAACACGTAGGTGTCGTGGAACATCGGCGTGAGCGGGTAGGTGCGCAGGTGAAAGCGCGTGACGACTCCGGGGAACCCCGGCCCGGCGCCGCGCGCGGCCCACAGGAGCTCCTCGTCGCCGCGCACGAGCTCGCCGTCGGCGGTGACGACGTCGACGGCGAGGACGTTCTCGCAGCCCCAGCCCCAGCGGCGCGAGTTCCAGCCCTGGCCGCCCTGCAGCAGGAAGCCGCCGATGCCGACCGACTCGCAGTGGCCGCCGGTGAACATGCGGCCGTGCGAGGCCAGGAACGGCGCGAGCTCGAGGCCGCCCTTGACGGCCGGCCGCGCCGTCGCCACCTCGCCTTCGCAGGTCATCTCGCGCATGTCGCCGAGGTCGATGAGCAGCGCGTCGTCGCGCACGCTCCAGCCTGCCCAGCTGTGCCCGCCCGAGCGCACCGACACCTGCCACCCGCACTCGCGCGCCAGCCGCACGCCGGCGACCACGTCGTCGTCGCTCGCCGCGAACAGCACCGCCGCCGGCACCCGTTCGTCGGGCGTGCGCGCGTTGAACAGGCGCCCGAAGCAGGCCTCCTCGAAGCCCGCGTGGCCTCGTTCGACCAGCCTCACACGATCACCGACTGCCCGCCGTCGACGACGATGTCGACCGCGTTGAGATAGGCCGCGTCGTCCGACGCGAGGAACAGGGCCACGCGCGCCACGTCCTCGGGCTCGCCGAGGCGCCCGAGCGGGTGCGCCTCGCGCATGCCGTGCATCGGGTGAGACGGGTCGTCGAAGAAGTGGGCGATCTGCGGCGTGACGATCAGCCCGGGGCTGATGGAGTTGGCGCGGATGCGGTGCGGCGCGCCGGACGCGGCGAGGTGGCGCGTGATCGCCAGCACGCCGCCCTTGGCGGCGCCGTGGGCCGCCTGCTCGGTGAAGGCGGCGCCGCGCCACGCCGACACCGACGCGGTGTTGATGATCAGTCCGCCGCCGCGCGCCTTCAGGTGCGGCCAGGCCGCCTTCGTCGCCGTGAAGATGAGGTCGAGCTCGTTGCGCAGCGTGAACTGCCAGTCCTCCCAGGTCAGCTCGTCGAACGGGCCGACCCGCGTGGCGGACGCATTGTTGTAGAGGACGTCGATGCCGCCGGCCTCGGCGACGCCGCGCTCGATCCAGGCCGTGGCCTGCGCGGGGTCGGCCAGGTCGATGCCGTCCTTGATGTCGCACCCGACGACCGTGGCGCCTTCGTCTGCGAACAGCTCCGCGGCCGCCGCGCCCTGACCACCGGCGGTCCCCGTGATGAAGCAGATCTTGCCCGCGAGACGCCCGCTCACCGGCGCTCGACCAGCTCGACGAGGTTGCCTTCGGGATCGGCGACGAACGCGAAGCGCACGCCGGGCTCGGGCGACGGCCGCGGTGACAGCTTCTCGCTCGCGCCCGCCTCGACGGCGCGCGCGAACAGCGCGTCGATGTCCGGCGCGCTGACCGCGACGTGGCCGTAGCCGCGCGTGGCGAGCGCCGCGATCGGCGACTCCGGCACGGGCCCGGGCGCGGCGCCCGGGCGCTCGAAGAGCTCCAGCCGTCCGCCCGTCGGCAGGCGCAGCATCGCGCCGCGGATGCCGTCGACGTCCAACTCGAATCCGAACTCGACCTCGAAGCCGAGGGCGCGGCCGTAGAACGCGATGCCGGCGTCGAGGTCGGCCACGTTCAATCCTGCGTGGTCCAGCGCGACGCTCACGGCTCGATCGCGGGCGCTCGCTGCGGTGTGGCCGCCGGCCGGCGCCACGACACGCGATCGGCGAGCCAGTTGCCGAGCTTGACCAGCGGCGGCGGCGGGCTGGCGGCGATGCCATCCGGCTGCTTGATCGCGGTCAGCGTCAGCAGGACGCCCGCCACGACCATCTGGTACTTGCCGATGTTGAAGGCGTTGTCCAGCGCCGTGACCAGCAGCCCGGTGCCCGCCAGCATCACGCCTGCCACCACCGCGCCCGCGATGCGCCCGACGCCGGCCACGTAGGCGATCGCCAGCAGCGTCAGCGAGGTGAACACCGCGAACGTCGACCCCGTGATCGTCTGCTGGTCGTAGGCGAACAGCCCGCCGCCGAGGCCCGCGATGAACGCGGAGAGCCCGAACGCGAACAGCTTGGCGCGCGCGACGTTGATGCCCACGGCGCTCGCGGCGCGCTCGTTGGACCGCACGGCGATGAACATCCGGCCGGCGGGCGCGTTGCGCAGCCGCGCGACCAGCAGGCCGACCAGGCAGACGATGAGCAGCACCACGACGCCGAAGATCGCGCGCGGGTAGGTGTTTCCCTTGGCGATCCCGAGGTCCCAGCCGAACAGGTGCGGCGACGGGATGTTCTTGCCCTCGAGCCCGCCGCTGAAGCCCTCGTTGTTGAACAACAGCGAATCGATCGCGAAGGCGGCCGCCAGCGTCATGACCGCGAGGTTGACCCCGCGCAGGCGCAGTGCCGGCAGCCCGATCAGGACGCCGAGCGGCACCGCGATCAGCGCCGCGACGATCAGCACGAGCGGGAAGCCGAGGCCGATTCCCGAGCTGAGGTGCGCGACCTCGAATCCGCTCAGGCCGGCAAACGACATCTGCGCCAGCGAGACCTGCCCCGCGTAGCCGGTCAGGACCACGAGCGACAGCGCGAGGCAGACGTAGACCAGCGAGGAGATGAACGCGGCCAGCAGCGAGCCCGAGAGAACCAGGAGGACCACCAGGCCGACCACGAAGCACAGCGCCGTCATCGCGTACGGCCGGGCCGGCCGGCCCAGCGACGGGTTGCTCGCCTCGCCCACCGCGCCCCTCGCGCCGACGCCGCGCGAGAAGATCGTCATCGCGATGACGATGAGGATGAACGGCAGCGCCTCCGGCACGCCGCGCTCGGGTAGCCACGTCCAGACGCTCAGCATCTTGATGGCCTCGGACTGGAACATCCCGAGCGCGAGGCCAACGGCCGCGGCGACCCCGAAGTTCGTGAAGCGCGCGACCAGCGCGCAGCCCAGGGCCGGCACGATGAACAGCGTGTAGGTGGTCGGGTCGACCGTCGAGACCGGCGCGATGAGGATGCCCGCCAGGCCGGCGAGCACCGTCGCGATGACCCAGTTCCCGACGCCGATGCGATCCGCCGAGAGCCCGATCAGCGATGCGCCCCGCTCGTTCTCCGCGGCCGCCCGGGTCGACAGCCCGAAGCGGGTCACGCGATAGACGACCGACAGCACGACCGCGAGCACGATCACGATGCCCGCGAACCAGAAGCGGTCGGACGGAACCGTCACGCCCGCGAGGTGCACCGGCTTGGACGGCAGGATCGCCGGCGTCGACTTCGGGGTCGTCCCGTAGTTGAGCACCGCGATCGCCTGCAGCGCCAGCATCGTGCCCACCGAGGCGCACACGCGGGTCAGCGCCGATGCGCTGCGCAGCGGCCGGTAGATCAGCCAGTACAACACGAGCCCGAGCGCGCCCGCGTAGATGAGCGAGACGGCGATCGCCGGCCCCAGCGCGAACGCCGAGCCGAAGGTGATCTCGTGCGGGATCACCACCCACGGGAACTGCAGCGATCCGTCCGCCCGCAGCCCGAGGTAGACGTAGGCGATGAACATCGCGACCGCGCCGTGCCCGAAGTCGACCACGCCGGCGGCGCGGTACTTCAGCACGAGGCCCAGCGCGAGGATGCCGTAGACGGCGCCGGCGCCCAGGCCGAGGAGCAGGAAGAGGATGTAACTGGACATGATCGGTCAGCGGGTCGGGCCGGAGCCGGGCGCGGGGTCCGGCTCCGGCCGGATC